>JBLHTM010000020.1:0-16404 GCA_047627215.1 Rickettsiales bacterium | reverse complement strand
TTGAAAGTCTTGAATAATTGAAAAAAATCATTTTGCCCATTTTATTCAGGCTTTGCAATTTTTATTTGTTATTGATTTAAGTTTGATCAATTTCGATTCCAATTTAGAAAAATGCATAAATAAGAATAAGGCGAAAAGTTCGCAAAAACCGCTAAAAATTCATCCGCCACCCACTTGAAAAAGTTCGTCACGAATTCCGCCAAGCCAATGTTTATCAGTGCGTTCCGAAAATGGATAAGGACGACCCAAACGGAGAAAGGGAGAATTTTTACCCCTATTTTAGCAAAATTTATGAGTTTATGGAGAGAGAAAGGAACGACCCAAATGGAAAATTGAACTGGCTAAGAAGCCGCCATTGCTGGGCTTGTAGGGCTAGATGAAATATTGAAAATTTGAGTGGAGAGAGAGTTTTTTGATGCCAAACTGGCGGATGGGGTGAGATTCGAACTCACGGTACGCTATAAACGCACGGCAGTTTTCAAGACTGCTGCCTTAAACCGCTCGGCCACCCATCCGCAAAAAGTATTCTGATTGTTTTTATCGTGACACGAAAAATTAATCATCAAAAAAGATGAATTTAATGTTGTTAGTGACAGGCAAAACAAAAAGAGAGTGAAACATATTAATCCGCGCTAAAAAATCAATAAAAATTTATCAAAATTGGGGGGGTTTTTAAGATTATTTTAGGTTTTGACCTTTTTGAGCAAAACAATTAGTTCATTTAAGGTGAAAATTTCTTTGTTTTCGGATAAATCATTGAGGATTTCCATCGTTAAGCCACATTCTTTGATTAAGCGATTTAGACTTAGGTCAAACATTGTTACGTCTATGTTTTTCAAAATTTGGGTGAACCCTCTTTGTTGATTTTCTGTTCTAGCTTGATTTGCCAAGTTGATTATTTGGCTGCGATATGGAATTTTGTTTTTACCTTTTATTTTCCCGAAATTTTCTGAATTAACGTTTTTAATTCTAAAATAAGCTGAGTTGAGGTTTTTACTTTCCTCATGTCCAGCAAATATTAATGATTTTATTGCGTATTTTTCAAATGCATCGACATAAAAATCCAGAGTTTTAATGTTTTTATTGGAATTCTTCTTCTGATTTTCCTTGGGGAAGAAATGAAACGAGAATTGGTTTAAATTTTCTTGAGGAAAATGCTTTTTTAGCAAATCAACAACCGCCCTCACCCACAATTGGGGGTTTCCGAAATCAGCAAGTTCAATGATTTTAAAATCCTTCAATCCTTCTTTTTCGGCGATAAATTCCATTTGCTGCGTCAGCTGTTTTGGAGTTAGTGGGTTTGAGATTGGGTCGTAATAAAAATTTTTAGAGTCGTTTGCCGAGCCTAGAAATATCACAGGAATCGCACCACTCTCCACCGCATCTAAAACGCAATCCAAGTGACCCTGATGAGCTGGCTGCCTTCTGCCAATCAATATTGTGTATTTTTTCTCAATGACTTGTTTCATGGCTTACCAGCAGATTAAAACCTTGAATAAATCTCCCATCTGCTTTTCATCAATCAAGCGATCAATCGAGCTATTGATGTCTTTTTGTTGTTCTGGGCTTTTTCCTGCTAATAATTTTTCTCTTCTAGTTTCAATTCCAAGAGCCAAAAGAAATTCTCTTTGGGAAATAACTGAGGCTTCCAATTGGTTTTTAAGAGCGATATTAGCAAGGTTAGGAAAATCAACCAAGGCAGTAATGTCAGCATTCCCAACCTCCTTTAGAACGTCTAAATATTGATGATTTTTAACCGCTTGCAAAGTGTTTTTTCCAGATTCCAAATATCCATAATCAATTATCAAGGCAATTCCCCCAGTTTTTTTGATTGCAAATGTGAGATCATTCATGAAATTTTCTGCATTTGGACTAAATTCAAAAATATCACCATTTTTCTTTAATTTGTTTTTCACCTCTTCATTGACAAATGCTTTGCCGGCAACGAATTGCAATTCGTCATTTTCGTCAAGACCAACCATTCTTTGCATCACTCCATTTTCGGTTTTAACGAATTGATTAATCGCAAAACAATCAAATAGCTCATTGGAAATAAAAAAGATCGGATCTTCGTTATTTTTGGCATAGAAACTGGCAAAATCTTGATGCCAATCAATTTGAAATTCTGACAAATTACGTTTTTGAACTTCTCGCAATTTTGGGCTTATTTCAACAATTGAAATATTAACTTTATTGAAGAAATCGGGAATTTTTTGAGCAAAATTTAGAACATCTTTAATTAAGGTGCCTTTTCCGGCACCCATTTCCACCAAATTGATTTTTTGACCAGAATAATTACTTTGCCAAAGATTGATTAGATATGCAGATATTAACTCACCAAAAACCTGACTGATTTCTGGAGCCGTGACAAAGTCGCCTTCTTTTCCAAAGGGATTTTTCTGATTGTAATATCCAAATTCAGGATGAAACAAAGCTTCATTCATGAAGTTACCGACTGTAATCGATCCGGATATTTTGATGAGATTTTTTAAATGAGATTTCACTTTTTCTTAAGATTTTTTAACAAATTCTGACTTTAAACCCACTGATCCAATTCCAGGAATCTTGCAATCAACATCATGATCACCTTGAGCAAGACGAATATTTTTTACCTTAGTTCCAACTTTCACCACCAAAGACGAGCCCTTAACTTTCAAATCCTTGATCACCACAACATTGTCACCGTCACGTAGAATATTCCCGTTAGAGTCTTTAACAACCTCTTCTTCATCCACTTTACTAACTTCTGACCCACCATCCATCCATTCATAAAAACATTCCGGACAAACAAACGAAGATCCATCTTCATAGGTGTATTCACAATTGCATTTTGGACAATTTGGTAAAATATTATTTTTCATGGAGTTTTTTAAGAAAAGGTAAAAAGAAAAATAATTTTCAAGTTAAGAACCTCAACTAAGAATTGATGAAGTTTTTTAATAATCTAAGTCCAGAAGTGGAGCTTTTTTCTGGGTGAAACTGAGTTGCAACAATATTGTCTTTGGCAATTATTGCAGTTAGATCTGAGCCGTATTTCACGGTTGCAATAACATCGTTTTGATGAGCGGGCTGATAATAAAAACTATGAACAAAATAAAAATGCTCATCATCTTTAATGCCCTCCAAAATTGGATGCGGTTTTTGAATAGAAACATTGTTCCAACCAATATGAGGAACTTTTAAGGAATGATTTTGATCATCAATCTTAACCACATTCCCAGCAATAAAACCAAGTCCGGAACTTTTTCCATGTTCAAAACCAAAATCAGCCAAGAGCTGCATACCAACACAAATACCCAAAAATGGTTTTTTGTTTTCCAAAACTTGAATTTTAAGCTCTTCCACCATTCCAGAAATTCCCTTTAAAGAAGAGGCGCAATTTCCAAAAGCACCAACTCCCGGCAAAATGATATGAGTGGCAGATTTCAAGTCCTCAGGATTGCTAGAGACAAGAACATTACAAGATGGTTTTTTGACAAGATCAAGAGCGTTTTCAACTGAATGCAAATTACCAGAATCGTAATCAATTATTACTATTTTTGATTCCTTCATTTTCTAAATTGTGAAATATTGATTAGTCTTCTTAGGTTTTGGTTTTAGGTCGGTTATGTTTGGAGAGAAGGGCTGGTTTTCTTCATCAACTTTGAAGCAATTGGAAATAAATCGAAGTTTTGCCTCGTCTTTATTTTGACCAAAAACATTGCCGACAAATTGATATTTATTTTTCAATAGATTTTGCTCAAACCAATATCCACAGTTCAGGCCGATAATGGCAAGAAGTCCTGCTTCCATTATAATAAAGTCAAAAGATCCGAAAAAATTTTTATGAAAAAGTAGAGCGAGAAAGGAATTTACAACAATAAAAACTAGTGATTCTTTCCACATTTTGTGCTGTAAGAACCAAAAAAAACTAAAAATGAAGGCGAGGTAAGAAAAGCTGCTTTTCACAACTACCAAATCTTCTATTGAATCATTTTCTGATTTTTTGACGTAGATGTTGAAGAGTTTCATTGTTGATGGGCAATTACAAGTGCCGATGATCAAAAAATTATTTGATCATCGGCATTGATGAATTATTTTTTTAATGCTTCTTTTGATTTTTCGACAATCTTGGCGAAAGCTTCAGGCTCCCTAACTGCAAGATCAGCGAGGATTTTTCTATCCAAATCAATATTTGCAAGCTTAAGGCCTCTGATGAATGTTGAGTAGATCATGCCATTCAAGCGAACAGCTGCATTGATTCTTTGAATCCAAAGGGCTCTAAAGTCTCTTTTTTTAACTCTTCTGTCTCTGTAAGCATATTGTAATGCTTTTTCAACTTTTTCAATAGCGACGCGGAAGCAATTTTTTGCTCTTCCACGGTAACCTTTTGCCATTTTGATTATTTTCTTATGGCGGGCTCTTTTAGTGACACCTCTTTTTACGTGACTCATGTTTTATTTAAAATGTTTAGATTGTTAATTAACGATTGTAGGGCATTTTATACTTAAGAACGACGGGAGTCTTAGCTTCACTAAGAATTCCAGCTTTTCTCAAATTTCTAATTTGACTATTACTTCTTTTAGTCATGCCATGTCTTTTTCCAGCGTGTTTGTATTTAATTTTACCGTTTGCGGTAACTTTAAAGCGTTTTTTAGCACTGCTATTTGTTTTCATCTTCGGCATTGTTTCTCTATAAAAAAAATTGGAAAAATTGTTTAATTAACTGCTGCTGTAGTTGGTGGGACCGGTAGGACTCGAACCTACGACCAAGACGTTATGAGCATCCTGCTCTAACCAACTGAGCTACAATCCCAAGCTAAAATTTTATCGAAAAAATAAAAAATAGACGAGCAAAAATATACGCAGCTTTAAAAAAGAGCCAGTAATCTAGCGTCTAGATTTGTTTTGTGCAACAATAATTTAACTTTTATTAGCTTTTATTTGCAACTGAAACCAAAGCTGGACGAATTAATCTTTCCCCAATTGAATATCCGGCTTGCATGACCTGCTTAACCAAACCATCTTCATCGTCATTTTCTGCGGGAATTTGAGATATTGCTTCATGAAAATTGTGATCAAATTTTTCACCTAATGGATAAATTCTTTTGATCGATTTTTTTTCAAGAATTTTCGTCAATTCTTTTTTGGTCATTTCCATAGCTTCGGCAAAGTTTTTAACCGCAACAGATTTTTCCATTTCCTCGACAGGCAAGTTCTCTGACGCTAAATAAAAATTCTCAGCCACCAAAACCAAATCACCAGCAAAACTAGTTAAAGCATATCTATTGGCCTTATTAACCTCTTCAGCACTTCTTTTGCGAGTATTCTCAAGTTCAGCAGCAATGCGTAAAACCTTGTCATTCAAGGATTTATTCTCTTCTTCTAATAAAGCAATTTTTTGCTCTTCATCCGATTCTTGAATTTCTAACACAGGCTCAAATTCTTCATTAGGATCAATGTCATTTGCAACATTTTCTTGATCAACAATTTTTTCTTCGGTCATTAGTAATTTATTATTTGAATTAAGGAGGCGGAAATTTATAGTGCGAATTAATTATTTCAACCCAAGTTTTTAAAAAAAACAATTCAATGACAAGAAAACGTATTATTTTTTGCCTAGGATCAAACATTGACGATCGCAAATACTACCTAGATTCGGCCGTCAAAAAACTGCAAAAAAATTTAAATTTAACAAATCCAAAAACATCATCAACCTTAGAAAACAAAGCCATGCTCTTGGATAATTCACCCAAAGAGTGGGATATGGATTTTTATAATATCGCCTTTTCCGCCGACATTGAATTTGATAAATTTACACCTTTAGAAATATTAAGAATCACCCAAAAAATCGAAATCGATTTAGGGAAAATAAATCGTGGAAAATGGGCTCCCAGAGAGATAGACATTGATATTGTGGCTATTGACGATTTAAGAATTGATTTTACAGACACTTTACATATTCCACATTTGGGTCTTTTTGAGCGTGATTTTTTTCTAAAAACCATCAAAGAGATTGAGCCAGAAATTTTAGAAAAATTATCAAAATGAGCAATATTCACGAATTCACAGTATCAGAAATTTCTAGATCATTAAAAATAATCGTTGAAGATAATTTTGGTTATGTGCGTATTAAAGGTGAGGTTTCTGGATTCAAAAAAGCCACTTCTGGACATTTATATTTTAATTTAAAAGACGAAAATTCCACCATAAATGCCGTTTGTTTTAAGGGGGCGGCAAGCAAGATTTCTTTTGATCCAGAAGATGGCATGGAAGTCGTGGCATCAGGAAAAGTGACCATCTATGAAGGCAGATCAAATTATCAAATCATTATCGAGAAACTAGAAATGGCCGGAATTGGCGCCATTTTAGCGGCAATAGAAAAGAGAAGAATAAAATTACTAGAAGAAGGATATTTTGACGAAAAATACAAAAAAACATTACCATATCTACCCAAGAAAATTGGCGTCATCACCTCATCCACCGGAGCTGTCATTGAAGACATCATCAATCGCATCAATGCCAGATTCCCAACTCATCTTTTGCTATACCCTGTCGCTGTTCAAGGAAAAAACTCTGCTTCAGAAATAATTTCCGCCATAAAATATTTCAATCAATCAACAGATAAGCCAGAATTAATTATTGTTGCTCGCGGCGGCGGTTCAATTGAGGATTTATTGTCTTTCAATGACGAATTGCTAGTCAAAACAGTTTTTAACTCCAAAATTCCAATCATTTCCGCGGTAGGACATGAAACCGATACAACCTTGATTGACTATGTTTCAGATGTTAGAGCCGCAACCCCTTCAGCAGCAGCCGAAATTGCAGTTCCAGTTTTAAAAGATTTGCAAAATCTCTGCAGCAATCTTAATAAAAGATTGGAAACCTATTTGAGAAATTCTTTTTTAGATAAGGAAGAAAATCTTAAGAATTTGTCATCGAAACTAATCCACCCCAACGATAAATTAGCTGATCTGGGTCACAATTGTGAGCAATTATTTGAAAAACTAAAAAGAAATTTCCACCAAAATCTACAAATCAAAGAACAAGAACTAAAACTACTCACCAGCCATATTCAAAAACCCAGCAATAAATATGAAATTCTACAAAATAAAATTATTTTTCTACAAAAAAACCTAGAGAGCCACAGTCAAAACATCCTAAAAAACAATCAAAATAAAATTCAATCTTTAGGAAGTTTGTTAATCAGCTATGATTATAAAAATGTCTTAGCTAGAGGATATGCAGTAGTCAGATCAAAAAAAGAAATTATCAACAGCAAAAACAAAGCCGAAAAAAACCAAAAAATTAGCATCGAAGTTGTCGACGGAGAATTCTCAGCAATAATTTGTGATTCAGAATTAATTTCCAAAAAAACCCTCCCAAAAAATAAATTCTCACAAAAAAAAGAGATCGATAAAAACCAACATCCTTTATTATTTTAAAACCCTAAATTTACCGCAAAGAAAGAGGTTTTAAATTATATCTAGCCGCTAATTTGTTTCATGTTTGAAGAATATCGCTGATTAAATTCTTATGCTATTTTTCAAAATAAGCAGATTAAACTAATCAATATTCTGATATTAGGAATTAAGATTCTTAATCGGATTTGGGTATTTTTTTATTTAATCAACAAACCTTTAACAGTTCCATATTCATCAAATAGTTTCCTTGAAGCATCTTCCAGCGCCGCATTCCAATCATCTACCGCCTTTCCATCAGCTCCATCAGTAATATATTTTATACATATGAATTCTACATTTTCTGCTTTACATATTTTTGCCAAAGCATAAGCCTCCATATCAACCACATTATAAATTTCTCTACTTGCTGAAACATCAAAATTATCTCCCGTGCCACAAATCCCTTCCTGCAGATGAGGCAATCTTTTTCCATAGCTCAATATGGCAGATTCATCATTTTCAAACGGAGTTACCCATTTTTCAAAACCAAGCGGCTCAACATTCATGTCTCTTTGAACAAATTTAGTACAATTTATAAGTTCTCCACTGTTAAATTTTTCACTTCCTGCGCTACCTAGATTAATAACGATATTAGGCGATTTATTTGCTATGGACTTAGTTAAATTATAAGCAGCGTTGATTTTCCCAACGCCAGTATAAATAATATCTTCCTTAGTGAATCTGCCCCGACATTCCGACTTGAGAGCCATGGCGATAATAATATTGTTATTTTTCATAGCTAATTGCGCATCTGGGATGAATGTTGTTCCATGTGAAATTATTTAAAAACTTAAGATCAATTAGCGCAGCGATTCCCTTTACTTCGTAACCCGCCTCCGCGCACAAATTTGCAGACGCCTCCAGGGTTCCTCCTGTTGCCAACACGTCATCAACAATGATTATTTTTCCAGCTCCTTCCCTCACTTCCAATTCATTTTCTCCATATTCTAAGCAATATGAACTTGCAATATTAGGAGGTGGCAATTTGCCCTTTTTTCTAATCATGACGACACCTTTATTTAGATGCATAGCCAAAGCTGATGAAAAAATAAAACCTCTAGCGTCAACTCCGGCAATAAAATCAACATCTTCCCATTCACTGGTGGAAAATAAATCCTCTAAAGCTAAAATTGATTCTTTAAATTTTTCGGACAATAGAGGAGATATGTCTTTAAAAATTATTCCTTTTTTTGGAAAATCCGGAATATCTAGTATGTAATTCTTTAGGTCTGTCATTTTTTTATTTGCATTTAATGGAATATCCTTCAATTAAAATAATGGATTTGGTTGTTTTTGGCGCTTCGAGATATGCTCTCATTCCCGTTCTTCCGGTTCTGATAATTTCTATTTCTACTTTTTTAAAATTAATTTCTTTAAATTTTCGATTAATATTTCGGAACAAACTTTATCAAGTGACTCGTCAATAAACAATAGTAGGTCTAGGTGTTGATTATTTGTGGTTGATGGGAGAGACTTAATTCCTTACAATGTTGCTCTTTTTAAAACTATCGAATCAATAAATGATCAGAAAATTTTTAATAATATTATATTTAATATTCCCCCTCACATCTTGCGATGCTGCCAAAATTGTTCAGAGTCCTATAGTTTCAATTTCAAAAGATAGATACCAAGAAATATCACATAAAAAATATACCCATCCTTTTGCCATAAAAAGTTTTGAGAATGCGGAAAAATTTAGAAAGGCTCAAAAATATGATATGCAGCAACTGCACCTGAAAATTGTTAGTTCTTCTTTAAAAAACCAAATAAAATTTGATCAAAAACTAATAAATAAGGTCAGAAGTAACCTCCAAAAAGAACTAAAATACCTGCAAGATTTCAATAATCTCAGTCAGAATTTAACTTTTTTTGGACTAGATGAGTCGATGGTAAATCCGACGCTTGATCCGGCTTATATTTTGCCACAGGTGAAATATAACAAATTGGATATTTTTATAAAAAACAGCCTAAAACTTTCTGATTCCCAATTGGGAAAAATAATCAGTGGAAAAATCATTACCGATATATACAGTCAAAAAGACCTTTTTCCAGCGCCAGACTCTTCACATATTAGGAGTGATTTGACAATTCCCAGAACAATTAATGTTATGCTTGTCTCTTTAAAAACCATTGATAAAGACATTTACGGAAAATATCTTCAAGATAATTTGAATAAAAGTTCGCTGTTTTATTGGTACAAAAATCCAAGAGGAATCAATATTAATCCAGGTTCGATTTTTGGAGCAGGCAAAGGGATTATAATCCCTCACAACGGATATTCTTTTGGTGGCAGCATGGGAACATCGAATTTTCGCAAAAACAAATTCCACACCATGCCTCATGATTGCTCTAGCTACATTAGCCACCTGATTGGCCTTGAATTCAATCCAATTACCAAAAAACCCAACATGATCTGGACTAGTGATATGCAAAATCTAAAAAATTTACTACTTGATGAAAATCACATTTCACCTAAAGATTTGAAACATAATCTTGCTAGTTACGGCCTATTTTCCCAAAAAATGGATATTGTAAAAATAGATGACATTTTATCATTTCAAGAAGGTGATTTGTTAATGTTTAGAAAATTCTCTGACCAAAAGAAAAAATCAAGCAGTTTGGGAAATGGTGGTCATATTGGGGTTGTTTTGGGAACGGATGAAAAAGATGAGATATATATAATTAGCTATGTTCGACATTATGAAAAATTCTCAACTGGTGGATTCCTAATTTCAGCTATTTCGCTAAAAAACTTACAAAATAAATTTTATTCACCAAGTATTTTTCGTTTAAAAAATAAGGTGAAAAACAAGGTTAGAATTAATATTTATGATCGTGGTTGCGACTTATTCTACAGAGACAAGACCTATCAATGCCAAGCAGGAAATGAAGTTAGATCCGGATTTTTTGAAATAAAAGAGGCCTTCTACAACCCTGATAATATAAAAAATATCAAAAGCGAATTACCGTTAATTAAAATCAGGGAAAATTATGGATGGTGCAAAAATAAATTTTCTTATCTACCGGAGTCAAATTGCCAACCATTAAATCAGTATGATCTAGCCATTCCAATAAATAACGGTTTTTTGCATATTGATCAAAATATAAAACCAAAACACAAAAATATTATTTTAGATAAAGATGATTTACTCGATTTATTATCGTAATGGATATTGAGGTTTTAATTGCGGATCTAACTTTTGAATAAAACGAACAGATTAAATATTCTTAATCGACTATTTTGGCACCAAAATATCTTGTTTAGAGGCCGTATTTTGACATAATATTTCTTAATCATCCGTTAGGTATTCTCCTGATATAATCATGCCAGACCTAGATTTTGTTAGTCATTTTTTTGACTTATAAAATCTTCATCCGATATCTCATAAGGCAAAACATCTTTTCTCCATTTCTTACACGTATTAATCGTTAAAAAATCGATCACCATCCTCACTTTCACGAGTATGGTGATTCTTTAAGATATTTAATTTACGGCACTTCCTCAAAAGAACATTCATCTAATCATGTTAAAAAAGATTCTATTTCTGAGCTCTTTGAAAAGCTTCGTTGATCAATTCTTTGGCTTTTTCAGAACCTTCAAAACCTTTCACTTTTACCCACTTTCCTTTTTCTAACTCTTTGTATCTTTCAAAGAAATGTTTGATTTTGTTAACCAAAGATTCTGGCAATTCTTGATATTCGTTAATATCCTCATAAACCGAATTAAGTTTTTTAGCGGGAACAGCGATGATTTTCTCATCCATCCCTTTCTCGTCTTCCATAATCAAAACCCCGACTGGTTTAGCTGCTATAACGCCACCAGGGATTATTGGATAGTCAGAAACCACCAAAACATCCGCTGGATCACCATCGTCAGATAATGTTCCCGGAATGAAGCCATAGTTACAAGGGTAAAACATTGGAGTTCCCATAAAACGATCGACAAAAACTGCGCCCGAGTCTTTATCAATTTCATATTTTACCGGATCAGAATTCATTGGAACTTCGATGATAACATTGATTTGACTAGGAAGATCTTTTCCTGGTGAGATTTTTGAAATATCCATATTTTGATTTTATTTATTGTTGATAATTAAAAATTATTTTGATCTTATCGTCGCCAAATGGTGTTGGCTCCAGTCTTTGTTCAAAGCTTTTTATTAAACATAAGGATTCTTTTTTGTCTTCGCAATAATAAACAGTGCCTTGAATATAATATTCATTTTCACTCGACATCTTAGGGAGTTTTACAGAGCCAGAGCTGATGATTGAGTCGCTGAAACTGGCAATCAAATGAGCGTCTTTATTATCTTTTATTTCAACTAAATTGAAAAAACTTGGTGCTGATTGATTTACTTTCCATCCTTTTTTCATATCAAAAACCAAAGTTACCTCACTATTTTCCTTGACATTTTGACTGGAAATCGTTGTTAAATTTGGCAAATATTCAAGCAACCCTTCAGTCGGCATTTTTATCTGAGGGACAATGTCAATCAATCGAGACACGCTTCCGTTCAATCCAAGTTCCACGATACGATTATTATTGGTGTCAGCTACATAAAAATTACCCTTCACAGCGATAATGTCTTCCGGCTCATCATACCTTGTCTCCTCCCTATTACCAACTCCACTCCCCTTCAATCCACCACTATAATCATATATTTGCTTGGTTTTAAAATTATATTTACGAATAACGTGATTATGAGTATCGGCGATATAAATTCCCGAATCAACTGCAACAAGACCAACCGGATGTTGCATTAAAGCTTTTTTAGAATCGCCGTTTTTATATCCAAAATCAAATAGTCCCCTACCAATCAAAGTTGTTAATTTCCCACTTTTGTCAACCATTCTCAAAGCAGAGCTTTCCGAATCAACAAAATATAATTTTTCACCATGAGCACTAATTCCACTTGGTTGAGCCAAAGAATTTTTAGGATATTTTCCATCAATCAAATCCTCTTTTCCGTTACCAACAAAAGGGCTAATAGTTTTTTTGGAAATATTATATTTGAGAAGTTGATGTGTTCCGGCGTTGGCTATGATGATATTATTTTTGTCAGGGAAAAACTCTAAATCCCAGGGTGAAGCCAGGGAGATATCTTTGATTTTATTCTTAACGCCAATTATTTTCCCTCGCCTTCCACTACCTATAATCGTAGTTACTTTTCCAGTCCCAAAATCAATTTTGCGAAGCGCATGATTTCCAGTATCAGCAACATATAAAATATTTTTTTCAAATATCAATCCACGAGGAGAATTGAAGCTAGAATTATCAAAATCACCATCTTCAAAACCAGAATCACCTGAGCCAATTTCCAAAAGGGTTTTTCCATTAAAACTAGTTAAAATTATGTTATGTTTTCCAGTATTGGCAATTACTAAAGCGTTGGTTTTGGAAATATTTTTATATGAAAATCCTTTAGCTAA
Organism: Rickettsiales bacterium; assembly: GCA_047627215.1. Classification (GTDB taxonomy): domain Bacteria; phylum Pseudomonadota; class Alphaproteobacteria; order Rickettsiales; family UBA1997; genus JAJTCH01. The sequence goes on along the minus strand of JBLHTM010000020.1, from coordinate 3,532 downwards.
GGTAATTTTGGCGGGGAAATTTAGCACATTATCAACTATCTTGTTTTTCTCCAAAACAATTGGCAATCCAGCACTATTTAGCTGATATTTATATTTTTTGATGAGATTTTTGACATCTTTACGAATTACAGAACTTGAGACTTCTCCTTCATATTTCTTGACAACACGACCTTCAGGATCAATCAAAACAATAGTTGGCCAAGAAGAAACTTTAAATCCATCCCAAATCTTAAAATCAGCGTCATTTACTACCGGATGGGTAATATCATATTTTAAAACCGCTTTTCTTATGCTGGACGTTTCCTTCTCGTTATCGAATTTCCCAGAATGGACTCCGATTACCGTTAATTTGTTGTCAAATTCCATTTCCAAATTTTTGATCTCCGGAATCATATGAAGGCAATTGACGCAGGCGTAAGTCCAGAAGTCCAAAAGGATTATACGATTTTTAAGATCTTTTGTTTTGATGTCTCGGGAAGAATTCAGCCAAGAAGAACTATGACTGGTGATATTCTTTATATTAGAATTGTCGAAATTAATTTTGGAAGAGATTGACAATGCCAAATGGCACAAAAACCAAAAGACGATGATTGAAGATAAAATGAATAAAATCAGTTTTTTATCTTTCTTTGTAACAATCATCGTCCGGTTTTTATGGATTAGAAAAGGTGGATTTGATTGGGAATGGTTGAATGCGTGGCGTTTTTAAGAAAAATTTCAGATATTAGAAACTGCCAGTGGCACTTCTTCTGCGACTTCTTTTTGTTTTAGCCAAACTTTCTTCTTTTTTTCTCTTATTTTCCTCAGAAGGTTTTTCAAAAGCTTGTCTTCTTCTAGCTTCTTTGATGATTCCTTCTTTTTGAGTCTTTTTTCTAAAACTACGGATCGCCATTTCTAAATGACCTTTGTTGTTAATTACTACTTGCATTAAAGTTAAATTAGTTAGTTATGATTTTTAAAGTGTATATTTAAGCCGATGTAAATTAATTTTTCAAGATAAAACCGTAAAAAAAATACAAGCAGCGTTTTTAGGTTTTATGGGGTTTAGTCGCCATAAAAATGATTAATAATCATTTTTAGAAAAAGAAAGCATAAGCAAAGGGGGTAACTATGGTTTTTATATCTGCAATTTATATTGTCGCTAATCCTCCTCAAGAAAAAGTATCATAAAATCGAACCCACCCTCAACCAAAGTATAGGAAAATAAAATTAACAAATACTTTAAAATTAAACCATTTTTCTGGCATCAAGAATCTCTTCCCAATCTGAAACCTTGATTTTTCCCTCTCCGCCAATCTCAGTTAAAAAGCCAAGCTCTAAAGCTGAATCTTTCAAAGTTCCGCCGGTTTTATGGGCGTTTTTAGCAATTTTTGCCGCATTGTCATATCCGATATAAGGATTTAGCGCCGTCACCAACATTAATGACTGATCTAGTAGCTGCTTGATGCGATTCTCATTAGCGGTAATTCCAATTAAGCAATTATCAATAAAGCTGTTAATTCCATCATTTAGCAAATTTATTGATTCTATAACATTGCGAATAATCATTGGGCGAAAAACATTAAGCTCAAAATGACCATTTGATCCACCAATTGTCACTGCGGTATTATTTCCCATAACCTGACAAGCGATCATTGTAAGTGCCTCAACTTGGGTTGGATTAACTTTTCCGGGCATTATTGAGGATCCTGGTTCATTTTCAGGAAGTGAAATTTCACCAAGACCTGATCTTGGTCCGGAAGCTAAAAAGCGAATGTCATTAGCAATTTTCATGATAGAGGTTGCTAATGTATTCAACGCTCCATGAAATTGAACCAAATCATCATTATTTGAAAGTGCAAAAAATTTGTTTTTATCACCAACAAATTTTCCAGAAAAAGCCAAACCTTTTTTAAATGCCTTTGAAGATGAAACTTTTACTTGGTTTAAACTACTACAACTAACAACATCCAAATCACAAACTGATTTATGTAAATTTTCTAAATTAGTAATTTTTGTAGCGTTAGAGGCAAATAATTTTGCAAAATCTTTATGGCTATTAATTCCAGTTCCAACCGCCGTTCCACCTTGCGCCAATTCTTCAATCGATCCAATGCAATATGCAATATTGAATAGGGCATGTTTGATTTGAACTTTATAAGACGAAAATTCCTGACCCAAAGTCACTGGAGTTGCATCTTGAGTGTGAGTTCTGCCAATTTTTACGATGTCTTGAAATTGACTTTCTTTCTTGGCAAGTTCGTTGCTAAAACGAACAATTGTTGGGATCAGCTTTTCATAAGTTGTCAAAACTGTAGCAATGTGCATTGCAGTTGGAAAAGTGTCATTCGAGCTTTGCCCCAAGTTACAATGATCATTAGGGTGAATTGGTGATTTCCCACCTTTTTTCCCAGTTGCTTTTTCATTAGCAACGCCAGCTATAACTTCATTGGTGTTCATGTTAGTTTGGGTTCCGGAACCGGTTTGCCAAACAACAAGAGGGAAATGATTTTCATAGAAATTCTCAAAATCAGCCAAAATAGTATCTATTGCACCAACAATAGCATCAGCAATCTCAACAGAGAATTTTTTAAACTCTCTAGCTTCAGGATTTTTGATCATTAATTCTTTGGAAGTGATCGCTGCTGATTTTTTGGTGTAAAGCATTGCACGAATCATCTCTTTTGGCATTTTATGTCCAGCATTGTCGTTGCAAATCGGGAAGTTCTGAATCGAGCGCTGTGTTTGTGCGCCATAATAAGCTTCAGCAGGAACTTTTATTTCTCCGAATGAGTCAGTTTCAATACGGAATTTTTTTTCGTTGGTCATAATAAATTTATGTTTTACTGGTTGAGTTGAATTTTTTTCTGCCTTGGAATAAGTATCTATTAGGTGACTTCAAGAGATCATAATCCTTATGAAGACGAGATCTAAGAAAGATAATAAATGGTTTATAGTCTCACAAGATCCAAGAATTTGCGAGAATGACAATCATAACTCACAGAATCCCAAACCAAGGATATATAGCAGTTTTTTTATTAGTTCATTCCAAGAGCCTCTTTATAAGTATCAAGCAAAAATTCTTGCTCATCCAATTGAACCTTGTCCAATTTTCTCATTGAGATGATTTTTCTGATAGTTTTAACGTCAAAGCCAGTAGCTTTTGCTTCGTCAAAAATCTCTTTAATACTTTCAGAAATATCTTTCTTTTGATCTTCGTACATTTCAACTCCCTCGATGTATTTTTTTAGAAGTTCGCTGGTATTTTTGTTAATGTCAGTCATATAATTTAAGTTTTTTAGTTAAAATTGAAAATTGGAATTTTTATTTGAATAGATTGTAAATATCATTCAAGGTGGTAAATAACATCAAAGAAATCAACACTGCAAAGCCAAACTGAAATCCAACCATCTGGACTTTCTCGGTAAGAGGTTTACCGCGAATAACTTCAATAATATAGTAGAATAGATGCCCACCATCAAGGGCTGGAATTGGCAATAAGTTCGCCACACCAAGATTTACCGAAATCATGGCCATAAACCACAAAACAACT
>JBLHTM010000019.1:0-19568 GCA_047627215.1 Rickettsiales bacterium | reverse complement strand
GAAGTTGATGGTTGGCATTTGAAGGATCGTGACTTTTCAACTCTTTCAGGAGGTGAACAACAAAGAATCCACTTAGCGAGAGTTCTGGTGCAAATTTGGAATCAAAAAAATGCCTGTTTATTTTTAGATGAGCCAACTTCAGCTCTAGATTTGAAACACCAACATCAAATATTGCAAATCGTCAAGAAACTAGCCGCGAAAAACAATCTCACAATTTGCATCATCATGCACGATATCAGTTTGGCCGCTTTTTACGCCGATGAGGTGATTTTGATGAAGGATGGAAAAATATTGTTTAATGGAGAAAAGAAAAAGAAATTGAATGTGCAGAATTTGTCCGAGATTTTCGATGTCCCTGAAAATTACCTCCCTCACATTTTCCGTAACTAACAATGATCTGTGATATCATCGCGTAAAATATGGGGGTAATTTTCAGGATAATCGGATTTTTTTCAAAATGCGTAGGTAAATCAATCGCCACCTTAGTGATAGTCATAAATTGTAAAAAAGTCACCATCATGGGTCACCATGAATCACAATCAGTTACCATCACAAGTTACTGTCATTTACGAGTCACCGTCATGCCGGACATAGAGTTTCTTGGGTAGCTTTGCTGCCTTAGAAAATCTCGGATCCGGTACCTCATGGGGAAAAACATCCGTACACAATTCCTGACCAATCTATTCTTTTAAAAGATTATCAATCCCAACTCCCAAGATCCTCACTTTCGCGAGGATGACGATTATGTGAGTATGGAGATTGTGTGAGGATGTAAAAATGGAAAATAAAATTCCGCCACTCAAATTAGGTTATTTTCATAAAAATGAGGAGCGACTTTCCTTAAGATAATTCAATTTTTAGATAAATGTAATACCATTTCCACAAATTAACTTCTCTCTTAACTTCATCTTTATGATTTTTAATTCTTAATTCTAAAGTTTGCGGTATCTAGTTACAGCTTCACTTTAGAATTAAATTTAAAAATCAAAATATTTTGTTAAGAGAGAAGTTAATTTATGGAAATGGTATAAGTCATGATTTACTTAAGCACTCCTTGATGTTGGAAATAATATTTTCCAAATCTTTTTTATCATATTGTACGCATTCATCACTCACCCAGACTGGCTTGGGAAAAGTTGGGTCGCCTTTGAAGCGTGCGATGATGTGGATGTGGAGCTGTGGGACCATATTTCCTAGGGCGGCGATGTTTAGTTTGTCGCAAACAAAAACTTTATTAACTATCTTACTAAATAGCGATATTTCTTCCATCAACAATTTCTGGTCAGAATCACTAAGGTCGATAATTTCAATCAAATCAGGTTTTTTTGGAACTAAGATAAACCAAGGGTAGAGAGAGTTGTTCATTAGTAGAATTTGACAAAGATCCAAATCTTTAATCAAAATTGTATCCTTTTTTAGTTGCTCGTGAAGTTTAAACATTTCTTTATTGATCATTATTTTGCGTAATCCAAATTTTAACGGACGTCCCCTTTCCTTTGCTGGAATTGATTTCCATTTTTGCCCCCATGGCGTCAACAATCTTTTTTACTAGAGGCATTCCCACTCCGTGGCAATCGCTGGGTTTTTTTAGGTTTGATTTTGTAATATCCAAACCTTTACCAGACAGCGCTTTTTCTATTTCTTTTTTGTCCATTCCAATTCCAGAGTCAAAAATTTCGACATAGATGTATTTCCCCCCTGATTTGACGGTATTTTTAGCATAAATATGAACCTTGCTGTCTCTTGGGCTGTATTTAACGGCGTTGGTAATTAAGTTATCAAAAACCGACCTCAATCTTCTTTTATCACATTTTACTGTTTTTAAATCATCCTCAATAGAGGTTATGATGTTGATTTTGTGACTTTCTACGAATTCTTTATTTAAAAATAATATTTTATTTATCAGATCTTCTATGTCGCATTCCTCGAATGTATCGAGTCTTATAATGCCAGATTCCGCTTGGTCAATATCTAGTAAGTCGCGAACATATCCAAGCATTTCATCTGCAGAATCACAAATTAATTGTGAAAATTCTTTGTCTTGAGTCAGTTTGATTTTTAACTGATCGGTAGTGTCTTTTTTAAGAACATCCTCAGACTTATCGTATTGCATGATATTTGCTAGCCCAGAAATTCCGGAAATATAATTGCGCAAATCATGGGATATGTTTCGCAAAAGATCAGTTTTCGCTTGGCTGGATTGTTTTAATTTATTTTTTAATGATTTCTCGTTTGACAGAAGAGTCAAAATTCTGGTTTTGAATAAATACAATATCAGCAGAAAAAATATGGTGATCACAAAAAACTCTATCAAATCTGGCAATATTAAATTTATGAATTTTTCATACAGGTAATTTTCGTTATATCCCGACAAAATGATGTAGGGATAATCAACCATTTTTTGATAGTAAAAATATTTATTTTTGGGAGTGGATATTTTTTTGCTCAAAAGACCTGATGATTCAGGGAATCTTTCTTGGAGATTGGCTTTTTTGTAATAGTCGCTTTTATGGTCAAATTCATTGGGTGATGATTGTAAAATTATATTGTAGTTTTCATCTAGAACCACAAAAACAGATCGATCGGTTAGTTTTTGTTGGATTTTATTTTCAAGCTCTGAAACATTAAATCCAACCACAACGATCCCTAGAAAATTATCTTCATCGTCAGCAATTCCGGTGCCAAAAGGAATTACCCAAGTTTGGCTCAGATTTCCAATCATGGGGAATGATATTTGAGATTTCCAAGGATTATCTTTGGATGCTGAGGCGTAGGATCTGGAGGAAATGTTGGGTGGGTTTTTACGAATTCCAAGTCCGCTATTAACAACCTGAAGATTGTTTTTGTCTACCCAATCAAAAGATGTCCATGAAAGTATTGAGGCGCCATTGTTCATTTCGCGAAACAAAGACATTTTGTCAACTTCGTGGAATAAATCGAGAATGAAACTCAAATCCTCAGCGCCATTTCTGACGATTTTATTTCCAATGTAGCTATTGATGCGATTGCTGTATGCGAAGGAGCTGCCGATAACATTATCTATGGTGGTTGCTTCGTTTTCTAGAATTTTGTAGCTATTGTTTTTATATTCAAGAATTGAATAAAAAATAAAAATTGTCGCCACGACAATCATAACGAAAGTCACGATTATTGAAAAAACAAAATAATCTTTATTTTGAGGCTTTTTTGAGTTGGGTATTAATAACATGATGTTGATAATTAAAAGATGGTGACTGGGTCTATTTATCTTCTTCAATAGTTCTTTAAAATTCAAGTAAACACAGCACCTAGTTTCATTTTGATACACAATATTGTCCTGGCTGATCAATTGATGGTCATATTTTCGTTTTTTCTGCTGTAAAAAAAGAAATGATTGTGAAGATTGGAATTGAAATAATTACTAATGTAGAAAAATTCTTTAGAAATTAAGAATAGCGAATTAAAATATCATGATTTTAAGAAGAATTATTTTTTGATATAATTTTCCCAAATATCCTCGATATTTATTAAAAATTAGACAAAAATCGCTAAAAATTTCCTAAAAAACTGAAGCAAAATTAAATCTCAACAGAACCTAGAGATTTATGATATCATATTGATAATTTAGAGTAGATAATTAAGTTTTATACCCTCCGTAATAGTTCTTTAAAATACAAGAAAACACCGTGCTTCATTCCATTTTGATAAACAATATTGTTCTGATTGATCGATTGGAGATCAAGCTGTTCAATAATTTCTCAGTGTTAACTGGTGAAACTGGTTCAGGTAAGTCAATTTTGCTCGATGCTTTAGGTTTGGCTATTGGCTACAGATCAAATAACCGCCTACTTAGAAAAGGATCTAATCAAGGTTTGGTAGTGGCTGAGTTTGAAATTAACAATAATCAGGAATGTAAAGAAATCCTCTTAGAAAATGGTTTAATCAACCCCGAAAACCCAAATATTCTTATTTTAAGAAGAGTTCTTTTGGAGGGCAGTAGTAAAGCATTTGTTAATGACGTTGCTGTTGGGGTGAATTTGCTTGCAAAAATTGGTGCAACATTGATTGAAATTCATGGTCAGCACGAACAAAGCAATCTTTTGGAAACTAGTTTTCACAGAAAAATCCTAGACCAATATGCCAGCAGCAAAGATCTTCTTTCGAAGGTTAATCAGGTTTTTGACGATTTGGACAATACTAAAAAAGAGTTAAAAAAGCTCCATGATCAGGCTGCTAAAAACGAGAGAGAGAAGGATTATTTGATTCACATTATTAAGGAATTGGAGGAAGCTGATTTGGAAGAAAATGAAGAAGAAATTCTTACCAATCAGCGTAATGTGATATTGAGTTCAGAAAAGATTAGTCACTTGATGAGTCAAGTTTTAAGTGAAGTCAGTGAAGCTGATAGTCAAATATTTTCTGCTAATCGAGCATTAATTCGCAATCAAAATTTAGGAAGTTTTCTTGATGAAGAGGATAATAAACTAGAAATATTGACCAATGTTCTTGATGAAATTTCGATTAAAAACGAACAAGCTAGGTCATTGGTTGATCAGATAATGTCTAATATTGGCGGAGGAAATGAAAGTTTGGAAGATGTTGAAGAAAGATTATTTCTGCTGCGTAACTTATCTAGAAAATTTAACATTAAAATCGATGAACTGCCTAATTTCTTAAATGAGGCGGAATCCAAGCTGGCCATTGTTGAGAATCTCACACTTTTGGCTGGGGATTTAGAAAATAAGAAAAGTGCTTTAGAAAAAGAATATTTAACTCAGGCTGAAAAACTCAGTGAATTAAGAAAAAAATCTGGCTTGAAGTTAACCAGTAAAGTTCAAGATGAGCTTAAATTTTTGAAAATGCCAGCAGTAAAATTTGCCGTTATAATTGAGAAACTAAATCCAGAAAATTACAGTAGAAACGGAATTGACAATATAAAATTTTCATCCGCAACTAATGCTAGCAGCAATTTGGATGACATTTCCAAAATTGCTTCTGGTGGTGAGCTTTCTCGCTTCATGTTGGCTTTAAAAGTTGCTCTTTTGGAAATAAAGTCCACCCCAGTTCTAATTTTTGATGAAATAGATTCTGGAATTGGTGGCGCAGTGGCTAACGCAGTTGGGGATCGTTTAAAACTATTATCTAGCAATTCTCAGATTTTGGTTGTTACTCACCATCCGCAAATTGCCGCGAAAGCGAATAATCATTTGAGAGTTGAAAAATCCACAAGTCAAAACATCACCAAAACCCAAATTACAATTTTAGATTTGGCGCAAAAAGAGCAAGAAGTCGCACGCATGCTTTCAGCAGAGCAAATAACTGATGAGTCTTTAGCGGCAGCTCGCAAATTAATGGAACAATAAAATCATAATATGAATTTTGACTTTTTAGAAAAATATAATTTTACCCCAAAAACCAAGATTGCCGCAGTTTTGGGGGATCCAATCGCACAATCCTTATCACCGTATTTGCATAATTTCTGGCTAAAAAAATATCACATTGACGGAATTTATATTCCACTAAAAGTTGCATCTAATGATTTTGAAAAATTCCTGAAGAACCTTCCAGATCTTGGTTTTTCTGGATGTAATATCACCATTCCTCATAAAGAATATGCTTTGAAGATTTGTGATAATTTGAGCCAAAGTGCCAAACAAATTGGAGCAGTGAATACGATTTCATTTGATGAAGATGGAAAAATTTGGGGTGATAATTCTGATCATTATGGCTTTATCCAAAACATAAAATCATCTAATCTAGATTTTGATTTTACGGGAAAAACAGCTCTAATTTTAGGTGCTGGCGGAGCTTCAAGAGCTATTATTTTTGGTCTTTTGCAGGCGGGAATTGGGCAAATAATCATTGCCAATCGCAGTAAATCTAAAGCAGAAAATTTGGCGACAATATTCCCAAAAACAAAAGTAATTGATTGGCAGGAAAGATCGTCAGACCTCGATCAAATTGATTTATTGATCAATAGCACTTCTCTTGGAATGAAGGGTTCATATCCTTTGCAAATCAATTTAGAGAACCTAAAAAAATCTGCCTTAGTTTGTGATATTGTCTACAAACCTCTAATGACAGATCTTTTGATTGCAGCTCAAAAACAAGGAAATACAATTGCAACTGGAATTGGGATGTTGATCTACCAAGGATTGGTTGGTTTTGAAGAATGGTTTGGGGAAAAACCGGAAGTTACAAAAGATCTGATTGATGAAATGCTAAAATTAGCCAATAAATAAAATGAACGTAAAGCAACCAATAAAACACAAGCCGGCAAAAGAATTGCCTGTAAAACAAATCGCCAATAATCGCAAAGCTCGATTTCACTATTTGATTGAAGAAGAGATCGAAGTTGGAATCATGCTTATGGGCAGTGAAGTCAAATCACTGCGAGTTGGAGGAATAAATATTGCCGACGGATATGTGGCGGATGTGAGTGGAGAGCTAATTCTTACCAATGTTCATATTGCAGAATACAAAGGCGCCAACAGATTTAATCATGCTCCAATGCGCCCTAGAAAATTGCTTTTGCACAAAAAACAAATTGAAAAATTATTGGGGAAAATCAGAACCAAAGGTTTATCCCTGATCCCACTTTCCATGTATTTCAATTCCAGAAATATCGCTAAAGTTAATCTTGGGGTTTGTAAAGGTAAGAAACTTTATGACAAAAGGGCTTCTATTAAAGAAAGGGATGATAAAAGAAGGTCTCAGAGGGGTGAGGAATAAAATTTGATCCATATTTCTAGCATCATCCATACTTCACTAAATTCTCTAAAAAATAAAACCTTTCAATTTTTCTTCTAATCTAATACCAAGTCCCAACTATAATTCATCAGAATTCTGGGCTTTATGATAATGTGGTAAAGTAAGGTGGGGTTTTTAATGATGAATTACGAAAGAAAATTGTGGATAATTCTAAATTTTAAGAACTTTTAAATTCTGTTATTGGCTTTTTTACCGAGAATTTTTATTTGATGAACCATCTTGGTCACGGCTTTTTTTGATTTTATCAACAAAACTATCTCCTTGGTTTGCCTTTTCTTGAATAAGAACATGCTGAATCATGCTTAAATGTTTATTTTCTTCATCTTCCTCCTCATTTTCGCCATAGTTTCCATATTTTTTGCGATATTTTGAAACTCCTGAATTTGAAATTGCTCCAGATTTTTTTGAAGGGCTTCTACTCTGGGAAAGTCTTTTTTCAGAAACAGTTAGTGCCTCTTTCTTTTTTTTGTCTATTTTTGCTTTTTCTTCTTCAATTCGCTCTTCCAGCCTGTCTCGCTGCATCTTTTTTTCTTTGGGAGCGATCACCGTATCGACCAAATTTCTCATCTGACGCCTCTTGTGCATCATCATCTTTTTCTTGGCCTGAGCTCCAGACATTCCACGCTTCTTTTTGGCAAAAGGGGATGGCATCATTTTTATCACTGAGCCCAGAGGTATCTCTCCTTGGGACAGCGAAACAATATCTGATATGATGCCTAGGGCGCCAAAAAGTCCAATCATTTTTCTTTAGTTATTTTCCAATACAAAATCCCGAGAAAATCACGTCTAAAATATCGTCAACCTCCACTCTACCGGTGATTTTACCAATTTCTCTGATGGCTAATCGCAAATCTTCTCCAGCAAACTCAATGTTCTTGCTCAAAGAAAATTTCTCCAAATTCTCAACTATTTTCTCCAAAGAATGGCGATATCTAGCGTGAGTGATTAGAGGTGAGGAACTTGATCCGGCAAGATCTTTAACTTTTTTCTCCAATTCTTCTAGTAGAATATCCAAATTAGTTTTTTCTTTGAGGGAAATTAGGATTGGTTGGTGGTTTAGCTTGATGCTTTTAATTTTTTCAAAATCAATTTTAGTCAAGTCAATTTTATTGATGACTAAAATAGTTTTTGAGTCAATTAAATTATTATCGAAGTCATCCAGACCGTTCAAATCTGATACAAAAATTTTTAAATCCGCCAATTCTGCCTTTTTTAATGCTCTTTTGACTCCTTCTTTTTCGATTGAATTTTCAGTTTCTCTGATTCCTGCGGTGTCGGAAATGATTACGGATGCTCCGGCAATATTTAGGTGGACATCGATAACATCTCTTGTTGTTCCAGCAATTTCGGAAACAATGGCAATTTCGCTTTTTGCCAGATAGTTGATCAGACTGGATTTTCCAACATTTGGCGCCCCAATAATTGCTAAACTTAGCCCTTGGCGAATTTTCTCACCGCGGCGATTGTCATTTAAATGTTCTTTAATTTGCCTGTTTAGGTTGCCAACCCTTGATTCTAAATCGTCGATGATATTTTGTGGCAAATCTTCATCAGGAAAATCAATGAAAGCTTCAATGTTTGCGGTGACGGCAATCATTTCATGTCTCCAATCTTCATAAATTTTTCCCAATTCACCTTGCATTTGACGCAAAGCTTGATTGTGTTGTGCTTCGGTTTCTGATTCGATCAGATCAACGATGGCTTCCGCTTGAACCAAATCCATTTTTTCATTTAGAAACGCTCTTTTAGAAAATTCTCCAGCTTCTGCCAAACGTACGTTTGTCAATTCTAAAAGTGATTTGGTGATTTGATCTAAAATGTAAATCGATCCGTGAATTGCAATTTCGGCCACATCTTCGCCGGTGAAGCTGTGAGGGTTTTTGAAAAAAGTTATTAGAGCTTGATCGAGGATTTTGCCATCTTTTTTTAAAAAACATAAATTGGATTTTCGATCTTCAAATTTCTGAAAAACCCCCAAATTCTCTAAACAGAATAGTGTCCGGTCTCCAGAAATCCTCAATACAATGATTGCTGATTTTGAAATTGCGGTGATTGGTGCAAATATTGTGTCCATTATTTAAAATCCTTTAAAAAAACTTTACTAGATATTGGGTCAAAAATGTCGTCGTGAGTTGATATAATTACCAATCCGCCATCTTTGATGCGGACACTAACCAAGTTGAATAGTGATTTTTTTGCCTCACTATCTAGGTTTGTTGTGGGCTCATCAAGCAACCAAATGGTTTTTGGGCAATAAAGCAATTTTGCTAACATGATCTTTTTTTGCCAACCGCTGGAAAGTTGTGTTACTGGTTTGTCTAAAATTTCCTCTAAGCCAAAATATTTAATTGCGGAAGGAAGGGCGATTTTTGTGTCCGAAATATCAGCATAAAACATCATGTTTTGCAGAACTGATAATTGAGGTTTTAGAAAATTTTTATGTCCAATGTAATTGATGTCATGGGTGAAATCAGAATGGAAATTTTGGACATTTTCGTCATTCCACAAAATTTCTCCAAAATCTGGTGCACAAAGTCCGGCGATGGTTTTGAGTAAAGTGGTTTTTCCGGAGCCATTTTGTCCGGACAAAACTAGGCAAGAGCCAAGACCACAGGAAAATCCAAGGTTTTTGAAAATTATTTGTTGGTTTTTTTGAACTGTGATGCTATTTAATGTCAGCATTTTTATGCCTTTATGAAGAAAATATTTAATAATATTAAAATGAAAACCCAGATGCAGGAATTACAATTCTTTGAAAAACCGCCATTATCTGCTAACAAACCCAAAAAGCTAATAGTTTTTTTACATGGATATGGCTCTTCCGGTGAGGATCTAATTGCCTTGGCGAGAGATTTTTGCCATGACATTCCCGATGCTCATTTTGTGTCACCAAATGCCCCTTTTGATCTTGAGGGCTCATTTTTGGGTGGTTATCAATGGTTTTCATTGGCAAATCGCGATCCAAAAATAATTTACCCGCAAATTTTAGAGGCAAATAACATTTTGGATGCTTTTTTAGATTCCCAGCTCAAAAGATTTGGCCTGACAGATTCTGATATGATTTTGATTGGATTTTCTCAAGGTGCGATGATGGCAAATTACAGTGCTCTTCGTAATCCAACCCAAATTTCTGGAGTAATTTCTTATTCTGGAAGATTTATTTTGCCAAAATGGCTTGGTGAGAAAATGATATCTAAGCCAAAAATTTGCCTAATTCATGGTAAAGATGATGATGTCGTTCCTTTTGATTGCTTTTTAGAAGCCAAAGAACTTATGGAAAAAGAACAAATCCCTTTTGAATCTCATGCTTTGGAAGGTTTGGGGCATTCAATCGATCATCACGGACTTCGAATTGGCAAGAAATTTTTATCTCAATTATAATTTACACATATGATTTTTCACAAAGACCTATCTGCAATAGCTGATAATTACGATTGTTTTATTCTTGATATTTGGGGAGTTTTGCACGATGGAACTCACGTTTATGAAGGGGCTGTTGAGCGATTGGAGTATTTGCGCAAGAGAAATAAAAAAATCTGCCTACTTTCCAACGCTCCAAGAAGGGCGCAAAAAGTGGTTGAATTGCTTGAAAATTTAGGTATGAAAAGAGAGCTTTATGATTTTATCCTAACTTCTGGAGAAGCGACCCACAAATCTTTGTTTGATTCGAAAAATTCTGAAAATTACTACTACATTGGCCCTGAAAAAGACGCGGACTTACTTCACGGTCTTGGTTGTAATCTGGTCAGTGACGCAAATGATGCAAAATTTGCTTTAGTCACGGGTTTCGACGATGGAAATTACGACATTTCCACCAAAATTCCTCAATTAAAGGCTGCTTTGGCAAATAATCTGCCTTTAATTTGCTCTAACCCTGATTTGACCGTCATAAAAAAAACCGGTGAAGAGCTTCTTTGTGCGGGAATTATCGCTAATGAATATAAAAAAATGGGCGGAAAAGTGACCTATTTTGGCAAGCCTCATAAATTGGTTTATGACCAGGTTTTTAAGTTGTTTTCTAATGTTGATAAATATAAAATCCTCGCCGTTGGTGACGGTCTGGAAACGGATATTCTTGGTGCCAATAAAAACCAAATTGATAGCGCCCTAATCGGTGGTGGAATTTTGGCAAATAAACTCAAAATCAAACATGGCGGTTTGCCGGATGCAAATCTGATGAAGAAAATTTGTGATCAGCATGGAGCTTATCCAAATTTTGTGATTGGTAGTTTGTGATTTTTAAATAAATTTTTTTACTTACCGCAGCCTAAACCTGCAGCAACTTAATTAAAATCTAAACATGAAAATAAAAACAAAATTAACGATAATATTACTAATATTATCAGTCGCACTTGCTGCAATTATTACTCTCGTTGTTTTGAAAAATCAAACAAATGACCCTGTGGTTGCAAAAGTTGATGGCGCAAAGATATATCAATCTGAGTTTGATGCAAAATTAACTTCAATGTTTCAAAATCAAGGAGGCAAGAAGGTCGCAATTGGTGATTTCCCGATTCAAGTGATCGAAGCTCTGGCTCAAGATATTTATGTCCAAAGACGATTGGATTTAGATGCTAAAAAATCTCCTATCGCCAAAGACAAGGAAATCAAAAATAAAGTTTCGGTTTACAAAAAAGATCTAATTCGTCAAGCATACCTTGATTATCTGACCGAAGAAAAAGTCAATGATCAGGTAGTTAAGGATAGGTATGATGAGATTTTGAGTGAAATTTCTGGAAAAAAAGAAGTTCACATCAAGCACATTTTGGTTGCTAGCGAGAATGAGGCTGTAGAAATTCAGACTTCCTTGAAAAAGAAAAAATCATCATTCGCACAAATAGCTAAAAAAATCTCTTTGGATCAATCAAGTGGGAAAGTTGGTGGTGATCTGGGGTATGTCATTCCTGAAAAACTAGACAAAGATTTTGCTGACAAGGTTTTGAAGTTGAAAAAAGATCAAATTTCGGATCCAATCAAAACCAAATTTGGTTGGCACATCGTTCAAATTAAGGACACTAGAGATGCAAATCTTCCAGATTTTGAAGAAATTAAAGAAGTGATTGAGGAAAATTTAAAACAAGAAATTTTAGAAGGCGTCTTTAAGGGGATCACAAAAGATGTTCAGGTGGAAGTTTTGATTGAATCTAAAAAGCTCCCAAAAGAAGAATCTAAAGATTCTGATATTGATTCTCAAATAAAAATTGAAGATGAAGCAAAAAAATAAATCACCAAACACCTTTAAGGAGGCGCATTCATTTAAGTCTTCAAGCGCCTCTAAGTCGTCCAACTCTTTTAAAAACAAGAGCTCCTTCAAATCTTCAAGCGCGCCTAAAAACCCCGATTCCTTGCTTAACAATCAAGTTTTTGTTTATGGGAAGCATCCTGTTTTTTCAGCTTTATTGAATGATAAAAGAAAAATCTATCAACTCTTAATTGCCAAAAACAATGAAGCTGACTTAAATATTTTTCTCAAAGAAAAGAAGGTAAATTTAAAGTCGGAATTGATTAAAATTGTTGAAAAAGATTATTTTTACGACCTGTTTCCGTCAGGTGCAACTCACCAAGGTTTTGCTCTTAAAACATCTCCGATTGAATTAATTTCTAGTAATCAATTTTTGGATCAAACCAAAAAAATCGACAAAGAGAATCGCCCCCCAATACTGATTTTGGATAATCTTACGGATCCACAAAACATTGGTGCTATCATTCGCAGTTCTGCTGCTTTTGGGTTTTTAAATGTAGCTGTTCTTTCAAGAAACTTTCCAATTCAAAGCCCGATAATTGCCAAAGCATCTTCGGGGGTTTTGGAGGTTGTGAATTTGATTGATGTTGCAAATTTGAATAATTTTTTGGGTGAGTTAAAAAAATTAGACTATTGGTCGATTGGCCTTGCTGGTGAAGCAAAATTGAATATTGCTAAAGCTAAGGACTATTTCCCCAAAGCGCTTGTGGTTGGAAGTGAAGGTGATGGAATTCGTAAATTGGTCAAAGAAAACTGTGACTTATTGGTAAAGATTCCAATGAATGGTGAAGTTGAGAGTCTTAACGCCTCCAACGCCGCCGCCATAGCAATGTATGAATTAAATTCTACTTTTACTGCGAAATAGCGTCGTTATTTGTTCGGTCACTTGCAAGATGCAAGCTCCACTCACAAAAAACACTAAGCAAAATGATTCTATTTTGTAAAAACTAATTTAATAATTACCACTTCAGCTGCACAATAACCGAGTTTAAAATGTTAAATAAAAAAAGTAAAAAACCGTTGGCGCCAAATTCTACTATTGGAATTTTTGGTGGTGGTCAGCTTGGTCAAATGACTGCCAGGGCGGCTAATCAGCTTGGATATCGTGTGATCGTTTTTTCTGATGTTTCAGATTGTCCTGCAAGTTTTGCGACTAATCAAACCATTGTGGCGGACTATTCTGATCAAAAATCTTTACAAGAATTTGCTGATAAAATTGATGTTGCAACTTTTGAATTTGAAAACATTCCTGTTCAGGCGGTTGATTTCGTTGCTAAGCAAAAGCCAGTTTATCCCAATTCTGATGTTCTTCGTATCACCCAAAATCGTCTTAAAGAGAAAAATTTTCTTAATCAAATTTCTGTTAAAACCACGCAATATTACGCCATTAATTCTTTGAGTGATTTGGAAAATAATTTTCCTCAGAAAGACAATTCTAGGGCAATTCTCAAAACTACAACAATGGGATATGACGGTAAGGGTCAAGAAATTTTGGATCAAAACAGCGATTTGCCAAAAATTTGGCAGAAATTTTCAAGGGAGTTGATTTTGGAAAATTTTGTTAATTATAGTGATGAAATTTCAGTAATTGTGACCAAAGGAATTGATGGTGAGGTTTCTTGTTTTGAACCCTTGAAGAATATTCATCAAGATGGAATTTTAAGAAAAAGCATTTATCCATCCGGGGTTAGTAAAAAAACCAAAGAGCAGGCACTTAAAATTGCCAATAATATTGCTACCGAAATTGATTTGGTTGGTGTTTTGGCGGTGGAGTTTTTTGTTTTACAAGATGGAAGTCTGCTTGTTAATGAGCTTGCTCCACGCCCTCACAATTCTGGTCATTTTTCAATGGATGCCAGTAAAAACAGTCAATTTGACCAGCTAATTAGAGCTATTTGTGGATTACCGCTTGGAAATTCCGATTTTCATACAAAGGGTTATATGCAAAATTTAATTGGTGATGATGTATTAAAAATTGATGAATTTTTGGAAAATAAAAATACAAAATTACATCTTTATGGCAAAGAAAAAATTGCCGAAGGAAGAAAAATGGGTCATGTCAACTTTCTTGAATAGCTAATAAGTGCTTGAAACAATTTATCGAACCAACCAAAATGTGGTTCAATTCCAACCTTAATATTACAACCAATGTCAGATAGTAGTTTTTATGAACTCATCAAAAAACAATTAGAAAAGGAGCAAGGGCAATTGGACGCTGGTGGAGAAGTTGTAAAAGTTGTTTACCCGATCATCAAAGATTTCGAGCGCAAAGAAATTTTAAACCCCATTGTTTTAAAAATATCCCTAAAAGACATGGATGAAAAATACCGTGATTCGGTATTTGGTCTATTCCGCATCGCCGTTGACGGAGGTCCGGAAGGTTCTTACGTGGTTCTAGATTCTGGAAAAGTGCTTTATTTGATTGAAAATGTTGACACTGAAGATCATCATATTGACGTTCCTCATGACATCGATCTTGACGTGCTTGAAAATGTGGATTTCAATTCTGCCGATATTGTCTCTATCATCAAAGCCTTAAAAGGCTTAACTGAAGAGCAGAAAAATATGCTGATTGAGATGATTGTCAGTAAGAAAAAAAAGAAGAAAGGGAAAACTATTTTAGGAATAACGAGTGACATAGTTCATTCGATACAATCACTTCTTGGAGCTGAATTATCCTCACTTTGCCACTTGGTGAACAGTTTGATAGTTGAAAAGGTCATCAATACCCCGCAGGCTGAAGGCGGGGTTGTCAACAAGAAGCAGGCTGAGCCTTTGCAAAAAGAAAATACCAGAAGTCGGTAATCGAGGGTTTTTTAAATCTAATTTATTACCCAATCAGGATCGGTTGCACCCTCATTTTTTGGCGTTGGTATTTGCCTTTCAAATCCGGTTAAAACATCAATCATCCAAAGCTGAGGGACACTTTTCTTGCCATAGGCTCCATCTTTTTTGCTGTAAATGATGTATCTTCCGGAAGGTGACCATTTAGCTCCTTCAACCAAATATCCTTCAGTCAAAATTTTCTCATTTCTGCCATTAACATCAATCACGCCAATGCTAAATTGATTAGATCTAAGTTTGGTAAAGGCAATGAAATTTCCATCTGGTGACCACATTGGTTTTGAATAACTGCCTTTGTTGTAACTTAATTTTCTTGCTTGCCCGCCAGAAACATCCATGACGTAGAGCTGTTGATTTCCAGTTCGATCAGAGCTGAAGACGATTTTTCTTCCGTCAGGAGAGTAGGACGGCGTTGTATCGATTGTTCTGCCATATGTCAGACGCGTTGTTTGGTTGGAAAATAAATCCATCTGGTAGATGTTGCTATTACCATTTTCAATGGCTGAGAAGGCGATAATTTCAGGATTTTTGGGATTTATTGTCGGCGCAAAAGTCATTCCTCTGAACCCGCCCACTTTCCTAACCAAAGCATTATTGATGTCGAGGCTGTAGATTTGGGGTTTGTCTCCAAAAAATCTCACAAACAGGATTTCATTATTTTCTTTAGAAAAAACGGGCGTAAGAACCAAATTTCGACCATTGGTTAAATAGCGATGATTTTCGCCATCAAAATCCATCATCGCGATTCTTTTAATCCTATTCTTTGCTTTTCCGCTTTCGGCGACGTAGACGATTTTACTGTCAAAATTGCCAATTTTCTCACCTGTTGCAGCTTTAAAAATTTCGTCAGAAATCAGGCTAGCCACTTTTTTGTAACTTTCTTTATTGGCAGAATAGAATTTTCCAAAAAGCTGTCTTTCATCCAAAATGTCCCAAAGGCGGATTTTTATCTCAAGCTCCAAAAATTGATTGAATCTGGCGTCAATCACCAAAAGCATGTCGATTTTGTTTTCTTGGTATTGTGAAAAATCAGGAATTGTTTCAACAGACAGAGATTCTATTGATTGTTTCCCGCTAGATTCAATGTTTTCCGAGCGAGATTTTTGGTAATAGATTGAAAATAAATCGGTTCCAGTGAGGTTTTTATCGGTTCGATCGAGTATTTCTTTAATGCTTTTTTTCTCCACCTGCTCTTGACCAGATTTGCTGGTTGAGACGTTGATGAGGATTTTGTTTTTAGGAATTTCTCGATCGTTGATGCTGAAATTTATTGCTGCATTTGCAGACATACAAAAAAGCCAGAAAAAGCAAAATTTAATAAAGATTTTTTTAAATGTTCTGACTTTGAGCATTGATATTTATTTTGTAGTTTTTTTCTTTTTTGCAGTCCCTAAAGTTTCAAGAGTGAGGTTGTTGTTGGTGTAGACACATAAATCACCAGCAATTTTCATTGATCTTTCGACAACTTCTTGGGCGCTTAAATCAGGAATTTCAATTAAAGCTTTGGCGGCACAAAGTGCAAAATTTCCACCTGAACCAATACCAATGATTCCGTCGTCAGGCTCAACAACGTCTCCTCCTCCTGTCAAAATTAGTGAAGTGTCTTTATCGACCACAATCATCATTGCTTCTAGTCTGCGCAAATATTTGTCAGAGCGCCAATCTTTTGCAAGCTCAACGCAAGCCCTTGTCAATTGCCCTGGATATTGTTCTAATTTTCCTTCCAATCTTTCAAACAAAGTGAAGGCGTCTGCAGTTGCACCAGCAAAACCACCAACGATTGACCCATCCCCTAATTTGCGAACTTTTTTGGCGGTTGATTTCATGATGGTAGAGCCAAAAGAAACCTGCCCGTCGCCAGCGATCACGACTTGCCCATTTTTGCGAACTGACAAAATTGTGGTTCCGTAAATTGTATTTTCTTTATGTTCCATGGTTTTTTAGAAATTTAATTGATGAATTTTTGAATAGAGTTTAAGTCAATTTTTCCGTCATAAAGAGCTCTGCCAACAATGACGCCGTTGATATCTAGTTTGGAAATATTCTCAATGTCAGCTGTTTTTCCAACTCCACCAGAAGCAATGATCGGAATTGAAACTTGTTTTGCAAGATTTGCCGTTCCTTCAAAATCAACACCTTCACCCGTTCCGTCGCGATTAATATCGGTGTAAACTATTGCTGAAACGCCAGCATCTTCGAATTTTTTTGCCAAATCAACTACTGAAGTTGTGGACTCGGAAACCCATCCGTGAGTTGCTACCATGCCATTTTTGGCGTCGATCCCAACAACAATTTGTCCGGGGAATTTTTTTGCAGCTTGCTTGACCAATTCAGGATTTTGTAAAGCAACCGTGCCAAGAATGACGCGATTTAAACCTAAATCTAACCATTTTTGAATGGTTTCTAAATTTCTGATTCCTCCGCCCAATTGTGCAGGGATGTTGATGTTTTTCAAAATTTCTTTAACGGATTTCTCATTAGCGCTATTTCCGGCTATCGCTCCATCCAGATCGACAATGTGTAGGAATTTGAACCCTTGATCTTGGAAAATTTTTCCTTGGGATGAGGGAGAATCGTTGAAAATTGTAGCTTGGTTCATGTCACCTTTTAGCAGGCGAACACATTTTCCATCTTTTAAATCAATAGCTGGGTAGATGATCATTTCGAAGCGAATTTAAGGATGTGATTTTTGACGATGTCTAAAACTTAAAAAGCCCAGCCGTTTTGGGAGAAACGACTAGGCACCTTTTGCCTTTTAAAGGAGGCAAGAGGATTTTATTTTTTATCCATCTCAAGTCAACATACTTATTTTTTTTAAATGATTTTTATTAAGAGTTATTTTTGTGATACTGGTAGCGTAAGAATAACTCAAGATTTTTAAGTCATAAGTTTTTTTGTATCCTTGACAAGATTTGCGATAAAACTATTTTCTAGCAAAATCACAAACCGCCACTTTTTTAAAAAAATGAAACAGGAAGAAATGCCAGAATTGGCAAAATTGACAAATATTTCTCTTGCGCTTGACGGTCAGGAAATTCTTAGAAATATCAATCTGGAATTAAAAAAAGGGGAGATAACAACTCTGATCGGACCTAACGGCGGGGGAAAAACTTCAATTGCTCGCATTCTTGTTGGAATTTTAGATCCTAGCTCTGGAGAAGTTTTTTTGAAAAAAAATACAAAAATCGGCTACATGCCTCAAAGGCTGGAAATTGAGAGAACAATTCCTTTGCGAGTTATTGATTTTTTGAATTTAAATTCAGATCCGAAATTGGCTCAAAGACCATTTATTTTGTCAATAATCAAGAAATTGGGATTGGAGAAAATTATTGAAAAATCTATTCACCAAATTTCAGGTGGACAATTGCAAAAATCTTTGTTTGTTAAAGCGTTGATTGCGAATCCAGATATTTTGGTTTTGGATGAGCCAACGGGATGCATGGACATTGCGGCTCAGGGTGATTTTTACCAAATTATTGAAGAAATTCGTGACCAAAAACATTGTGCAATTTTGATCATTTCCCATGATTTGCACATTGTCATGCAAAAAACCAATCAGGTTATTTGCGTCAATCATCACATTTGTTGCCATGGCAGCCCTGAATCGATCAATGATCATCCGGAATATTTGTCGTTATTTGGTAAAAAACCAATCGACAATATTGCAATTTATTCGCACCATCATGATCACAAGCATTAGTTTGAAAGTGCTTAGTGCTGGATCTTAGTGAGTTTTAATTTTGTAAAAGGGGATTTTTAAAGGAAGAAAGATCGATTGAAAAATGATCTTTAAGAAATAATAAAGTTTTAAAAAATGGTCGGGGTGGAGAGATTCGAACTCCCGACCCCCTGGTCCCAAACCAGGTGCGCTACCAGGCTGCGCTACACCCCGACAAATTTTAAAACATCAAATTTTAGACGAACTGTTCAAAAAAGAAATTGAACAGGCTTTAAAAGAGCGAGTATTTAAGTTTTTAATCAACCAAATGTCAATCTATTTTACCGAAAATAACATGCTCAAGCCACAAATAACCCTAATATCTATTTTAAAAAAAACTTCCTCAATTTTATTTCTAATAATTTCAATTCAGATGGATGAGGCTGCAGCTTTGTCAGGTCATGATTCCGTGATCTGGACGGGGTATGATTTTTCCGATGGTTCAGAAATTGAAATAGGGTCAGGAAATTTGGTCAGGGAAGGTGAAGAAATAAGGTTTTATGATTGGAAAAATGAAGAGGATAGAAGGGCTGATGTGGTGGATGTTGAATATTTATTCAACCGAACTCGTCTGGAGATTTATGATTATTCGGCGAAAAAGAATCGGATTTTTGAAATGAATCATTAGCCTGGTTTTTATCGGTAATTCTTAAAAATTTGGAAAAATTCTTCTTTAATAATCTCATCAATTTTTTCAAAAGATATTTCTTTACCTAGATCGCTGATTGAGGTGACGCCGAAATTTTTCAATCCGCAAGGAACTATTCCAGAAAATCCGGCTAAATTTGGGTTGATATTGATGGCAATTCCGTGGTAACTGACCCATTTTCTGATTTTTATTCCCATTGCTGCAATTTTCTTTTCGCATTTTTTGCCATTTTCATCTTCACATTCCACCCAAATTCCAACTCGGTCTTTTTTTATTTCGCCTTTAATTTTCAGTCTTGACAAAACCGCAATTACCCAATTTTCTAGCATTTCAACAAAGCGTGAAACGTCTGGTTTTTCTGGAGC
>JBLHTM010000018.1:0-19672 GCA_047627215.1 Rickettsiales bacterium | reverse complement strand
CAATAACGATAAATTTTGCGTAGCCAAGGGATTGCTTTTCATTGGTTAAAAAAGTGCTAAATTTTTTGTGAAAAAGTTGGTAAAAAATTGAAGCAAAAACCACACCAATGGCGACGGAAAAGACAATGTCAATTATCCCACCATCAATCAAAACTCGGTTTATTAATCCAGCCATTAAAATTACATTTAGTGCCTGATTAGGGAAAATTTTACTGCTGTAATCTGTAGCGACAATAACTACGCAAGAGGCACAAAGTGCTGCAAAAATAATAAAATCCTCACTAAATGAAAATTGCAAATAACAAATCATGAATAAAGCTGTAGTGGCAATTTCAATGAATAGATAGGTTTTTGGAATTTTAGTTTTACAAGTTGTGCATCGACCCAATGTGAAAAGCCAATTGAAAATTGGGATCAATTCTCTAGTTCTGATAATTGTGTTACAAGAAGGGCAGCGAGATTTGGGGCCAAAATATCTGCCAAAACAAGATTCACCGATCGGCAGGCGATATGCAAACAATGTTGAGTAAGATCCAAAAATTGCCCCAAAAACTCCGGCGGCTAATAGCCCCAATAAATCTAACATTCTATTTTGCTTGTTGTTTTAAGTAAGCTATGACGTTGGCACGGTCTTTGTCTTTCTTTAATCCTGCAAATGCCATTTTATTTTTAGGAATAAAATCCTTTGGTTTTTTAAGCCATTGATTCAAGTCCTTAATAGACCAAATTCCACCTTTTTCCTTCATTGCATCAGAATAAGAGAATCCAGATAATGATGCCTTGTTTCTACCGATAACAGCGTAAAGATTTGGACCAACTTTATTAGCCCCACCTTTATTTGCTGTGTGGCAAGAAGCGCATTTTTTAAAAACTTTTGCACCAGCCTTAAGGTCGGCATTGGCAATCATTTGGGCAATATCAATTATAACTTTAGGAGCATTCTTTTCTGCGGCAATTTGTTCAGCAGTTTTTATTTCGATCTCAAAACCTCTTTTAACAATGTTTTTTGGATGATAAAGAGCATGAGACGAAAGAACTGAAAAACCAAGAACCACCAAACCAAAAATCAATCCAACGCCATTTATTTTAAAGGTCTTAGTGAGTTTTTCTAAGAGTGATTTATTTTGAGAAAGTAGTTTTTTAAGCATCTTGTAAAATAAAAATTAAATGTGAAATTTAGTTAAACAAACTTGAAACAGATCGCTCATTGGCAATACTTTTTATCGCCTCACCAATCAAAGAGGAGATCGAAATTATACGAATATTTTTGGCTTTTAAAACCTCTTCACCCTGCCCTATGCTGTCAGTGATGATCAGATTTGTTAGGCTAGATCCTGCGATTTTCAAAGCGGCGTTGTTTGACAAAACTCCATGGGTTATGTAGGCAGAGACTGATTTGGCACCTTTTGAAATTAATGCATCAGCTGCGTTGACCAAAGTTCCTCCTGAGTCAACAATATCGTCGACCATTACGCAGTCTTTTCCTGAAACGTCACCAATAATGTTCATAACCTCACTAACTCCAGCTTTAGGCCTTCTTTTATCAACAATAGCAAGCTCAACTCCTAGTTTACTTGCAACAACTCGAGCGCGAACCAATCCGCCAACATCTGGAGAAACGATCATTAAATCTTTACCTTCAGAATTATGTTGGATGTCACGAGCAAAAACAGGTGCAGCAAATAGATTATCTAGTGGAATGTCGAAAAATCCCTGAATTTGACCAGCGTGCAAATCAAGAGTCAAAACCCGATCGACGCCGGCTTTTGTGATTATGTTGGAAACTAATTTTGCAGAAATTGGGGTTCTGGGGCCAACTTTTCGATCTTGCCTGGCATATCCAAAATATGGAATGACGGCGGTAATTCTTCTGGCTGAAGCTCTGCGCAAAGCGTCAATCATGATCAGCAATTCCATGATGTTATCATTGGCTGGAAATGAGGTTGATTGTAAAATGAATACATCTTCACCACGAACATTTTCTTTGATTTCGACAAAAACTTCATTGTCAGCAAATCGTTTAATTTCAGCTTTAACCAAAGGAACTCTTAGGTGTTTGGCAACTTTTTGCGCTAATTGCAGATTACTATTGCCAGATAGAAGTTTCATATCGGTAGATTGTTTAAAGTTGAAGAGCCGGCAGATTAATCAAATATGATAATAATTTCAAGAATTAAAAATTTGTATTTTGCATATTTTGACAATAGATTCTCACTTCGTTTTTTAAACTAAAATAAATAAACACATGGATAACGCATACTTAATCGTCAAATCATTGCACATAATTTCAGTTATCTCTTGGATGGTGGGAATGCTTTATTTGCCACGCCTTTTTGTTTATCACACCAAAGCCAAAATTGGCTCTGAACTAGACACAACATTGCAAACAATGGAATTAAAATTGATAAAGATCATCATTAACCCAGCAATGATTGCGAGTTTTGTTTCTGGTGTTTGGCTGATTTACTTTATCGGATTTTCTTCTGGAGGCTGGTTGCACGCTAAAATTCTATTAGTTTTGATTTTGGCTGGTTTTCATGGATTTTTATCGAAATGCCGCAAGAACTTTGTTGCTGGATCAAATAAAAAAAGTGAAAAATTTTATCGAATCATTAATGAGGTTCCTGCTGTGTTAATGGTTGCAATTGTATTCCTAGTGGTTTTGAAGCCTTTTTAAAATTTTCAAATATCACAAATTATGAAAAGCTTGATTCCAATCAACAAAGAAAATGGTTTTGATGTTGAAATTGACATCAAATATGCCACGACTGACAATTTCACAAATCAGACTGTTTATGATCAGCCCTATTCTCTTTTGCACCAAAAAGCTGCTGATCTTTTGGAAAAAGCTATTAAATTGGCAAAAGAGCAAGGGTTTAGATTTAGGATTTTCGACACTTATCGGCCCATAAAAGTTCAAGAAATTCTTTTTAAGCACTATCCTGATGGAGATTATGTTTCTGATCCAAAAACTGGATTGGTGACTCATTGTCGAGGAATTGCTGTTGATTTAACTTTGATTGATAAAAATGGCAATGATTTGGAAATGGGAACTGGGTTTGATGAGTTTGGAGTAAAGGCAAATCACGGAGCTTCAGAATTAAATGCGCAAGAGAGAAAAAATCGCTATCTTTTGATGGGAATAATGCTAACTGCAGGGTTTGACATTTATCGTCCTGAATGGTGGCATTATCAACTTTATGATGTTCAAGATTATCCCATTCTTTAGATATTGTTAATTGACATTATATAGTGATTATTTATCCAATATATTTCATATTAACACATCAGTTTTATCGCAGTATAATCAAAATCTATACAACCCATAAATGTCTTTTTGCCAAAAATAATTCAGAACAAAAAATAGACACACATCCCCTACACAATAAAAAAATAAGTTCGTAAGGCAATATAGGTCATTAATAATATCTCATGTTTTACCTGTGGATAGTATTTTTAAGATCACGATGAATATTTGCAAATTAATTAGCCCACTTTTCCAACCCTGACTCGAAAGACTACTAAAACGGATATTAATATTCTCATTTTACAGCATTCAAATCCTAACCTCCGCCTATGCCATTCCTAATGGTGGAGATGTGGATATTATAACTGACAGAATAACAATATTGGATGGTGGAAAGATTGGGATTGGCAGGGGTAAAATATCATCTTCCTAACGGAACAGTGAAAGGTATATGAATATTTTCTGGATCAACCATTAATTATGGTATTTGGCAACATTAAAGGGTAATCACCACTTAGTGCTACTTGATCTATCAAGCGATAGTAATATAAGGATTACCGAATCCACTCAAAGCAAATCAAGAGCATATATTCGCTCTGGTATTTTTGCGGATAGCAGTGTGATTGAAAGAACTGGATTCTGAAAATATAGAGCTAATAGGTCCGCCAATCCTACTCTTCCAAATCCTCTGTCGGGGTTTCCATTAAAAACGGTTCTAAAATTTACTTATCTCAAAGCAGCACTGGAAATATTATAATTAAAGGAACATCATTTAGAGCCGACGGATCAAAATCAAAAAATGTTGGCGTATTGATTGAATCGGTTGGTAAAGTTTTATCTGAATCAACTTCTGACTCCGGATCAATCACTTTAAATGGAGTATAAGTGGAGACTTTAAAGTCTGTTTCAACCACAAACAGTGATGTTTTTGCTAACGGAAATGGTGAAAAAAATTATGGAGTTAGGATAGGAAACTCTATTATACCAACAATAACAACTAACTGTACATTTAGGCAAAATATTTTTGAGGATAAAATTGGGAAGAAAAATCTTCTGCATCAGGTCATATAGAAGGTTCTT
This sequence comes from Rickettsiales bacterium, assembly GCA_047627215.1. Lineage (GTDB taxonomy): Bacteria > Pseudomonadota > Alphaproteobacteria > Rickettsiales > UBA1997 > JAJTCH01. Next base: position 15,345 of record JBLHTM010000018.1, on the reverse strand, counting down.
CTTCCCAATTTTAGACCAAACAGATGAAGTATAAATGTACAGTTAACTGTGATGATTGGTATTATATCAACAGGATCAGGATCAATTACTATTAATTCCATAGCGAAAGCAGTTACAATTAATAGCTATGGAATGGATCTAAAGACATATTATTTAGCCCTGTCTCAATTTTAAATGGAGGATCTGGCAATGTTAATTTAAATTCTTCAGATAAAATAATCATTAACTCAGAAAAAACCCTTATCACTTCTGGTGAGAAATAAATTTTGATGGAACGATTGATCCGGTTGGAAACTTAACTGTTAACACCACTAATGGCGGAGCCAAAACTTCTGTTGGCAACGTAACTTTCTCCAAATCCTTTAACAACAATCACAAATAGGTTTGATCATTATCAATAAATTTTCATTTAAAAAATTTTGATGGGGAAATCCAGATTTAAGTTTCTAAAAGGAAGATTTTTAAAGTGAAGAAATGAAATCTTGTCATTTAGCAGACACCAGACGGACAAAGGAATTTTTGGTGATTTTGTAAAAAGATGTGAATCCTTATGAGTGGGTGGCGGGAGTGACCGGACTCGAACCGGCGGCCTCCTGCGTGACAGGCAGGCGCTCTAACCAACTGAGCTACACCCCCACAAAAGAAAGTAAAAAATTTGGTAATCCGAATAAATCGTCAGATAAAAATTTGACGAAAGATGGTGGGTGATGACAGTCTCGAACTGCCGACCCTCTCCTTGTAAGGGAGATGCTCTACCAACTGAGCTAATCACCCGCGGACACCTGAAAATTTGAGGCGGAACTATAAAAACTTATTTGTTAACTTGCAAGTAAGTAATTGCAATTTTAAGACTTAAATGCTCCAATTATCACTCCTCCGATTTGAAGAGCGATTTTATTGATTAAAATCTGATCTTTCCCCTCGATCATGATTCGAATCAATTTTTCTGTTCCAGATTTTCTAACTAAAATTCTTCCTGACCCATCTAGAACTTTTTCACCATCTAAAATTGCTTTTTTAACTTCTTCAATATCCAGTGGATTTGTGTCACCTTGATATTTTACATTATGTAAAATTTGTGGCATTAATTCAAAAATATTAGCAATTTGACTGACTGTCTTTTTTTTCTCTGATAAAATTTCCAATATTTGCAGTGCTGCGATCAAACCATCTCCAGTGGTGGAATAATCCCCTAAAACAATGTGCCCGGACTGTTCCGCTCCAAAATTGTATCCAGATTTTCTCATTTCTTCCAAAACGTAGCGATCTCCAACATTGGTTCGAACCAATGAAACACCAAAGTAACGCAAGTAGGATTCCAAAGCCATATTTGACATTTGAGTTGCTACAACTGTGTCATTTTTTAAATTTCCTGTGCTGTGCAATTTTTCAGCAATTAGGCCAATTAATTTGTCCCCATGAACGATTTTACCTTTTTCATCAACTACCAAAAGACGATCAGCATCTCCATCTAGGGCAATTCCGATATCTGCTTTGTTTTCCAAAACGGTTTTTATCAGAAGATCAGGATGGTTTGAACCACATTTTTCATTGATATTGGATCCATTTGGAGACGATCCAATTGAGATCACTTGAGCGCCCAATTCCCAAAGAATCTCTGGAGCCATTGCATAAGCTGCGCCGTTTGCGCAATCAACTACAATTTTTAAACCTTCTAGACTTTTTTCTTTAGGAAATGAGTTTTTAACAAATTCAACATACCTTCCTCCGGCGTCTTCAATTCTTTTGGCTTTCCCGATCATCTCTGGTTCCGCTAAGTAAGGCGTGATATCACCATCGATCAAGGATTCTATTTCTTTTTCAATTTCATCACTTAATTTTTGTCCGTTTTTATCGAATATTTTTATCCCGTTGTCGCAAAATGGGTTGTGAGAGGCGGAAATCATGATTCCAATGTCAGCGCGAAGAGATTTTGTAAGCATTGAAACTGCTGGAGTTGGAACTGGACCAACTAGGAATACGTCCATTCCAACAGCTAAAAAACCAGCGGTTAGCGCAGATTCAACCATGTATCCTGAAAGTCGCGTATCTTTACCAATAAGGACTCTATGACGGTGATTTCCATTTATGAATTTAGCGCCAACTGCTTGACCTACTTTTAAAGCAATCTCTGAAGTGATAGGGAATTTATTTGCGGTACCTCTAATGCCGTCAGTGCCGAAATATTTTTTAGACATGTTTGAATTGTTGTATTCTTCTTAATATTTACCATGGTTTAATTTATTTCAAACCTCAAATAAAAGTTTGAAATAAATTAAAATAGAAAACTAAGGAAAGTTTAAGACTTTTTGGTTTCTGATTTACTTTTAAACATGTCGAGCATTCTCCATGTTACCACAAAGCCACCGAAGATGTTTATTGAAGCTAAAATAATTGCAGCAAAGCTAACAAAATAGATAAAGGGTGATTGTGAAGCACCTAAAGCAATAATTGCTCCAATCAAAATAACTCCAGAAATAGCGTTAGTCACCGACATTAAAGGAGTGTGAAGGGCTGGGGTAACTTTCCAAACCACAAAATAACCAACAAAACAAGCTAGGATGAATGCTGTCAATCCAAAAACAAAAGGGTCAACTCCGCCCCCAGCAGTTCCAATTAGTGCAATTTTATCAGCCAATAAGTTAGTATCAGCAGATATTCTGTCAGAGATAGTGAGGGCTTCCTCTATTTTTGTATTCATAATAATTAATGATTAATTGTTAATAGGTAATTATTTGCCAGTCATGATTCTGTCCACCAATTGTTTTATGGTTGGAACAAATCCGTTATCGTAAAATGAATCGGTAGCAAAACGGTAAGCATTGTGTCCAGCGAACATCAATTGGTTTTCAATATCAATTCCTTTTCTAACTTCTTGCAAGGTTTTTTGAATACAGAAACTTCTTGGATCTGCTTTTTTACCGTTATTGAAATTGTTGCGTGGATCTTGAGACCAGTTACTGAAGCGACATTGACTCAAGCAACCCATACAGTTGATTTGGTCGGTGATGATTTGCTGTGATCGTGATTTTTCAACGAACATCAAAGTTTGATCAGGAGTTTTCATTCCTTCATCAAAACCATTTTTATTCCATTCATCGACTTTTATTTTGTCTGCTGGTTTGGCATAAACCACCCTGCCCCTTTGTCCGAAAGGAATTTGTGAGCTGAATTCTCCTTCTGCTTTGGCACGATATTCAACTTGACGAATTTCTCTGCCTTGAAGTTCTTTGATGAAATCATTTTCAACCGCAGAACAATAAAATCCTGTAGGGCTAAAACGATTCAAATAAACGTCACCGCTTTTCAAAGTTAAAAGTCTTTGTTTCCAAGTGTCAGAAATTGGATATTCTTTAGTCAAAAGTGGTCTGGTTCCAAATTGGAAAACAACTGGACCAATTTCAGGATTGTCAATCCAGCCTTCATATTCTTCAATATTCCAAACTCCACCAGCCATAACGATTGGAACTTCATTCATTCCAACTGAATTCATGAAAGTTCTGATTTCAGCAACTCTAGGATATGGATCTTGAAATACATTTGGATCTTCTGCGTTGGACAAACCATTGTGACCACCAGCTTTCCAAGGACATTCGTAGACAACTCCACCAATTAGATGAGCTTCTTTTGAATAGCTTCTCTTCCACAAAGCACGAAATGCACGCATTGAAGAGACGATTGGGTAAAAATGAACATTGTATTTTTTGGCAATTTCAGATAGGCGGTAAGGCATTCCAGCGCCACAAGTTATTCCGTGAATTAGTCCTTTCGCACCTTCCAAAACTCCATGAAGAATTTCTTCAGCACCGCCCATTTCCCAAAGAACGTTCATGTGGATTGCGCCTTTTCCTCCCGCAACATCATGAGCAATTCTTGCTTGAGCAATTCCACCGCTAATTCCATAATCTATTAGTTCTTGGTGACGATCTTTTCTGGTTTGTCCGCGATAAATAACAGGTACTAATTTGCCATTTTCGTCATAATAATCAGCGTTTACACCTGAGAATGTTCCAACCGCACCAGCCTTTGCAAACTCTCCGGCAGTGATTCCACTGGTCACGCCAATACCTTTGCCACCTTCAATAATTGGCAGGCAAACTCTATTAGAAACTTTTGAACTTTTAATTGCTTTTAGCACTTAGATTTTATTTGAGTTAATGAATATGTGGAAAAACATATTTCCAAGGGCTAAAAAATGCAATAATAAAGAATCTTACAATTCAAAAAACACTTACAAAAAACACCAAAAACATTCCAATTCAAATCTAATTTTCTAATTTTAAGTTCGGGCTACTCGTAGCCCGAACTTATATTTTAAACTCAAGTTTTAGAAAAATGACAAACAATATTATCATCCAAAGACAATATTTAAGGCTTGTTGGAGACTTAAATGGTTTAATTTTAGACGCAAAAAAAAATAGAATAATTTTCCAAAAACCAATCAGTGCAAACCATGCTGGAAAATTGGTCAAAGAATTGATGAGGAGAATTTAAATTCAAACGCTAATTACTATTCTTCAATCACCAAGTATTTAGCTAGTTATTTAAAGATTGACGAAAGAAATTTGAGGCGCTGTGTTCAATTTTTAAAAACCTACCCAGAATCTGCTCCAAGCCAAAACTGATGTGCCTAAACTTTACCGGACAGTTTTCAGGCAAATGAAATATCACTTTGGAGATTCCAAATTTATTGCATATTTAGAGAATAGTGAATCCCCCTGAAAGATATCCTAAAGCTACTTTTAGCTTAAAATCAGAATTGTATTCTTTTAGTTGTTTTGACATTTTTAACATCAAATTAAATTTGTAAATATTGATAAATATTTGAGGTAAAAAGTCTAAGAAAAACTAAAAATTGGCGGTCTAAAATTCAAACTTTAGAGTAGATCATTTTTTAATAATGAGTTTCTTAATGTTGACTTAAATCTTTTCTTGGGCTTTGATATGACCTTTTTCAAAGCAAACTATTACAATCAAAAATGTCCTTTTCTGAAAAATTCAAATCCTTAATCAAAAAACACCATGATTTGGGTGAAAAACTTCTCGATCCTTCCAAGCTCGGCAATGATTACGCCAAAGTTTCTAAAGAATATTCTGATCTAGGTCCGATTGTTGAAATTATCAATACTTACGACAAAGCTCATAAAGAATTGGAGGGCGTAAATTCTGACTTGAGAGAACCTGATTTGGATAAAGAGATGAAAACAATGATGGATGAAGAAAAATACAGCTTAGAAAAACAAATTATTAATCTTGAAAAAGATATCAAAGTCGCACTTCTTCCTAAAGATGAGGCTGATGAGAAAAATGCAATCATTGAAGTTCGTGCCGGAACTGGAGGTGAAGAAGCGGCCTTATTCGCTTCGACATTATTTGCCATGTATCAAAAATATGCCGAAATCAAAGGTTGGAAATTTGAAATTTTGTCAATCACCGACACTGGAATTGGCGGTTACAAAGATGCTTCGGCATCAATTTCTGGCCGAAATGTTTTTGCTCGACTAAAATTCGAATCTGGAGTTCACAGAGTTCAAAGAGTTCCCGAAACTGAAAGCCAAGGCCGAGTTCACACTTCAGCTGCAACTGTTGCGGTTTTGCCAGAAGCTGAAGAAGTTGACATCAAAATTGAAGAAAAAGATCTTAGAATCGATGTTTACCGCGCATCTGGTCCAGGAGGACAATCAGTCAACACCACGGACAGTGCGGTTCGAATTGTGCATATTCCAACTGGGGTGACTGTTTGTCAACAAGATGAAAAATCACAACATAAAAACCGTGAAAAAGGAATGAAAATATTGCGCTCTAGGCTTTATGAAGCCGAACGCGAAAGAATCAACAAAGAAAGATCGGACGACAGAAGAGGGCAAGTTGGATCAGGAGACAGATCGGAGAGAATAAGAACCTACAATTTCTCACAAGGAAGAGTCTCTGACCACAGAATCAACCTCACCTTGTACAAAATCGATGAAGTTATCAACGGAAATTTGGATGAATTCATCAACGCCCTCACCTCAGAAGACGAAGCCCAAAGACTAGGAAAAGAATAATTTATGGTAAGTTATGAAAATTAATGAGATTTTAATTGCTAGTGGGAACAAGGGTAAGCTAATTGAGATTGCTGAATTGCTCAAGGAAATTGATATCAAAGCGATTTCGGCAGCAGATTTTAATTTAGAAGAACCTGAGGAAACTGGAAAAACTTTCGAAGAAAACTCTGTTTTAAAAGCAAAATACTATGGCAAAAAAACTGGATTGGTTGCCCTAGCTGACGATTCTGGGCTGTGCATTGATTTTCTTAACGGAAAACCAGGAATTCATTCTGCAAGATTTGCTTTGGGTATTGACGGAAAAACCAAAGATTTCGACCTAGCTTTTCAGAAAATAAAACAAGAATTGATTGAAAAAAACATCGATCTTGAAAATCAAATCATCAAAGCTCATTTCATATGTAACTTGACCATTTTCGATCCAAAAAACAATCAAACAAAATCATTTGAAGGGAGAGTTGATGGAAAATTAACTTTTCCACCTAGGGGGGGAAATGGATTTGGCTACGACCCAATCTTTACCGCTGACGAGATGGATAAAACTTTTAGTGAAATTTCAGCAGAAGAAAAGGATAAAATTAGCCACCGAAACCAGGCTTTCTCAAGCTTTGTTAAGTATTTGAAAATTTCCTCGATTTAAATCAAAAACATCATTGATACAGCTACCATTTTCCAATAACTGATGTGACGACCTTTTTTCGGACACTAAATTATGCCATTTCCATAAATTAACTTCTCTCTTAACAAAATATTTTGATTTTTAAATTTAATTATAAAGTGAAGCTGTATCTAGATACCGCAAACTTTAGAATTAAAAATCATAAAGATGAAGTTAAGAGAGAAGTTAATTTGTGGAAATGGTATTAGGCAGATTTTATAGATTTTTTATTCACCTTTTCAAATTTCACTGGCGCTAAACAATTATTAGCAGAATAGATACTTATTTTGTTACAAAAAACCTCATTATATTCAAATAATACATTTTTAAATTGACAATGATTGGTTAATTCAGTTTTCAGGGCGTGAAAAAATGATTCTGCCGCCAAATTGTCCCAACGATTACCTTTTTAGGCCTATGCTTTAAATAATTTCACGATCCTTCAGAACATAAATCTATGATTGTCAGAAGCGCATTAGGATCCTCTTTTTGAATGCCAAATCAAACCTTTATGTGCCTTTCCCTTCCAAATAGCCCATATTATCATTAATCAATTTAATCTTCACATTATCAGCCACAGAACGTCTAATAGCGCGCTCCCAAATAAAACAACCACTACCAGTTAGAATGTAAGTATCTGACTATCAAGATATGCAGCATATCGTGATCAATGCCTAGATGAAGAAAAACCTTTTTTATGCACCGATAAAGGCGGTTTTTCTCTTCAATTTTATCCTCAAAAATATTTTGTTTAAAAGCGCAATTAAAGATGAGATTTGATATAAGGAGTCAGGGGCACATAATTTAATTGTATATATTTCTATTGATAACTATTATCTGTCCGCCAATAACTATCCACCATGACAAGCATATGAACATATTCCCATATTTACTAAAACCTAAAATCTGGTTCGTAAAAGCTCTTATCATGGTAATAATTATAACCATATCAACATTGGGATATTTTGGATATCTACAATCTACTGTTGAAATTCTCGATTCTGATAAATTTTCCCTCACTTTAGGATCAATCCACATATCTTTATATGAGTTAATAAAGCGCATTACTTTTCTTATTTTATTGATAGCTCTAGCAAATTATTTTTTAGATAAAGGAGCTAAATATTTCAGAAGATTAAGAAGAATAAAACCATCCAACAAACCCTTAATTATCAAGATTTATCAGATATTTATATGTTTCGTAGTCTTCATGACTGTTTTGAATATTTTAAATATAAAATTAGCTAGCCTAGCTTTTTTTGGTGGTGCAATTGGTATTGGTATTGGTTTTGGTTTGCAAAAAATCACCTCAAACTTTATTAGTGGATTAATTTTATTATTTGAAAAATCTATCGAAGAAGGTGATTTGGTGGAATTGGAAAATGGAGTATATGGTTTTATTAAACACACAGGCGCTCGCTACACACTAATTGAAACCTTTGATAGCAAGGAAGTGATGATACCAAATGAAGAATTCATCACTAAAAATGTGATTAATTGGACATATACCAACAAACAAGGAAGAGTGGATGTCCACGTGGGAGTTTCTTATAAATCTGACATAGAAAAAGCTCGGGAACTAATCCTAGAAGCTGCAAGAGAACATAGAATGTGCTGCAAAAATCCAGAGCCAAATTGTTTTTTAAGAGAATATGGTGATAGCTCAATAAATTTCTTATTATATTTCTGGGTTGATGATGTCACTTTAGGAAGATTTGAGCCTCAAAGCGATGTGATGAGAGCCATATGGAAAAAATTTAAAGATAATGATATCGAAATTCCTTTTCCTCAAAGAGATGTTCATATTATAAATAAAGACATTTCTAAAAAATTATAATTTAACAATGAAATTAAATCTAAATTTTAACTTAGAAGATGTAAGTCAAATAGTGGTGGGAGCTTTTGCTTTATCTGTGCCAATTTCTTTTTCAGAAGAAGCGTGGAGAGCTGGGGAGAGTTTGCCTGCAATAAATCTAATATTAATTGTATTTCTATCTCTTTCTTTTTTGTCATTCTATGCTTATCAAGGAATTTTCCAGCAAAATATTAAGGCAAGGGTTTTTGTGTTTATTTTTAGAATTTTGGCTGCATATATCATCACTATGATAGTGGTGGCGTTGGTTTTATTGTCCTTAGATAAACTACCTATAATAAATGATATGATGATAGCAATCAAAAGAGTATTGATTATATCAATGCCTGCATCAATCGGAGCGATAATAGTTGATAGTATAGATAAGGAATAAAAATTATCTTAACACTCTTTTAATCAAAAAATAATAATTTAATTAAATTAACAATGAAAAATATTCTTTTCCCCATCGCCTCTCTTCTTTTAATAGCTTCTTGTTCACATCAAAATATAAAAATAGATCTGGTTAGAACACAGCAAATATCACCTATTTTGAATGAAAATAATTACAAAGAAACTGGAGGTTCAATCAATGAATCTTTTAGCAATATTGAAGTGATTGATATTAGGCAAAATAAGGATTTTCTTGGAACTAAGGAATATGGTGATGAAGAGGTGGAAATTATTAATGATCAAGATTTAGCTAATTTAATTAAATATGAAATTATGCAAAATCTAAAAGAAAAAAATCAATATATTGACAAAGATAAAACTCTTAAAATTACCCTTAAAACTTTAAAATATAATTCCCAAAGGGGATTCTTTTTAGGCAGATCAAAAGTCAAAATAGCATTAAAAGCGGCGTTAATTAATAATGATAATAATCGTACTGAATATGGTAGAACATATAATCTAGAGAATGATCGGCCACATTTTATAATATCTTTACAGAAAACTGATAAAAAAACTATTAACTCAGCCCTGAGAGATTCTATCAATAGGGTTACGCAAGATAATGATTTAAAGAATGCGCTGATTAATCAAGATAATTTACCATATGGCTATGGACAATAAAAATAAGATTACCATTGGCTGGCAAGAAATTATATCTTTGCCTGACCTAAGTATTCCAGCCATTGAAGTTAAAGTTGATACTGGTGCAAAAACTTCCTCCCTGCACGCTGAAAATATTGAGTTTTTTCATAAAAATGGTCACGAGTATATTTCATTTGATGTCCATCCAATTCAAAAACACAAAGAAGTGACAGTTAAATGTCAAGCCCCTGTAATAGAAAAAAGAAATGTAAAAAGTTCTAGCGGCTGTCAAGAAAACCGCCCAATGATTAAAACCAAACTGAAAATTGGTGATCATATTTTTGAAATTGATCTTAATCTAACCAAAAGAGATTACATGAAATCTCGAATGTTACTTGGGAGAGACGCCATGAAGAATCATATAATAATTGATCCTGAGCATAAATATTTACACGGAAAATTATCTAGCAACGAAATTGAACTAGCATATAAAAATAAGAAATGAAAATAGCTATATTATCTAGAAATCCCAAACTTTACTCTACAAACAGCCTTGTGGAAGCAGCCTTAAAAAGAGGTCACGAAGTTAGGGTTATAGATCATCTAAAATGTTACATGGATCTTAATTCTGATCATCCCAAGGTATATTACAAAAAAGAAGTTTTGGAATTCGACGCCATAATACCACGAATTGGAGCTTCCGTTACTTTCTATGGAACTGCAATACTCCGTCAATTTGAAATGAATGGCACTTATGCACTTAATGAATCTTTGGCCATCACTAGATCAAGAGATAAATTAAGGGCTCATCAATTATTAGCTAAGAAAAAAATAGGAATGCCAACCACGGGTTTTTCTTTTTCAGGACAAAATACTGATGAATTAATAAGCAATGCCGGTGGAGCTCCCTTGGTATTAAAATTACTTGAAGGAACGCAAGGAAAAGGTGTGATATTGGCAGAAACAAAAAAAGCGGCAGAAGCTGTGATAGAGGCTTTTGGAGGTTTGGATGCATTTTTCTTAGTTCAAGAATTCATCAAAGAATCAGGAGGATCTGACATCAGATGTTTTGTTGTGGGAGATAAGGTGGTGGCTGCCATGAAAAGACAAGGATCGGCAGGAGAATTTCGTTCGAACCTTCATCGTGGTGGGTCGGCAACAATTGTCAAACTTACTTCTGCTGAGAGAAAAACGGCAATTAAAGCAGCCAAAGTTATGGGATTAAGGGTTGCCGGAGTTGACATGGTGAGATCTGATAGAGGTCCATTAGTTTTAGAGGTTAATTCTTCTCCGGGACTTGAAGGGATTGAGGTAATAACAAAAAAAGATGTTGCTGGAATGATAATAGAATATATCGAAAATAACGCTAAATGTATGAAAAATAGTAGGGTTAATAAAGGATAATCTATGAAAGAATTAATAATTGACGGAAACAGAATAGAGCCCGGTGAAAGAAAAATAATTTCCCTGCAGGTGGCTAAGCTTTATGATTTTACTGAGGTAAATATTCCCATAGAAGTCATTAGAGGAAAAGAAGATGGGCCAACTCTTTTTGTTTCAGCTTGTTTACATGGTGATGAAATTAATGGCGTTGAGATAGTTAAAAGGCTCCTAAACCATAAATTATTAAAAAAAATCAAAGGCACATTAATTGCCATACCAATAGTTAATGTTTTTGGATTTAATGATAAATCTAGATATTTGCCAGACAGGAGAGATTTAAATCGCTGTTTTCCTGGTGCAGAAAAAGGATCTTTAGCTTCAAGAATTGCTTTCAAATTTATGAAAGAAATTGTCAGTAAGTGTGACTATGGCATTGATTTACACACGGCAGCAATACATAGAAACAACCTCCCCCAAATCAGAGCTTGTTTAGATGATGATAAAACAAAATCATTGGCGGAAATATTCAATGTTCCTGTTTTAATTAATTCCGACATTAGAGATGGCTCACTGCGCCAATCAGCAAGAGAATTAAACATACCGATGCTTCTCTTTGAAGGAGGTGAGGCTTTAAGGTTTAACGACAAAATAGCAACTTGTGCCTTGCGAGGGATATTATCTTTAATGCGCGAAATTGGGATGCTAAATAACAATGATTATAAAATAATAAAAAAGAAGGAAACATTTATTGCCAGATCTAGCTATTGGATGAGAGCTCCTCATAGTGGAACAATAGTCTTAAAAAAGAAACTAGGAGATTTTGTCAAAAAAGATCAACTCCTAGGGATAATATCAGATCCATTCGGCAAGTATAAATTCAAAGTCACTTCCAAATATGAGGGAATCATAATTGGCTTAGTCACCCTACCCCTTGTCAATAACGGAGATGCGGTAGCTCATATTGCTACATTTAAAAATGCTGAAGAGGTTGGAGAAAATATCAATATATTCGAAAACCAGATTAACGATTTAAACTTATCATAATTATAAAATGGCAAAAGGATCTGCTATAGCATTTTATAGCACGATTATTGGCAATTCATTTAATGGTAAGTAGGTTTACCACTTTCTTTATTAGTGGCTCCAGCGCCCTATTATCATCAAGAATGCATTCTTTTGCGGATTTATCAAACCAGTCTCTTCTGGCACTTGGAATTGAAGCTTTATTATCAGACCATTTTCCATGGAGTTCGAAGGAAGAGTTAATCTGGATTTGACGTTATTCTCTTTAGAGCTTTAAATATCTTTTCTTATTGCGATCTTTTTCTTGGCATTAGAGTGCAATATATTTCTCATAGATTTACTTTTGATAGTTTTAAATTAGCAAATGATAAACCATGATAATTAGGAACTAAGCAGTTAATTAATTAGCTAACAGTACCTAAATGTTAAAACATCACTTACTTTGAGTTATAAACCATATTGTTCCCAGTAGCGCAGAAACAACAGAAGCAATAATGATACCAATTTTTGCCGCATCAAGTAATTCTGGCTGCCCTTCAAAGCCAAGCGTTGTTATAAATAGGGACATAGTAAATCCAATGCCCGCCATCATGCCAATGCCAACAAGTTTTTTTAAAGAAATATTAGGTAGCAAAACACCTATTTTGAATTTTATTCCTATATAGCCGAATAAGGCGATTCCGAGTGGTTTGCCAACTACTAATCCAATGATAATTCCCCAAGTTATGCGCGATTCCAATATATTGGTTACCGCATCAGAAGATAATATTATTCCAGCATTAAAAAGAGCAAATAGAGGTAAGATAATTATACTAACTGGATTGATAAGTAATTGTTCCCACCTTTGCAGAGGGGTGGAGGCGATGTCCATAGTATTGTGCATTTCTTTAGTTAATTTATGCTGACTTTTGGAAGAAAGCATAGAAACCTCTTTGTCTTCTTCATTTTCAAAAATATTTACTAGATTTCTTGTTTTATCAATAAATGAGTTTTGGGTTATGTAGGTTCTGGCAGGAATAGTAAATGCCACCAATAAACCAGCTAAGGTGCCGTGAATTCCAGATGAATGGATAAAATACCATAATATTGCTCCTAATATACTAAATACCCATCCATTAGTAATTCCCATTTTATTAGAAAAAACTAATAGCACCAATGGAATAAGAGCTTGAAGCAATGGCAGATAATGTAAGTTTTCAGTGTAGAATATAGAAATAATCAATATGGCTCCAATATCATCAAAAATAGCCAAAGCCGCAAGAAAGATTGATATTTCTGCCGACACTCGTCTAGTTAATAACGACAATATACCAATAGCAAAAGCGGTATCAGTTGCCATAGGAATAGCCCAACCTTGCTGTCCAATCGTTCCATAATTAATTATGCTATATAACGCACCCGGAACAACCATTCCTCCAATAGCAGTAAAGATTATAAGTCTAACATTGCGCGGATCTTTCAGGCTTCCAGCAAGAATTGAGCGCTTTATCTCAAGGCCAATAATAAAGAAAAACAAAGCCATCAAACCGCTATTGATCCACTCTATTATTGGTAAACCAAAGCCTCCATCCTCAAACAAAAATCCTATCTTTTTTTCTGCAATATAAGCAATTGGATTTGTTTGAAATAAATTAGCTAAAATTAGCGCTATTATTGTTGCTGCAATTAGTAATAACGCTGCCGTTGCTTGTTTTTGGATAAATATTTCCAAAGGCACAAATAGATTACTTACTTTTCGCTCTAGATTAGTTTGCAAAGAATCATTTTTAGCAGTTTTATGCTTATTCTTTGTCATATTTAGATGATATGTAATTTTTATAAAAATCCTTCAGCATCTTTTTGAATAATAAATAATCGTTTTGATTATTATCTACAATTGCTTGAGCTTGCAATACTGGGCTCTCATCATCCATACGCTGATCATCTTCAACAGATTCATCTATATCTGCCTCTAGGTGATTAAGAATCTTTTTGCATTTTTGTAATGATGCGGGACTTAAGGCATCAAAATCACTTATCAAACGATCAATATCAGCTTTTAATATTAAATCTCCTTCAATTAGATTTTTATATTTATGCTTAATTTCACGCAATTCTGAAGCTTTTACTGTGTCAGATCTTAAATTGTTTTCATTGTTTTCCATTTAATTTTTGTTTTGAGGTTTTTATTAAAATTGCGAATTTTATTTATTTTTAAATATTAACCTCCACCTTTTGTTCTTTACCATCAACCAAATCAATTTCTGCGTTTTTGCTTTCAACTCCATCAACTTTAATTTGCATTTCTTCTTTGCTATTTTTTTGGATAAAATCAATTTTATGATTGTTTAGTCCTCTTAAGTAGTGGAACGAATTTTTGTAAATTAAATTTATAAAAATTAAAATATCCGCATCAATTTTCTTTTCAATATCGCCACATTAACAAAGGGGATTTATGGCACAAGTTTTGCATGCCTGCGCCAAGACTAAAATTGCTGTATTTGGCAACGGTGATTGATCTTTATTCTAGGGAAAATTATCAGCTGGTATATGGCTGATAATATGAAAACTGGGTTAATTAATGATGCTTTGACCATGACTATTTGGAAGATAAAACCATCAAAAGGTTTGGTTTAGAATTCGACAAGAGGAAGTCAATATACCTCAGATAGCCACAAATATGTTTTTAAAGATCATGAAATCACTCAAAGCATGATAAACCTTAAATTGCCAAATCGCATAAATTTGCGAGGTGGCGGTTATTTAGGAATCTTCACTAATAGGGAAACTAACAACAGCATTTGCCCCCCGCCCTTTTTATGACCCTGTTTTAATAATACATAAAGATCATCCTTTAGCAGTAAAAGAAGAAGTTAAATTAACATATAAGTCAATATAGCGTCGTGAGAATTGATCCTACTTTGATAATTATACCATTGTTTGAGTCTGCATACAAAGAATTCGGATTCAAAACCAATATTGATTTTTAAAATGGAAATTGGGAGATGAGCAAAAGTTTTATAAGAGAAGGAATCGGACTTGGTTTTATATCGGAACTTTATATAACAAAAAATGGGATCTTTTTCAAAATGAGTGGGTAAACCAATTACCACCTTGGTGCCCAAGCATAAATTGTAAAAAAGTTAAAATCATGAATTACTACCACAATTTACCATCATAAATTACCGTCATGATTCACCATCACGAATTACCGTCATAATTCACCATCACGAATTACCGTCATAATTCACCATCAAGATTTACCGTCATGCCGGACATAGAGTTTCTTAGGTAGCTTTGCTGCCTTAGAAAATCTCGGATCCGGTACCTCATGAGGAAAAATATCCGCCTACAATTCTTAATCAATC
>JBLHTM010000017.1:0-19685 GCA_047627215.1 Rickettsiales bacterium | reverse complement strand
ATGATTACGGTCTTGTTCGATAAAACCGATGAAATTTTTAAAAGATGGTTGACATATATGGCTTCGCAATCACTGCAAATCGTTTCTTTGTTTTTGATACTCTATCTTTTTGCCGTTGTTCTTGACAGAAACTTTAATGACCTTTTATATTTCAAAGCCTGCACCGAGTCGATGAATTTTGCTATATTTGCCTTTGGTCCCTACGTCGGTCAAGCCGGAAGAGGTCTGGCGGAGTGGGTTGGGATTTTTGTTAAAATTGGAGCACTGCTTTATTTGCTAAAAATGATAATTGCTAAAATACCCGGATTTATAGGATCTATGGTAGGCCTAACATTTGATGGAAGAGTGCAATCCGCCGATACTGGGCCAACCTATTTTGGAGAAACAAATAAATCAGCAATATCATTAGCTGGTGACCTGTTAGGCAAGGGTAGATCTGCAATTGGATCCGCTATAGTAAACGCAACTCCTTATACTAAAAGGGCGGCAAATGCCTTAGGTAGACAAGCAAGGTCTTCAGGTCTGACTGCTCCTGTGGATTATTTTAGGAACAAATCTCCAGTTAGGGGCCCAATCACTCTTTATAATGATCGTTCGGTCGATGCTTTAATAAGAGCTAATAAAAATAATGACACCTCCGACGTGGCCACAAGAGAAAAGGTTTTGTCGGCAGCCAGAGAAAAAGGCATAGGCGATGACATCACATTAAGAAGACTGGAAAGAAAAATGGTAGTTGAGCCATTAAAGAAAGCGATAAAATTTGAAATAGAAAAAATTAAGAAGCAAGGAGATCCAAACGTACTCTTTGATGCAGATGCAATGAATGGGGCGATAAGAAAAGGTGTTTCTGACTGGGCTGGTAAAGATAGCACTAGATACGTTGGCAAGTTTAATGATATGATGGATACGGGAAAATTCCAAGAATACATTAACAGGAAAGGCAATTTGACATCAAAAGAAGCTCTCGATTTATCCAAGGGTAACAATGCGTTTGGAAAAAAATATTTAGAGCATTTGGCTAAAAGAGATGATCATAATAAGAGACACCGAGATATGTGGAATGTTGGCATGACAAAAAGAGGTTTTGATGCATTTAAAGAAAACCTTAGTCACGTGACAGGAAAGAGTTCAAATCAAGGATCTAATGCAGCAAGGGAAAGATTTTTAAGAAATACAGATCTTCAAGATAAATATAACGCTTTGGAAGATAAGAGCTATAAAGGCTGGATGTATAAGAACACCATAGGGTCTGTAAAAAACACTCTTCAAAAAACAGATACTGCAAGAGAGGCATTCAGGGGTAAAAAATCCGAAGGTGGCTATAAGGATAAAGAGGTTGCATATAAGGAAAGGGCAGCAGTAGACTCTGTAAGCAGAATGGAAGCTCTTAAAAATCATTCCGATTTAATTGTAAAACAATATGAAGATGACGTGGCTGCAGCTGTTAAATTAAAAACTCCCGGTGAAACAGATAGCGCAAAAAAATCAGCTGCAGATGATTTCAAGGCTGCAATGGCAGAATATGCTAAGCAGCAAAAAGCCGAACTAGACAAGTTGAATTCATTAGCTGCGCAGGAGAAAAACGCTCTAGATCAAGAAAAAGCTGCGGCTGACAAGCAGTTGGAAAAAGACAAAAATGATAAAAAGGCGCAAGAGGATAAGGAAAGAATCGACAGGACGCTTAAGAAGTATTCATTATATCAAGAATATTCTAAGGTTATGGGCAAGATTGCAGACATCAGGAGTGACAATGGTTTAAGCAAGACTGATCAAGACATTAGGATTGCGACACAAGGTCTTGAAGACCAGCTTAAAAATGCAAAAATCGCCTACGACAATGCTGGAAGCTCTAGCGGAGGATCATCAAGTATATAAATCTATAAAAATTCAATCTTAAAGAATTAATATTATTACAAAAAACCACCACCAAACCCAAAAAACCACCAATAATGAAACCACAATCACTAACCTGCCTATTCTTGTCGATTCTGCTTTTTGCTTCTCATTCTTTTGCCGACGCACGAAAGAGTCGTTTTAAAAATAGCAAAAAATCTCAATATCTCGCTTTGGGCGGAAATTACTCTTCTGATCAAAATTCCAAAGAATACAGAATCTCCGGATCCTATCAATATTCGGGAGAAAAATTCATCCATGAGATCGATCTCTTGCAGCAATCCAGATATGCGGGAACTTCAGGAAAATCTTTAACAAAGAACCGCGATCTTTATGATATGGAAGTTTCCAGTAAAATCCTCATCGCCAAAAGCACCAACTATTTCAATTATTACAATCGCAGCAGGTATGATGAATTTTCCAATTATTATTATGACACCACAAATGCGGCTGGTTGGGGAAGAATGTTTTTTGATGGAATAATTGAGGCAGACATAAACATTGGCTATAATGAGACCAAAAATTTTGATTCACAAATAATCATCAATCCAAACCTAAAAGCTAATTTGTGGCTGACCGAAAGATTGCGTTTGAACGTGAAAGCATTTTTATTTAAAATTAGAAACTCCTACTCTGAAGAATTGAAAACCCGCTTATCCTACAAAATGACCAAAAATTTGTGGCTTGAGCTTCACCATAATTACGACAAAAGGAGGTTTTTCAAAACCACTTCTGCGACAGAGCAAATCATAACCGAAGTGGATCGAGATATTGTTTTTAGAATTAGATATAATTTTTAAAAATAGACGTTAGATTTTTTGACTCGCTTACTTAAATATTTTGAAAAAGAAATTAATATTAAACACATGAACATCCTTATCACTGGAGCCACTGGCGGGCTTGGGTTTGCATTAGCAGAAATATATGCCGCTTCCAATAATACTCTTTTTTTAACTGGAAGAGACCAAGGTAGGTTGGACAAAATAACTCAACTTTGCCAAAATTTTGGAGCAAAAGTTTTCAGTAAGATCGTTGACGTTAAAGATGAAAAAGAACTTAGGGATTGGATTGTCCAAATTGGTGGAGATTATCAATTAGATTTGGTGATCGCTAATGCTGGAATTTCAGCTGGAACTTCGGGAGGTTCTGAAAGTGAAAGTCAAATCAAGGCAATCTTTGAAACTAATATTAATGGAGTTTTGAATACCATAAATCCTGTGATAAAAATCATGGAGAAGCAAGGGTTCGGGCAAATTGCTATTATCTCATCTTTGGCTGGATTTCGTGGCTTGCCAAGTTCTCCGGCATATTCTTCCAGCAAATCTTGCGTCAGGGTTTACGGGGAGGCGATTCGAGGATCTTTAGCTCCTCTTGGAATAAAAGTAAATGTGGTTTGTCCAGGATATATAAAAACCCCAATGACAGATGTGAATGAATTTCCAATGCCGTTATTAATGGATGCGCAAAAAGCGGCGAGAATTATTAAGAAGGGTTTGAGGAAAAATAAATCCAGAATTGCATTTCCATTCCCACTTTATTTTGTGGTTTGGCTAGCGACATTGATTTCAACTAAAATCACTGACCCAATTTTTGCTAAATTGCCCAAGAAGAAAAGTTTGTAGATGTTTTTTTCTCAGGCAATTGTCGTTTAAACGTTAAGCATTTCTTTTTTCTCTTCATCAATTTCATCAAACACATCTTCCCAGGTTCCTGTTGTGCTGGCTTTACTGTATTCAGTAACGCGATTTTCAAAGAAATTGGTGTGCTCAACACCATTGAGAATTTCATCAAGCCAAGGAAGTGGGTTATCGTCAATCATGTAGATGTCTTTTAATCCAAGTTGGTTCAATCTTCGATCAGCAATGTAGCGAATGTAGCGCTTAACTTCTCTTGGTGTTAAACCTTCGATATTTCCCATTTCAAAAGCAAGATCAATAAATGCATCTTCAAAATGCACAATAGTTGCACAAGCTTCATAAAGATTTCCGCGAAGCTCCTCATCCCAAACTTCTGGGTTTTCTTGCACAAAAGTTCTAAATAATTTTATGATTGATTCAGTATGAAGAGTCTCATCACGAACCGACCAAGTAACAATTTGACCCATTCCTTTCATTTTCCCAAATCTTTGGAAATTGAGCAGAATGGCAAAAGATGCAAACAGTTGCAAACCTTCGGTAAAGGCGCCAAAAACTGCTAGAGTTGTGGCAATATCTTTCTTGGTTTTAACACCAAATTTGTGCATGTAGTCATATTTGTCCTTCATTTCTTTATATTTCATAAAGGCGCTGTATTCAGACTCTTCCATTCCGATAGTGTCGAGTAAGTGAGAATAAGCGGCGATGTGGACAGTTTCCATATTGGAAAAAGCAGCTAGCATCATCTGAACTTCAGTAGGCTGGAAAACTTGTGCATAATGCTTCATGTAGCAATTATTCACTTCAATGTCTGCTTGGGTGAAAAAGCGGAAAATTTGTGTTAAAAGATTCTTTTCTCCAACCGTAATATTATGTTTCCAATCACGGACATCATCAGCCAAAGGAACTTCTTCAGGAAGCCAGTGAATTTGTTGCTGTTTTAACCAAGCATCATATGCCCAAGGATAGTGAAAAGGTTTGTAAACTGGTTTGGAATCAAGTAGGGACATATTAGTGAGTTATTTAGTTATTAATTATGAGCAATTTAATGGGTTTCTACACAACATCTAGTGGTAAAATCTAATTTATGGCACAAGATGTTGTTTGATAAGTTAGTTTTGAGAAAAGATTTTTGCAAGTTAAAAAGATAAAAAATATGAAATTTATTAGGTTGATTTTTTGCGACCCGAAACTACATTATCCGCCTTCTACTTTTCTATTTTAATAAACCTCAAAAATTACAAATAATATGTCTGTTTTAGTTGGAAAAATCGCTCCAGATTTTACTGCGGCCGCAGTATTAGCTGACAATCAAGTTAACGATAAATTTAACTTGCACACGCATTTAAAAGGAAAAATCGGGGTATTATTTTTCTACCCACTTGATTTCACTTTCGTTTGCCCATCTGAAATCATTGCTTTCAACAATCGTTTACAAGAATTCAAAGATCGTGACGTTGAAGTTATCGCTGTTTCAGTTGATTCTCATTTCTCTCACATCGCTTGGAAAAATACTGCAATCAATGATGGAGGAATTGGACAAGTTCAATTTCCAATGGTTGCTGATTTGACCAAAAGCATCGCTCGTGATTATGACGTTCTAATCAACGATGCTGTTGCACTTCGCGGAACTTTTTTAATTGATTCAAAAGGTGTTGTGCGCCACCAAGTTGTCAATGACCTCCCACTTGGAAGAAATATTGATGAAGCCATTAGAATGGTTGATTCTCTACAATTCTTCGAATCCCATGGTGAAGTTTGCCCAGCTGGATGGAACAAAGGTTCTGAAGGAATGAAAGCTGATTCTGAAGGTGTCGCTTCTTACCTAGCCAAAAACTCTGACAAATTATAATTTTCATTTAATCTCTCTAATTGCCATCTTGAATTTGATTTTCAAGGTGGCAATTTTTCATTAATAAAGCATGTCCAAACAAGACTTCTACCAAACATTAGGCGTTTCAAAATCATCAAGCGATAAAGAAATAAAAGCTTCATACCGCAAACTTGCGATGCAATATCATCCTGATCGCAACCCGGGAGATAAAAAATCAGAGTTAAAATTTAAAGAAGTTGCAGAAGCTTATGAGATTCTAAAAGACGATCAAAAAAGATCTGCTTATGACCAATATGGTCACAGCGCCTTCGATCAGGGTGGGCAAGGTAGTCAGGGCGGACAAGGCGGTGGCCAAGGATTTAATGATTTTAGTGATATTTTCAGTTCTTTTGGCGACATTTTCGGTGACGGAGGTGGGCGAGGAAGAAAACGCTCTTCAGCAATTCGCGGATCCGACATCAGATACAATCTAGAAATAACTCTAGTGGAAGCATTTGCAGGTTTTGCTAAAAAAATTAGTTTTCATGTGGCAAGTGCATGTGGATCTTGCAAAGGGTCGGGCGCTGAAGGAAATAGCAAGCCAGTAACTTGCGGAACTTGCTCAGGAGCTGGAAAAGTTCGTGTTCAACAAGGGTTTTTCATTGTTGAAAGAGCTTGCACAACTTGCGATGGATCGGGTCAAACCATCAAAAACAAATGTAAATCTTGCAGAGGGCAGGGCAGAGTCGAAAAAGAAAAAACTCTATCAGTCAAAATTCCCGCAGGAGTGGATAACGGTAATAGGATCAGACTTTCTGGAGAAGGGGAGGCTGGAGCTAGGGGTGGTCAAGCTGGAGATTTGTACGTATTTATTTCAGTCAAAAATCACAAATTATTCGATCGCAAAGGCGACGATATTATTTGTGAAGTTCCAATAAAAATCACCACTGCCGCACTTGGTGGATCGGTGGAAGTTCCGACAATTGACGGAGTTGCTGCCAAACTGACAATCCCAGAAGGAACGTCCACAAATGATCAGTTCCGCTTAAAATCAAAAGGAATGACAATCATCAATAGTGGCGGCAGAAGAGCCGACATGTATGTGAAAATTTTTGTAGAAACCCCATCTAAACTAACGTCTGAACAAAAAGAGTTATTGGAGAGTTTCGACAAAACCATGGAGAATCAAAAAAGCCAAAAATCAGAAGGTTTTTTCGATAAATTATTTAAGTAATTCATGAAGTTGCCATCGTGATTAAGTTTTTGTCGTGTTGGACTTAGGGTTTCTTAAGTGGATTTTTGCCACTTTAGAAATTCTTGATCCGTCACCTCGTGAAAAAATATCCACATGTCAGTATTCAGTGATCTTCTTTAAAAACTCCTCGTCTTCAACTCATAAGATCACCACTTTCGCGAGGATGGCGATTGTGTAGTAGATTGTGAATATGTCGGCAATTTACGTGTCATCGTTTTTCATTTTCTATTAAAATTTCCCCTTAGAAAATCTTTGCAACACCTCAAATCTAAACATCTTTTACGATTTTCTTTACAGGAATAATAAAATATTTCCACAACCCTAGTAAAATAAAGGCTCTAAAAATATTAGATCGTGTCCACTAGTGGTGGATATCTAATATTTAATATTGATTTAAATAGCTCTTTCGCCTTAAATAACTTCTTTTTCAAAAGAGCTCAGATCACTTATCCTCCAATAAATGCAAAATAAATTCTACCTAGCCGACAAGCTCCCCCCTTACATATTCGCTGAGATTCATAAATTAAAGCTTGAAGCCATGGAAGGCGGTCTTGAAATTCTTGATTTTGGAATGGGAAATCCAGATTGCCCACCACCAAAACATGTCAGCGACAAACTTTCCGAATTAGCAAAAAACCCCAAACTTTACGGCTATTCAACAGTTGGTGGAATCAATGAGTTAAAATCTGCATTAGCCCAATACTACCATCGCCGTTTCAATGTTGAGCTTAACCCAAAAGATGAATGTTTGGTCACCATTGGAGCCAAAGAAGGAATTGCCAGCATTGCCGCCGCCATTAGTGCTCCAGACGATTTTGTTTGTGTTGCCAATCCGGGATATCCAATCCACACTTTTGCCTTCATAATTGCCAAAAGCAATCTGATGCCTATCAAAGCCATTGGCCCTGAAGATTTTTTAGAGAAATTTAAAGATTTTGTTATCGATACGGAGAATAATCGCCAAAAAAAACCAATTGCTGTCATCGTCAATTATCCTAGTAACCCAACTTCACAAATTGTCGATTTGGATTTTTATCAAGAATTGGTTGACTTTTGCCGAGAAAAGAAAATTTACATCATTTCAGATATTGCTTACGGAGAAATTTATTTTGATGAGAAAACTAAACCTCATTCAATTTTTGAAATTGATGGCGCCAAAGAAGTTGCTATTGAATTTTCTTCAGTTTCCAAGAGTTATTCCATGGCAGGATGTAGGGTTGGTTTTGCTGTAGGAAATAAGGAGTTGGTTGCGGCCCTTTACAAAGTTAAATCCTATCTTGATTACGGATCGTTTGAACCTTTGCAACTTGCAGCCATTGAAGCTCTATCGACAAAAAGTGATGAATATTTAAAAGATCTCAGGGGAATTTATTTAAAGCGCGCTCAATTCCTCGTCAAATTGCTTAAAGAAGAATTGGGATGGGAAATTGCAATGCCAAAAGCCAGCATGTTCCTTTGGGGGAAAATACCTGCTCATTTATTTGAGAAAACTAACACAACCAGTTGCTTTGAGCTTTGTAAAGCTTTGATATTAAAGGCGGGCGTTGCTTTTGCTGCCGGATCAAGCTTTGGATCTAATGGCGAAGGATTCGTTAGGATTTCACTAATTCATGATGAAGCAGAAATGTTAAAAGCAATTTCAAATATTAAAAAAACATTTTTCTAATATTCATCTTTAGTAAATATTCAACAACTAACCATTAAATGGATTCCTCATACAAAGTCATCGCCGATCATCTTCGTTCATCATCTTTCATAATTGCTGACGGAGTAATGCCTTCAAACGAAGGTCGTGGCTACGTGTTGCGGCGCATAATGCGCAGAGCAATGCGCCACATTCACAAACTGGGAGCTAAGGATCCAGTAATGCATAAATTGGTTCCATCTCTCATCAAGGAAATGGGAGAAGCTTTCCCGGAACTAATCCGAGCAGAATCTGCAATAATTGACACTTTAAAAACCGAAGAAGAAAGATTTCGCAAAACTTTGGGTGGCGGAATGAAAATTTTAAGCGAAGAGATCACAAAAATTGATTCTAAAGTCAATAAATTCTCTGGAGAGATCGCTTTTAAACTTTATGACACTTATGGTTTTCCGCTTGATTTAACAGAGGATATTTTGCGTGAAAAAAACATCGAAGTTGATGTTGTCGGTTTTAATTTAGAAATGGAAAAACAAAAAAAACGCAGCTCAGAGAATTGGACAGGAAGCGGTGAGGTTGAGGATAGTAACATCTATTTTGAGCTTAAAAGAAAATTACCAAAAACTGAATTTTTGGGCTATAAATCCACTAAATCATCTGCCAAAATTTTAACTATTCTGCAAAATGGCCAAGAAATTCCTGAGGCCAAAAAAGATGACAAAAATATTGAAATAATTCTTGATCAAACCCCGTTTTATGCAACTTCTGGTGGTCAAAAAGGAGATGACGGAAATCTAATTTTAAAATCCGAATCCCAAGAAAATGAATTAATAAACTACTTCGCACTTGAAAATGTCATCGATATTTTTGAAGCTAAAAAAGCAGCGGGAGATTTATTTATTCATCACGTTTCAGAAATTCGTGGAAATTTTAAAGTAGGTGACGAAGTAATTGCATTAGTAAATAATCGTAGCCGTCAATTTCGTGAGCAAAACCACTCAGCAACCCATCTTCTACATTTTGTTCTAAAGCAAGTTCTGGGCTCTCACATCAGTCAAAAAGGGTCGAGCGTTGATGATTGCGCTTTCACTTTCGATTTCAATCACAATAAAGCCTTAACTTCACAAGAAGTTGATCAAATAGAAGATTTGGTAAATTTCCTAATTCGTCAAAATTCTCCAATTGTCACCGAAATTCTGCCAATTGACGAAGCTAGAGAAAAAGGTGCAATGGCTCTTTTTGGTGAAAAATACGACGATGTAGTTCGGGTTTTGCAAATGGGAAAATCAATTGAACTTTGTGGAGGAACTCACGCCAAATCAACTGGAAATATTGGTATCTTTAAAATCATTTCAGAAAAAGGAATAGCTGCTGGAATCAGAAGAATTGAAGCTAAAACCGGATTTTTCGCTCTAGAATATTCAAGACTCCAAGAAAGAAAATTGCAGTCCTTGATTGAATCGTTAAAAGTCAAACAACAATTCGAAGAAGTTAAAATGCCAACAAACGAATTTCACAATGCCAAAAAAGGTTTTGATGATCTATGTTTTTTTAGAGATGAAGACGCTCAAAATGAAGTCGTCGGAGCAAGTGAAATTTCTTCAATGAGCAATGTAGTAGAAAAAATCTATCAACTTGGAGAGTCTAAAGTTTCTGAAATCAAAATCTTACAAAAAGAAATTGATAAATTGAAAAAAGAAAAATTAGCAAGTTCCAGCAATATTACGACCCAAAAAATTGGTGAAATAAATTTTATTCATCATTTTTTTGAGGGCGCAAACGCCAAAGAAGTTCGTGATTTAGCTAGTGAGACAAAAAACAAAAAAGAATATCAAGAAAATTCCATAATTCTCTTTTTTGGATCTGAAAATGAAAAAATTTCTGCAGTCTTAGCGATTAGCTATAATCTAACTTCCCAGTTTCATGCTGGAAAAATTATCCCTCAAATTGCGATGAAAATCGGTGGAAAAGGTGGTGGTGGAAAGCCAGATCTAGCAATGTGCGGAGGTTCTAACAAAGATGGAATTGCAGGTGCCACCAAACTAATAACCTGCCAAATAGAAAAGGCTCTTTAGAAATAATAACCACTTTATTTGAATTGCAACGGAAGTAAACTACGCCTTAATTTTTTTTAATGATCTTGGCATTTTCCTAGCCACCCTAAGTTTTATTCCTAAAAACATCAAAACTAAAGATACCTCATAAATTTATGTGATGTTTATTTTTGGAATTTTCTTTTTTTGGGGGAATTCGTAGTTTTGATCAGTAATCTGCCAATAATTACTTTCTTATTTGGGTTAAGATAGCATTATTAATCAATATTTTTCTTGCTCAAATTAATGGAATATGTGTAAGTAGCGAACTTGAGAAATTCCTGCCACATTAATCCCATCTTACTTTTTAAAAATCATAAAAAAATGCAACCAAACTTAAAAAAACACAAAGAAGATTTATTGTTCGTACCACTTGGTGGAGCTAGTGAAATTGGCATGAACGTAAATCTGTACCATCTTGATGGAAAATGGATCATGGTCGATTGCGGCCTTGGTTTTGCTCATGAAGTTCCGGGGGTAGATATGATCTGCGCTGATATTTCATTCATCAAAGCTCATAAAAAAGATTTGCTTGGAATCATCATCACTCACATCCACGAAGATCATTTGGGTGCAGTTCAGCATTTGTGGCAAGAACTTGGTGCCCCAGTTTATGCAACAAATTTTGCATCTCATTTTTTGAAAGCAAAATTACAAGAATATTCATTCGGATCTCAAGTTCCGATTCGAATCATCAAAGAAGGTGAAAATCTTCAAATCGGATCTTTCGATATTGAATTTATTGGACTGACTCACTCTGTTCCTGAAATGAATGCTTTGATGATCAAAACTCGTCACGGAAATATTCTTCATAGTGGAGATTGGAAATTTGATCCAGATCCAGTTGTCGGAAATATTTCTGAGAAAAACAAAATTAAAGAATATGGTGATAAAGGCGAAATTCTTGCTCTAGTTTGCGATTCAACTAACGCACTTTCCCCAGGCCACTCTGGTTCTGAAGGTGAGCTTTTTGAAAGTTTGAAAGCAATTGTGAAAGACTGTAAGCAGCTCGTTGGTGTTACCACCTTCGCATCTAACATTGCTCGAGTTTTCACAATCGTAAAAGTTGCAGAAGCTTGCGGCAGAAAAGTTTGCTTGACTGGATTCTCGCTGCATAGACTAAAAGAAATTGCCATCAAAACTGGATATTACAAAGATCTTCCTAGTTTCATTTCTGATAAAGAATTGAAATTCTACAAACCTTCTGAGGTTTT
This sequence comes from Rickettsiales bacterium, assembly GCA_047627215.1. Classification (GTDB taxonomy): domain Bacteria; phylum Pseudomonadota; class Alphaproteobacteria; order Rickettsiales; family UBA1997; genus JAJTCH01. The sequence continues at coordinate 8,141 of JBLHTM010000017.1, read as the reverse complement.
GGTAATTTCAACTGGTTGTCAAGGTGAATCAAACGCAGGAACAATGAAAATTGCTTCTGGAAAACACCCGACCATCAAATTTAAAGCTGGTGATACTATAATTTTTTCGTCCAAAATAATTCCTGGAAATGAAAAATCAATTTTTGCACTATTTAACTTATTTGCTAAAAAGAAAGTTAATGTGATAACCGAAAAAGATCATTTCGTTCACGTTTCAGGACATCCAAATCAAGATGAGCTTAAGGAGATGTATGATTTGGCAAAACCACAAATCGCAATTCCAGTTCATGGAGAATTTGTCCATTTGAAACAACATGGTTTCTTGACTAAAGAGTGGGGAGTTCCGCAAGCAATTCCCGTTGAAAATGGTTCAGTGGTTAAGCTTTCAAAAAGCGAAGACAGTAAAATCATTGGCGAAGTTCCAACTGGATATTTCGGAATTGATGGCAAACAAAAAATTCCTCTGGAAGGAGAAATCATCAAAACTAGATACAAGCTTCAAAATGCTGGAATCATTATTGTCGCAGCATTTATTGACTCAAAAACTGGAAATATTATCGGTGATATTGATATTAGATCTCCAGGAGCGGTTGATTTTAGTCGCGATAAAGAGAGTTTGAAGTGGATGAAGAGAGATGTTGTCTTAGCAATCAAGAGTTCATCAAAAGAGCTATTTAAAGGTAAGAAAAACAGCTTTAAAGATAAATTATTCGGTAAAAAAGAACAGCCTAATAGCAAAGTTGAGAACAAAACAATTGAGGCAATTTCAAAAGCAATTCGCAACAAACTCGGCAAAAACTTTGGCGATTTGATGGGAAAAAGACCAATGATGGAAATTATCGTTGGAATTGTTTAGATTTATTGACCTGAACAACCCTCTCAAGTGCAATATTTTCGGGCGTAATTTTTTCAATTAATCGTATTAAGCGCAATCGACATCCTCACAAAAGTGAGGATGGTGTGAGTTAAAATCGATGCCCATCCTTTCTAGAAATGCCTCGCATTTCAGACCGCCAATTCTTAATCTTTCTTAGACTTTTTACCCCAAATATTCACAAATTTAATTAGGCTCTTTTTAAAAATGAGTGGGTAAATTAATTATCCACTTAAAAAGCGATCTTGATCTTTATTGTGAGAATAACCTAATTTGAATGGAAGAACCCTATTTTTCATTTTTACATCCTTGCATAATCTTCATGCTCACATAATCGCAACCCTCGCGAAAGTGAGGCTCTTTTGAGTCAGTATCTAGGATCTTTTAAAAGATATAGATGGCTCAGAATTGTAGGCAGATATTTTTCTCATGAGGTGCCGGATCAAGATTTTCTTAGGCATCAAAGCTACCTAAGAAACTCTATGTCCAACATGAAGGTACCTCATGGTGGCAATTAACTTTACCACTCATTTTGAAAAAGAGCATTAAAAAACCCGCCTTATGTTTTTATAGGGAGGGTTTTTTAATGTCAGTAATAAAATAAATTATTTATCCAGCAGTTCTTATTATTAGAAATAATAGAGCCCCAACAACACCCAAAGACATTGCTAAGATGTAATGATAAACATAACCAGTCTGAATTTTAGCAATTCTTCCTGCTGCAATTTTACAAGCATTCGCAAAGCCATTTGGCCCAAATCCATCAACGATTTTATTGTCCCAGAATTTCCAAAGATTGGTGCTTAGTTTTTTTAAACTTTGCACAAAAATCTTGTCATAAATCTCATCAAAATACCATTTATTCAAAGAAATATTGTAAAGCAATTTAAACATTTTGGCTATTTTTGCCGGCAAGTGCGGTTTGGCAATGTAGAGAAAATATGCCAGTGCGATGGCGATGACCCCAAGAATCATTGGTAGTAATTTGATCAAAATTGGAGTATGGTGAATTTCCTCTAGAATGTTGTTTCCGGGCATTGTGAAAATTGAATTGGCGAAGAAATTTCCTTCAAATGAAATCATATGAAGAATATTTTGGCCGATAAAGCCACTCACAACTGCGCCAGTCGCCAATAGAGCTAGTGGAACAAGCATGGTTTTTGGTGCTTCATGAGCATGATCAAAAGTTTTTTTATCAGCTCTAGTTTTGCCGTTGAAGACCAAGAACAGTAAGCGCCAAGAATAGAAGGCGGTTAGGAAGGCGGCTGTTATTCCCAAATAGAATGCAAACATTCCAAAATTAGAATGAGACATGTATGCAGCCTCTAGAATTGCATCCTTGGAATAAAATCCGGCGAAAGGAGGAAATCCGGCCAAGGCCAAAGATCCAATCCACATCATGGCAAAAGTGAAGGGAATTTTTTTCCATAAACCCCCCATTTTACGAATATCTTGCTGGTGATGCATGGCATGAATCACCGCTCCCGCTCCTAAAAATAACAATGCTTTGAAAAATCCGTGAGTGAGTAAGTGAAAAACTCCCGCGGAGTACGCTGAAACTCCGCAAGCGAAGAACATGTATCCAAGTTGACTGCAGGTTGAATAGGCGATAATTTTTTTAATATCGTTTTGGGTGAGGGCGATTGTGGCGGCAAAAATTGCCGTCAAAGCGCCAACAATAGTGACAACCCCAAGAGCAAATGGCGAATATTCAAAAATTGGCGAACATCTAGCCACCAAAAACACTCCGGCGGTAACCATGGTTGCGGCGTGAATTAATGCGGAAACTGGAGTTGGCCCTTCCATTGCGTCTGCAAGCCAAGTATGCAAACCAATTTGAGCAGACTTTCCCATAGCTCCTACAAAAAGTAAAATAGCGATTGCGGTTATGGTATTAAATTCAATTCCCAGAAGATTAAAGCTTTTATCTAAATGATTTGGAACTGCAGCAAAAACCTCAGAAAAATTGACTGATCCGAATGTTAAATAAATTATTGCAATGGCGATAATTAGACCAAAATCACCAACCCTATTAACCAAAAATGCTTTCATTGCAGCAGCGTTAGCGGATGGTTTTTTGAACCAAAAACCAATCAACAAATATGATGCCAAACCAACACCTTCCCATCCCACGAAGAGCTGAAGGAAGTTATTAGCAGTGACTAAAATTAGCATAAAAAATGTGAATAGAGAAAGATAAGACATGAATCTTGGCACTGATTTATCTTCATCCATGTAGCCAATGGAATAAATGTGAACCAAAGCTGAAACAAAGGTCACCAAAACCAACATTGCCGAAGTCAAACTATCAACTTGAAGGGCCCAAGAGGCAGAAAAGGTTCCTGAAGTTATCCAATCAAATAGAATCACAGTTATTTTTTCGCCTTCCATTCCAACTTGATAGAATAAAATAAAAGCGCAAATAGCTGATAAGGATAATAGCGAGGAATTAAAAAGCTGAGCAAATTTCTTAGAAACTTTGGCTGATAAAATACCAGAAGTTAATGCTCCGATTAGTGGTAATAAAAGAATTAATTTAATAAGCATGTTTTTTTAATTATGAATTATGAATTTGGTGGATGTTTTATTGATTTTTAATAAAAAATCTACCCGTAATTTAAATTATTAGACCACAACTCGCAACCGCGACACTTTACCAATATGAATATCGAGCATCGCCTTTGCCATCAATCTTATAGATATTACCAAGGCTGTGAGCGCTGGGGTCATATCTTGGTTCGTCTACCAAAGGAGGTGTCATTCCGGACATTTGCAATTGACCCAATACAGAGTGTCTGCAGAAAATATGAGCTCCCCAAAAAATAGCATTATAATCATTGAAGTTTTTTCTTACTTCCTTCTGGTCATCCCAATTAATTTTGGCAATTCTTTCTCCGCGATATCTTTCTCTTATCCTTCTGATGTCGTCAGGGCTTTTGCTTGCTTTAACGATGTCAGGATCTTTTTTCCAGCTATAAAATGACTGGTAAACGGACCCTCCAAATTGAGTTCCAAGGCCAGATTCGCATCCGTGCATCCAACCAAGTTCAAGACCCGGGGTTCCGTCTTTGGGGGCGTATTTAAAAAGCCTTCCATACGGTTTATACCAATATCTTCCGCAAGAAACTAAGGATATCATTAAAAAAATTAGGAGCATTTTTTTGATCATAATTACCATCCAAAAATTTGTTTTTCATTAGTAGTCCCATAAAGTGGGTGGCTTCCAAATACGCTAAAACCCTTCGGAGATTGAATCGCATCAAAATTTCCATCCACCCCTTTATGCTTTACGTTAGCGGCATTACTCCAGCTACCCGCTTCATAATTTACTGTTCCGTCAATGCTTGTTCTTTCCATGTTAAAGGGTGCTCCCCTGGCATAAATAAAGGCGTCAAAACCTCCCGAATGATCACCAGCAGTGTTTAATGTAAAACAGTAACTATACGCCTTTCCATAGCCAAATTTGTATTCTGGATTATCCATTAAGTCAGGGGAATATTGAAAGCCGTGATATTTTGTTCTGTAGAAAGTGTTTCCTCTGGAATAGAGGCCATTCTCACAACCGTCTCTCCATCCTTGCTGGAATACTGGGGTTCCGTCAGGAATGCTGTAATTAGTATTTGCAACCAAATATCTTCTTGATCCAGTAAAAAGCTTGCAATTACTTAGAAACAATATGGCTATTAGCAAAAATATTTTCAATTCATCCCCCTAAACAAAGCATTGAACACTTTTGACTTCTGATAAACAGAGTCACTGCGATAACAAAACCAAAAAGAACTACCCCAAGCCGATTTGTAGTCTGGGGAGTAAGTAAATTTATAACCGTCTTGCGTAGGCTTATAAAAGTTCTGGTTGAAACTCGTGCTACCTCCCGACATTCCGCTTTCACATCCGTCCGCCCAACCTTGCTGAAAATCTGGAGAGGCTTTTTCTAAATCTTTTTTAAAAAACTTTATCGGCTCGTTGCCTTTCAATCTAATTTTTCCAGGCCTGCATGAAAATAGACTAGATCCCAGAAGGATTATTAATATATTATTGAAAATAATTTTTGGCATATTTTTATTCCAGAGGAGCTGTTCCCATTCCAGGAGATGACATATAATTACCCGCTTGGGTAACGCAAGAATACCAACCTGCAGTCCAAGCACTTTGATATGCTGGAAGATGCTGATAAATTCCACTTCCAAGAGTGAATTCGTGGAATCTTCCAGAGGCAAAAGCTCCCGAAGAAAGGGCAGTTGAGCATCCATTATGCCATCCCGCTTGATATTCTGGGGGGCCTTCAGGAACATCAAGTCTAGCAGTTAAGGGTTCAAACCAACCTTTGCAGCCACATAGGAAAAATAGCAATGCGGTCAACATACAAAGACTAGGTAATTTTTTATTATTTTTGTTTAGCATATTTGAAATTTTATAATACATCCCAATCCATGATATAGGTACATTGTTCGTGACCATCAAACCAGCCAGTGGCATAATCAGGATTTTTTGTCATTAAAACTGCATTCAATTCAGGTTCAATCGTATCGACCCATCCTTTTCCAACAATTGGAAAAGTTCCTGAGCACCCATCCTTAAATCCTTTTCCGTAGTCAGTATCGGCCGGTGGAAAATTCCTAACTCCGGTCAGCGGTCTTGGTTGAGCTCCCCAATCCCAAGTTTTTGGCATAGATTCGCAAGAGATAAGAGTTGCTAGCAATAACATTATTAATATTTTATTTCTTATCATTACAAGCCCGATACTGTTATTTTATATTTATCTGATAAATAATTAAATACATCCTCTCTTTGGGTGGCACTTAAAGATGTATTGTAAATAATCACTTCAGAAATTTCACCGGTAAGTCCTTGATCTATCGGACTAAGGCTTCCAATCAAAACTCCGTCTAAAAGATTGGTGCCCACATCGAATGTTGGGAGGGGGGAAGTGTTGTTTATGTAAGCTGCAGAGTTTGCTCCATTGAAATTAACCATCAATATATAGGGAACATTTCCTAAAAAATCATGTTCAATAGATTGGTTATTTCCAGCACTTAAAACTGCCTGAGCGTCATCTGTACCTATGTCATTCTGAAAAACAATTATCAATGTTGATTCTGGTAACGGTGAGGCTGCAAATTCATTTAAAGATATATTGCTATTTTCAACAAACCTAACCGCAGGAATATCGTTAATTCCTTCATATTCATATGATACATTCCCGACAACCGCACCCGTAACAGGATCTCCGAAGACTCCTAAATTATTTCTAAATAAAAACCCAGAAGGCGCAATATTGAACCAAGTTGTAATTTGAGACTCGTCAACAGACTCCGATCTTCTAAAGCTGTCTTTAGTCGAAGACTCAAACCAAGCAATCATTCCAGGAATGCTGACGATTTGAGTTGATAATGTTGCGGACCTGGCGGCAGAGACTTTGGCGCTTTTTATCAAGGACCTTCCAGATGAAATTCCAACAACCATAATCCCAATAATTACCAGAACAATTGCCAGTTCGATCAAGGAAAAACCTTTCTTTTTGGTAGATATTTTTTGCATTGTGATTATTTTTTTAAGGCTTACGCTTGGTGGTTGTAAGTTAAATCCAAGAACAAAATTTTATCAAGCAATAAAACATGAAAGAAATAGATCCTGAATTGTTAAAAATTTTGGTCTGTCCGCTTTGTAAGACAGGATTAGAATATGATAAAAATTCTCAAGAGCTTATTTGTCATAAATCTAAATTGGCTTACAAAATCAGGAATGGAATTCCAGTAATGTCAATAGATGAGGCAAGAAATTTACCTTAAAGAGCTCGAAATTTTTCGCGCCCCATACTTTTCGGGATCTCCAAGGATTATATATTAAATAATAAACAAAAATGGACGTAGGTCATTTTTGATTGAGATCACATGATTTAAAAGGACCTTTAGCGACAAACTTCTGTAATTATGGAGTTGGTTCTTAACTTAGAATTTTAGTTTTAATGAGAAATAAATTTACCGCGGTTAAAACCGCCAAAAGAAGAAAAAAATCATCAGTTGCTTGGATCAAAAGACACATCAACGACCCTTTCGTAAAAGAAGCTCAAGAGCAGGGTTTCAGAGCTAGGTCGGCTTTTAAGATCATTGAAATTAATAATAAATTCAAAATATTCAAAAAAGGAAAAATAGTTGTCGATCTCGGCGCCGCTCCGGGAGGGTGGAGTCAGGTTGTGGTTGAAAAAGTTGGTCGGGGAAAAGTTTTTGCCGTTGATCTTTTGGCAATGGATGCAATTTCTGGTGTAGAATTTCTGCAGCAAGATTTTCTCAGTCCAGACGCTGCGCAAAACATCATTAATTTGATGAATAAAAATAAAACTTTGAATGAAGAGACGACTCAAAGAAAATGTAATGTCGTTTTAAGTGACATGGCCGAAAATTCTTGCGGCGATGCCAGAACGGATCATTTAAGGATTGTCGCTCTTTTAGAAGAAGCCTTAGATTTTGCTTGTCAAATTTTAGAAAAAGACGGAGTTTTTGTTGGGAAAATATTTCAAGGAGGTGCCAGTCGAGATTTGCTTGAGCGATTCAGGTGTAATTTTGCAACTGTAAAACATTTTAAACCAGATTCATCCCGCAAAGAATCCGCAGAAAGCTATGTCGTGGCAACGGGATTTATCGGGTCTCCACCTCTTGAAAATCCACCTGGAAATTAGGTAAATTTTTAATGTGCCTAGGAATCAATTCCCCGCAATATTGTAATTAACCCCCGAGATTCTGGTATTATACCAAATCCCATCTATAATTCCATATCTGACCTTCGACTTTTTCGTCATAAATCATCAAAAAATTAAGCCATGTGTCACGGACACTAGGCCTAATTTTTCAATAATTTATGCCAAAAAATACTTTGTTCATATGTGGAATTATAGATGGGATTTGGTATTAGTTTTCGATTGTGACTTTTATTTGCTAGAATCAGCAGCAAAATAATTTCCTAAAATCTTAATTTTTTGACTCGTGACAAGCAAAGATTCATCATTGAAAATGACGAACAGAAGACGAAGTATTCTAAACAAGATGTTTCGTTTACCCCATTTTAGCTAGGCGACAATAATTATTTATTAGAAATCAACCTCAAAGATTGGGTGATTAAAGTTTCTAAAGTGATATCAGTATTCTGACTAACTTGATCACTAACAATTGGATAAATCACTGATCTTTTATATCCCAGATTTTCTAAAGCAGAAATTGCATCAGTAACAATCTCATTATTATTTTGATCCAAACTTTTTTCTATTTTT
>JBLHTM010000016.1:0-21388 GCA_047627215.1 Rickettsiales bacterium | reverse complement strand
GTACCGGATCAATAGTTTCTAAGGCAGCAAAGCTACCTAAGAAACTCTATGTCCGGCATGACGGTAATTATCTAGTATTCATAATCTTCATCCTCATGATTGTCACACTCACATAATCGTCATCCTCATGATTGTCACACTCACATAATCGTCATCCTCGCGAAAGTGAGGATCTCGTGAGTCTGGAATCGAGGATTTTTTAAAAGAATAGATTGATTAAGAATTACGGGCGGATGTTTTTCCTCATGAGGTACCGGATCAATAGTTTCTAAGGCAGCGAAGCTACCTAAGAAACTCTATGTCCGGCATGACGGTAATTCTTTATGACGGTAATTCGTGATGGTGAATCATGGAAGTTAACTTGTGATGATTGGTATAATTCATGATTGTGACTTTTTTACAATTTATGCTTGGGAACCAAGGTGGTAATTGGTCTACCTACTCATTTTGAAAAAGAACCAGCAATATTTTACAGATCCTTATCTTCATTATTTTCATTCAAGGATTCATCTTCGATAATTTCCGTTTTTGAGTCGACACACTCAATTGCGGTTATGTCGTATATGGGGTGTTCCAGTCCTGAAATTGAAGGGCTAGAAGAGAATATCCAACCATAAAACAACAACTCCCTTAATCCTTTATTATCCTCTTCAATTTTAAGTAAGATTTTATTTTCTGGCCTTTGATCTGCTGGAGATCTCCAGCATTTTTTGACTTCGATATATAATTTTCCAAACCTACCTTCGTCACCAGCAAGAATTTCTAATTTAGATGTTCTGGCAATGACCTTGTCCAATCCTCGCAATATTGCGACTTTCGTAAAGTTGCTTTGGTCGATTTGATCTATTGTGGATTTTTCTACTTCCTGAACAACAATCTGTTCTGGTTCATCTTTTTTTTCCGGTTTGGAAAAAAAATCAAAAGCAAAAGACTGGCTGAAACTAAGAATGGTCGTTAAAAAAGAAATTAAGATTAAATTTTTAATTCTCATTTTAATCTTTCTTTGAACTAAATATGAACTTACCTAGCAACTCTTCGAAATTTACTCCTGATTGGGTGAATTGGATTTTTCCACCTTCTTCAAGCATTTCTTCTTCGGCGCCAATTTCTATTCCAACATATTTTCCACCAAGTAATCCCGAGCTGAGAATTTTAGCTGATGAATCTGAAGGTATTTTTATATTCTTATTGATATCCAAACTCAAAATTGCGCGATAAGTTATTGGGTCGATTTTTTCTCCCGCAATTGATCCGATTTTAACTCCAGCAATTTTCACATCACTTCCAGAACTAACGCCGTCGATACTGTTGAATATTGCGGATATTTGATAGGTTGCTGAAGTGGAAATTCCTGACTTGTTGAAAGAAAAAAAGAAAAAATAAACTGCGCAAGCAAGAACAAAAGTCCCGACGATAACTTCAAATAGATTGTTTTTCATATTTTGTTAAATTTAATTTGGTTTCCAAGATTGATAATCCGAACTAACTTTCGATCTTGTTTTGCCATTTTGTATTCCAGCTGGGAAATGAGCAAATTTTGTTCCGGTTAGATTTGGAAGGTGAATTTTTTGCCAATGATGTTTGTGAATATTGTTAGGCAAATCATCACTAGTGTAATGCATCCAGCCGTGCCAACTAGCAGGAATCTTGCTTGGTTCTGCCATTCCACGATATATAACGCATCTTTTTTTGCGATTATTTATCGCTTTCTTTGACTCATAATATTTATTACTAAATTCATCAACGCCAACTTGGTTGTAGAACATTTTTATGGCAATCTTGCTAATCAAATCCATGTCTTATCTTGAAAAATTGAATTTTAAAATTCGGCAGAATAAAGGGTTTTTTAAAAAATTAAAGATCTTTGTAAGAAAGAACTAAAAAAATAATCTACAAAAATACCACAAACTCCAAACAACGACTATCAATTGGTTTTTTTAACTTCATCTTTTTGATCTAAAATATTTTGTTAAAAACGTCAATTATAAATGATTTTTAGTATATTATTTTTACATTAATGCCTGTCAGCAGAAATAGTTTCGTGAGAAATGAACACAACATAGACTTAGGCATTTAACTCTATGTTCCATTTTTCGCTCAAATAAGATTCAACATCCGACCTTTCTTGGTCGGATAAAGCTCTAGTAAAAATAATAATTTCAGCGATATCACCATTCATAGGAAGAGCACCTGCGACTGATCTTGTTCCAATTACTAGAGTTGTTGTGCTGGTAGATATTGCGTTGGTTTCCACATCTAATGTATCAACTCCGTCAACCCTAACAATACCAAATCCATTCTGAACCCTCACCACGCCTATGTGTGGCAATGATAAACTATTACTAAAATCTATATCAGAATATTTACCATTGGTTGGGATAAATCTTAGGTTAGCAGCGCCATTAAGATGAACCTCATATTGCTCAATTGCTCCCGCTAATAAAAATTGGACTGATGTCGATTTTGTCTGATAAACCACAAAAATTTCATAATTCGAATTAGAAAGACCAATAGTTGAAGCCGGTGGCAATGTCATGAAGTCATTAGATCCGTCGAACCTTAAAACAGGAAGGCCATTAATAACATTGGTGATATATTTTGGTTGGCTAGCAGAATTTGTTTGTTCAGAATTTTTAGGAAGAAAAGAAGAGTCGCTAATATCATTCCACACACTCACCGCATGTCCATCAGATGCTTCGATATGATCAATACTATCGGAAGATGTGGTTTCTAGCCATAAAGACAAACCATCAATTTTGCCAACAACTGAAGATTTGGTCAGCTTTGCAGCATTCAAAACATCAAATTTTGTTAACACCTGCTTACCTTTTGTGATTCCTATCAATAAAATACTGACAACTAAAAGAACAATTGATATTTCGAATAGTGAGAAAGCTAATTTTGTTTTCATATTAATTTTGTAGTGGAATGTCATATTTGAAAGATAGATAAGCTTCAACATCTTCCCTTTCTTGATCGTTCAATGCCTTGGAAAATATAATAATTTCAGCAATATCACCATTAAAGAAATCCACCTCTCTCCTCCCCATTCCTGAGCCAGGCCAAGCAGCAAGATGGGTTCTTGCCTCGAGAGATGTTACTACTTGAGTTGCTGTTGGCGGAGTTCCGCCATTTTCATAATATGATTTACCAAAAGAATGATTAAAAATTACGCTGTGAATTTGAAAAATTGGAGAAGTGTACCCCGGAACTGCAAAACCAATATAGTCAGTTCCAGCATCGGTTTGGCCAAAATGAGCAATGTGGAAATTATCGTTATTATATCCCATGTGAAGGTTGTTATTAGCCGAACCACTTGTACCTCCTATAATCATATTGATATCTTCATCACCTCTTCTGGCGGCAACAGCAAATATTGTATAATTATTATTAACAACTTCTGGGGTGTTGGTAAAAGACAAAAAATCATCAACACCACCAAATCTTAAAGCTGGCAAACCATTTAAAACCCCAGAAATATAAGTTGGCTCATTGTTAAGAGTTGCAGTTGCGTTATTTGGAGAGTTCGGATTATTACCACTGATATCGTTCCAAGAACTAACTGCCACTCCATCGTCAGCTTCTCTATTATCAAAACTTTCATTCAAAGTTGTTTCATACCAAGCTTGCAATCCGTCAATATCCCAAACTGGGGAATTGGCAGTTTTTTGCTGAGCCGCACTAATTTTTGCCATATCGATCAAATCGCTACCTTTGATCACAGCTGTCATCAAAACTGAAGTTACTAACAGAACTACTGATAACTCTAAAAGTGAAAATCCTAATTTTATTTTAATATTTTTTTTGTAATTCATTATTGCGTAATTTCAATGTCCCATTTTCTGGATAGGTATTGCTCAATATCCATTCTTTCGTTATTATTCAAGGGTCGATCAAAAACAATTATTTCAGCGATAGATCCATTATAAAACAATTGAACAGAGTTGTCGAAATATCTTGCCCCAATCAAAATTCTCCCAACATTAAAATCTCCCGTTGAATTTACGAAGGCTTGCTCAACTCCATTTAAATGAACAATATTATTAGAACCATCAAATCTTGTTGATTGAATATAGGAAACACCTATTCCTGGGTGGGAAGCGGTAGACAGGTCAGTATCATTTCTACTAGTAGTTAAATTTCCTCCCGCACCTTCCTTGCCAACAATGACATATTTAATGCCACTTTTATCATCACCATTACCATTTCCCCCATCTAAAACTAGTGCTGAGGTGGAAATATCCGCATCTGGAGACACATCATCTATAACAGGGAAAGATCCGCCCCTCCTGCACACCAAAAAAATTTGCAATTGGTTTGAAATTAATGTTAGGGGCAGTATTGACTCCATGTAATCATTGACCCCGTCAAATCTTAAGGCTGGCAACCCTCTAATTTCATCAGAAGTGTATGTTGGTGCGTTTCCAATGACAGAATTATTCCCTTCAGGGCTCAAATCAAACCAAGTGGAGATAGATTGCCCATTTTCTACGTTTGGAACATCAAAGCTTTGTGGCATGGTGGTTTCAAGCCACAAAATCAGACCATCAACATCCTTAACTGGTGAACTAGTTGTCATTGATCTTGCTGCAGAAAGTCTTGCTGACTCAGTTAAGCTATTGGTCGCCACAATTCCACCAATCAAAACAGAGGTTATTAGTATAACAATAGATAATTCAACCAATGAAAATCCCCTCTTTTGGCGTTTATTGTTTTTATGCACTGTGATTTTCTATAAATTCTTGATAAAGAGATGAAAGACTCTGAGTTGTCTCACCAATTTTTTCATTATTAATGATTTTATCATCGATTTTTATGACCGATCGAATAAAAAGTGTCGAACTGGTCAGAAAAACTTCTTTTGCTTTTAAGAGCTCCTCTAAAGTGAACTTTCTTTCCACAACCCCAATTCCATTTTCTTGGGCCAGTTGGATAATTCTTTTTTTAGTAATTCCATTTAAAACCAAATTATCAACATCACGAGTGATCAAAAACCCATTTTCATCAACTATAAAAACATTAGCAAAAGTTGCTTCAGTGACAAATCCGTCACGAATTAAAATAGCATCGTCAGAATTTTGATCGAATGCTTTTTGGCGAATCATTGAGCTTGCAGCAAGGCCGATTGATTTTATATCACATCTGTTCCAACGCAGATCTTGGTGAGTGATAACTTTTAAACCGATCGATGAATCGGCATTTTTTAAAGGCAGAACGGTGGCGACAATTGTTGGTGGATAATTTTTAGGAAACCCTTGTTGGCGAGGAGATTTTCCTCTGGTAATTTGTAAATAAATCGACCCTTCGTTGAGATTATTTTTTAAAAATAAATCTAAGATGATTTTTGTGATCTCATTTCTGCTTTTCTCAATCTTAATATTGAGCTCTCCAAGGGAATAAAAAAGACGATCCAAATGCCAATTTACATCAATCAGCTTGTTATTTTTTAAAAGAATAACCTCATAAATTCCGTCAGCAAATTGAAAACCACGATCCTCAATATGAACAAAACATTGGTCATGAGGCTGAAATTCTCCATTTACAAAACTAACTCTTATCATTGTTATTTTTTCAAGAATGAGTTTCCGGCATAGATTCCATCAGCTCCTAAATATTCATTAATACGGATCAATTCATTGTATTTTGCAACGCGATCTGACCTGCAAAGTGATCCGGTTTTTATTTGCCCAGCGTTAGTTCCAACGGCCAAATGAGAAATGTAGGAATCTTCGGTTTCTCCAGATCTGTGAGAAATGACAGTGCTGTAACCATTCATTTTGGCCAAATGTATTGCTTGCAAAGTCTCAGTTAGAGTTCCGATTTGGTTTGGCTTAATAAGGATTGAATTGGCCATTTTCTCATCAATTCCTTTTTGTAAAATTTCTGGATTAGTTACAAATAAATCATCACCAACGAGCTGAATTTTATCTCCCAAAGCTGCGGTAATATTTTTCCATCCCTCAAAATCACCTTCAGAACAAGCATCTTCAATGGAAGAAATTGGATAATTAGCGACCAAGTTTTGGTAATATTTAATCAATTCATCACTATCCAAAACCTTGTTTTCACCAGATAAATTATATTTTCCATCTTTGAAAAACTCAGTTGCTGCTGAGTCGAGAGCCAAAACAACATCGGTTCCTAGATTGTATCCTGCTTGATGAACTGATTTTGAAACATAATCCAAAGCTTGATCGGTTGAGCTGAAATTTGGTGCAAAACCACCTTCATCACCAACATTGGTGGAAAATCCATCTTTTTTTAATAATGATTTTAAGTGATGAAAAATTTCTGCTCCCATTCTAATTCCGTCAGTTATTGACGGAGCTGAAATAGGCATAATCATGAATTCTTGAATGTCTATTTTATTATCAGCATGCGCTCCACCGTTGATGATGTTCATCATTGGAGTTGGAGTTGTATTAGCCTCATCACCACCAATGTAATAATAAAGTGGTATTCCCATTGAGTTAGATGACGCCAGAGCGTTAGCTAGAGAAACCGCTAAAATTGCGTTTGCACCCAAATTGCTTTTATTCTTTGTGCCATCAAGCTCTATCATTGCAGTGTCTATCGCATCTTGATCTTCAGAATCCATTCCAATTAAAGCACTAGCAATTTTATCGTTAACATTAGATACGGCTTTCAAAACTCCCTTACCTAAATATCTTTTGGAATCACCATCTCTAAGCTCGTGAGCTTCTAAGCTTCCGGTTGAAGCGCCACTTGGAACGGAGGCGATTCCAGAAGAATCGTCAGATAAATAAACTTCCGCTTCAACAGTTGGGTTGCCACGAGAATCAAGGATTTCCCTTGCATGAATTTTTGTGATTTGAGCCATTTTGGAATTTTTGGTTTTTAAGAATTGTAAACTAAGTTGCGCAACATTATGTTTTTACCCCTTTAATTATCAATAATTTAATCCCTTTTAAAAATGAATGGCTGCATAATTAAAATAATTTTAATAATTGTTGTTTTGATGATTGTGATTTCTAGTCTATCGAACATTACAAACTACTTTTCCAGTAACGCTGTGGAAAAAATTCAAGGCATAAAAAACAAAGCAAATATTGCCAAGAAAATGCTCGAGCAAGCCACCGATAAAAAATAATAAAGATGACAATATTAAAAATAAAAAGATTAGAAAATAACCTAGATCTATCCTTACCTAAGTATGAGACCACAGGTAGTGCTGGAATGGATTTACAAGCAGCAATTGATGATTTTGTCACTATTAAGCCCGGAGAAATAAAATTAATAAAAACAGGAATTGCCATAGAATTAGAAATTGGTTTTGAGGCTCAGATTCGCCCAAGATCAGGTCTAGCCCTTAAAAACGGAATAACAGTTCTAAACACCCCAGGGACTATTGATAGTGACTACCGAGGAGAGGTTTGTGTCATTCTAATTAATCATTCTCAGGTTGATTTTGAAATCAAACGAGGAATGAGAATCGCTCAAATGATTATCGCTAAATATGAGCAAGCAAGCATTATAGAAACAATGAATCTGGACAGAACCAACAGAGGTTCTAGCGGTTTTGGATCTACTGGGGTTTAAACTTACGTTTCCTTAAAAAGAACTTAAGTTTGACATTTCAATTATCGATTTATAGGATCGCTTTTTTTATAAAAGATTGCTTTGCTTCTCATCCATCAAAATTGAACTTTTCAATTTCTAAGGTAAGTAAATAATTTTAAGGGCGCCACGCATTTAAAATCTCAAATAATAAACAATTAAAAGGACTAATTATGAAGTTAAAACTATGGCATCAAGTTATCATTGGACTTATTTTGGGAGCTGTGGCTGGTAAGCTACTCGGCGAAGAAGCTGAATCATTAAGAATATTAGGAACTATCTTCTTCAACCTCATCAAAATGGTTATCGTGCCATTGATTTTCTTCGCTTTGCTTGCAGGAATCACTTCAATGGATTCTGACGCCAGCGCAACTAGAGTTGGAATAAAGAGTTTTACAATCTACATGCTAACGGCTTCATTCGCCGTTGTTATTGGTCTTGCTTCAGGTTTGATTTTTGAACCAGGAGTTGGCGTTGATTTGTCAAGCCTCGTTAGTCAATCTGACGTTGCTAGTGCAGCATCTCATGCAAAAACACCTTCTGCAACTGAATTTATTGTTGGTTTGATATCTACCAACCCGATAAAATCAATGGCTTCAGATAATTTCTTGCAAATCATTGTATTTTCTATCTTTACCGGAATCGTGATTAATAAAACTGGTGAATCTGCAAAGCCTTTAAAAGAGTTCATTGCTAGCGCTTCTAAAGTTACCTTTAAAATGATCGAGCTTATCGTCAAACTAGCTCCAATTGGGGTTTTTGGTTTTGTCGCTGTAGTTGTAGGAACCCAAGGATTGGTAGTTCTTGAAGCTTTAGGAAAATTGGTAATTATTTTCTTGGGAGCATGTCTTTTGCAATATGTATTATTTGGTTTGATGATCATGTTTTTTGCAAGATTGTCACCAATGCCATTTTATAAAAAAATGCTTCTTTCTCAATCAATAGCATTTTCAACCAGTAGTAGTAAAGCGACACTTTCTACTGCCATGGATGAGCTACATAAAAGAGTTGGGGTTTCCAAATCAAATACCAATTTCGTTATGCCTCTTGGGGCATGTATCAACATGGATGGCGCAGCGATTTATCTTGGTCTTGCTGCCGTATTTTTTGCTCAATGCTATGGTGTGGTTTTGACCCCAGCAAACTATGCAATGTTGTTTTTGACTTGTACATTAGGATCAATCGGAGCTGCCGGAATTCCAAGTGGGTCAATCATCTTCATGGGAATGGTTCTTACTTCAGTTGGTTTGCCAATTGAAGGTATTGGAGTTATTTTTGGTGTTGATAGAATCTTAGACATGATTCGTACCACCATCAATATCACTGGAGACGCTACCGTTACTCTATTGGTAGACAAAAGTGAAGGAACTTTGGATGAAAAAACTTATTACAAAGATAATTAAATTATCTCAACTAAAGTTTAAGTTTAAAAAAAGCCAAGAGAAATTATTTTCTCTTGGCTTTTTTATTGTCTAAAAATAATACTCTTACGCAAAATAATCAGTAATGCCAAAGATAATCACAAAAGTCATCGGTCTCAACTCGTAATTCTGACATGTGATTCCACGTCATGAACTCTTAAATATTCGATATTCTTTGATATTAAAGAAGATGAAATATAAATCGTTTTATCTTCCCTGCTCTCACAACCTTCAATTTCCCATCCATCCAGAAAACTCTTGTTGGAATGCCCAACATATAAAGGAATTCCAACAACTCTTAATCGATCCACCTCCTGCAATATCTTGATTGATTGGCTAGAATTTTTTCCAAAACCAATCCCGACATCAAAAATAATATTTTCTTTTTTAACTCCGTGTTTTTTAAGTAGGGACATTTTACAAAATGCCCAATCAATCAAAACCCCAACAATATCCAATTCTTCATCAACAACCTTATTTTTATCAGCAGGAACTCCCAAATTATGCATTAAAACAATTTTTTTCCCGCTCTTAGCCGCAAGAGCAATCATACTGACATCTTCAAACCCAGAAACATCATTAATAATATCAATACCCAAATTTAAAGCCTTGGAGACATTATCCGGATTTCTACTATCCAAACTAATTTCAATATTTTTATTATTAATAAGGTTATAATTATTAACCATTTTTATGGCTTCAGGAAGAATGTTTTTAAGCCTCAACCATTCCTGATTACAAGAAACCTTCTCTGCATTGGGGCGTGTAGATTCCGCTCCAATATCAATAACGTCAGCCCCACAATTAAGTAAAACTTCCAATTGCTTTAAAGCTTTTTTTTCTTCATCATACTTACCTCCATCAAAAAATGAGTCCGGAGTGATATTTAAAATTCCAACAATTTTAGTCATAAAGTTAGTTAAAAATGAAACCTAAAGAATCAGAGCAGTCTAATTTAAAATCTTCTAATTTCATCAAAAAAGGGATGGAAAATATTTGGCTTCCCTACACTCAAATGAAAATCGCCCCTGAGCAGCTTGAGGTTGAATCTGCCGATGGAGTTCGAATCAAGCTAAAGGACGGAAAAGAGCTAATTGATGCAATCAGTTCTTGGTGGTGCGTTGCTCATGGTTACAATCATCCAAAAATAGTTAAAGCAATAACTTCTCAGGCAAAAAAATTGCCTCACATCATGATGGCCGGACTTGCCAATGAGGAAACTTGTAAACTCGCCTACAATCTAGCTCAAATAACTCCGAACGGTTTAAATAAAGTTTTCTTCTCAGACTCAGGATCAACTGCAGTTGAAGTTGCCATGAAAATGGCAGTTCAATTCTACATCAACAGAAGTGCTGGAAATTTTCGAAACCAACGAACCAAATTCGTTTCCTTCAAAAATAGCTACCATGGAGACACGGCGGGAGCAATGTCTTTGGCTGATACCAAAAAAGGAATGCACAAAAAATTTAATAATTATTTGGCAAAAAACTACAATCTTAGCTTTCCAAATAACGCCAAAAAACTCCAAGAATTTGATGAGTTTCTGGAATTCAACCAAACAACAATTGCTGGAGTTTTTATCGAACCCTTGGTTCAGTGCGCTGGAGGAATGAAATTTCATAGCCCAGAAATTCTTCAAGAAATCCATAAAATAACTAAAAAATACAATCTGATTTTTATCGCCGATGAGTGCGCTACTGGATTTTTTAGAACCGGAAAATATTTTGCCTGCAATCACGCAGGAATATCCCCCGACATCATGGTGATCGGAAAAGCTCTAACCGGAGGAACAATGACTCTAGCAGCCACAATAACGACCGACGAGATCTTCAACCAATTTTTAAATGATGATTTGAATTTTGCCCTAATGCACGGACCAACTTTCATGGGAAACCCCCTCGCCTGCGCTGCAGCAAACGCCTCTCTTGAATTATTTTCTAAAAATAATTACGCAGAAAAAGTCACAAAAATATCCCAAATCCTAACCACCCAACTGGAGAAATGTCGCTCTTTAGAAATGGTTAGCGACGTTAGGGTTCTTGGTGCGATTGGAGTCGTGGAAATAAAAGGTTTTGATTGGGAGGCTATGTTTCAACTCAGAAAAGATTTTTCTGACAATGGAATTTGGCTTAGACCTTTTGGAAACGTCATCTACGTCATGCCACCATTAATTATTTCTGAAGATGATTTAATAAAAATTACCGAAGCTATTTTTCTAAAACTAAAACAATTTTAAAATGAAAAAAATCGATTTAATAGAATCTATCCTCAAAAGCATTGGCTTTGAAATAATCAAACATAACGACTCCATTCAAATTACTGGATTCGACAATAGTGACGGTCAAGAATTCCCCCTTGAGGAGGTTTCTGAATTAATAAGCATCTTCATTGTCTTCGATGAACCCGATACGCAAGATTCCGACTATTTATTTCAAGGCTGCGAGCTCAAAGTTTATTTCGATGACCCAAAATTAGAATATCAAGCCAAAGAGGTAAAATTCTACGTCTTCTCGATTCTTCATGATTACGAAGTTTTTGATCAAGATGAAGATCTTGAGGGTTCAAAAGTGGTGGAAATGCCTCAATCTCCAGATGAAATGATGGTTCCTTAAAAATTGATTTCATAAAAAATTATCAATCCATGAATAAATTTATTGTCACATCATTAATTCTAATTCTAATTTTCGGCGGACCTTTGTTGGTAATAGCTAAAGGAAAAATTAATTTTGATGCAGATTACAAAACCGCTAATCGCAATAGTTCCAAAATCGCCCCAAATCCCGATGATCATAAAGAGGCAATCATTCAAGCTTACAGCGCTCGAGCTTTTAGTTGGCGCGGTGCTTTTGCGGTTCACACATGGATATCCGTTAAAGAGAAGGATGCTAAAAATTACACTGTTTATCAAGTTTTAGGATGGAAAACCTACCAAGGATTGTCCGCGGTTGACGCCAGACAAGATATTCCTGATCGTGTTTGGTTTGATCAAGATCCCGATCTTCTTCTTGATATTAGAGGAGAAAGGGCGCAAAAGTTAATATCTCAAATTGACAAAGCCGTTCATTCTTACCCCAAAGCTAAAGAATATGTTTTGTGGCCAGGACCAAACAGCAACAGCTTCATTGCCTATGTTGGCAGACAAGTTCCTGATCTTGGTTTAGCTCTCCCGTCAAATGCTGTTGGGAAAGATTTTCTTATTGCAAATAAATTTTTTGCACGCGCACCAAGTGCAACTGGTTATCAATTCTCATTATTTGGACTATTTGGAATTTTGATTGCCAAAAAAGAAGGTGTCGAAATCAATTTACTAGGATTGGTTTATGGAATTAAATTTGCTCCTTTCAAATTAATTTTTCCCGGTTTTTAATTTCTTTTCAAAATATCTCAATAATTGCAATGTACCGAGCAGCCTTTCCAATCGTCACCAAAATCAAAAAAATCCAAATATTGGTTCTAAAAATTCCAGCAACCAAGGTTAGCGGATCACCAATAAATGGAACCCAAGCCAATAACAAAGACCAAAATCCCCATTTTTGATAAAAATTTGTCGTTTTTTTAAGTATTTTCTCATTAGCTGGAAACCATTTTTTATTTCTAAAATGCAAAAAATATCGACCAATAAAGAAATTAACCAAAGCACCCAGAACATTTCCAATCGAGGCAATCAATACCAGTAAGTAAGCATTATTTTCACCAGAGTTTTTTAAAGTCGCTAAAAATAATTCAGATTGAGCAGGAATAATGGTGGCGGCAAAAAATGAAACAGCAAATAGGAGGATTAATTGCGATGAAATCAATGTCGATGTTTAAATATTATTGATAGGAGGGAGTGGGTTAATCACTAAAATTCGTTTTAAAAAATTCGTTTTTTATCAATCTGATACTTAAAAAAACAATTTTTTTAGGGATATTTTTAACTTCTGGTTGGTTGATTTTATGTGAAAATCCGGAAGATGGCTGGGACGGAAGGGATCGAACCTACGCATGACTGGATCAAAACCAGTTGCCTTACCGCTTGGCTACGTCCCAATAAATTTTGGCGGGTAAAATTTGAGGCGCGGATTATCTAATAAGGATTCCTTTAAGTCAAGACAGCTTTTACATTGAAGAGAAAAAATATGTCTCTTTTTCAAAATGAGTGGGTAAATTAATTATCCACTTAAAAAGTGACCCTGATCTTCCTTATGAAAACAACCTAATTTGAATGACAGAATCTTATTTATCATCATCTTATTTTCCATTTTGACATCCTCACATAATCGCTCTTCACATAATCGTCATCCTCGCGAAAGTGAGGATCTTGTGAGTCACGATCGAGGATCTTTTGAAGGAATAGATTGATCAAGAATTGTAGTCGGATATTTTTCTTCATGAGGTACCGGATCAGTAGTTTCTAAGGCAGCAAAGCTACCTAAGAAACTCTATGTCCGGCATGACGGTAATTCGTGATGGTAAATGATTGTGGTAATTAGCGGTGGTAAATTTTTTACAATTTATGCTTGGTACTAATGTAACAATTAATTTACCTGCTGATTTTGAAAATGAACCAAAAATATTTTAAACAGAAAAGTAAATGCAATGTTACAAAAATAAAACCTTAGATTGTTTTAACGATTAGTGTGAATCTAAGGTTTTACTTAATCTCATTAAAGACCTTCTGAATGAAACTTTATGTGACTTTCAATGAATGAGGCAATGAAATAGTAGCTGTGGTCGTAATTTTTACGGAAATTAACTTTTAGTGATTGATTACTTTTTTCACAAACATCAATAAAATTCTGGGGAAGAAGACTTGTATTCAAGAATTCATCAGCATCTCCTTGGTCTATCAAAATCTCACAAGGATGCTTTTTTCCTGACGCTACTAGCTCGCAAGCGTCGTATTTTTTCCACAATTCTTGATTTTTGCCTCCTAAATATCCTTCAAAAGCCCTCTGCCCCCAACTAACCTTAAGAGGATTGGTAATGGGTGCAAAAGCTGAAATAGAACGGAATTTATCTGGAAAAGTAAGTCCTAGAATCAGCGCCCCATGACCCCCCATAGAATGTCCTGCGATTGAAATATTATTGGTTGAGACGCCAAATTCTGAAGTGATCAAATCGTGAAGCTCAAAAGCAACGTAATCGAACATGTTGTAGTGATTTTTGTATCCCTCAGTCAGGGAATTAACATAAAATCCTGCGCCAGATCCAAAATCGTAAGTTTCATGCTCACCCTTCAAATCAAGTCCTCGTGGCGAAGTGTCCGGGCAAATAACCATCATTCCGGAATCTTGCAAATATTTTTGCGCTCCGGCTTTGGTGATGAAATTCGTAGAGTCGCAGGTCAGGCCTGAAAGCCAAATGATACAACCCTTGATGGGTTTTCCTTCAGGAATAAAAGTTGCAAACCCCATCTTGGAGTTAGTCTTAATAGATTCGTGAGACCAAAAACTAGTTTTTCCACTGAATGTTTTATGCTCTTTAATTAGGTTCATTTTTAAGTACTTATTTTAATTTATTTAGTTTCTTAGATTTAAAAAGTTACTGCCCCTAGGGGCAGTAACTTTTTAACATTATTAATTTCGCAAATCTGGAAATAAAACCTAAAACTTAACCACCGAACGAATAGATTTTCCATCATGCATCAATTCAAAAGCTTTATTGATTTCCTCAATCGGCATTTCGAAAGTGACCATGTCATCCAAATTTATCTCACCACTCAAATATTTTTCAACATATGTGGGAAGTTCGGATCTTCCCTTAACTCCACCAAAGGCACTTCCCCTCCAGACTCTACCCGTAACCAGCTGAAATGGTCGCGTTGAAATTTCTTGTCCAGCACCCGCAACACCAATAATAATCGACTCACCCCAACCTTTGTGAGCACATTCTAAAGCAGCTCTCATCAAATCAACATTGCCAATACATTCGAAAGAATAGTCAACTCCTCCATCGGTCATTTCAACGATGACATCTTGGATTTTTTTATCAAATTTTCTAGGATTAACAAAATCAGTAGCGCCAAATTGTTTGGCGATGGCTTGCTTGTCTTCATTGATGTCAATGGCAATGATGCGCTTCGCACCCGCCATGACAGCTCCTTGAATCACCGAAAGTCCAATTCCTCCTAAACCGAAAACTGCAATAGTTGCACCTTTTTCAACTTTAGCGGTGTTTAAAACTGCGCCAATTCCCGTGGTTACGCCACAACCAAGTAAGCAAATTTTATCAAGAGGAGCTTCAGGATTAACTTTAACCAATGAAATTTCAGCAATTACCGAATATTCGGCAAAAGTTGAAGTTCCCATGTAATGAAAAATTGGCTGACCATCTTTAGAAAATCTTGAAGTTCCGTCTGGCATCAAACCCTTTCCTTGGGTTTCACGAATTTTCTGGCACAAATTGGTTTTACCGCTCAAACAAAAACTACATTCCTTGCATTCAGGAACATAAAGAGGAATAACGTGATCACCCTTTTTCAAAGTCGTAACACCTTCACCAACAGACTCAACAATTCCTCCGCCTTCATGACCCAGAATTGTTGGAAATAAACCCTCTGGGTCATCTCCTGAAAGAGTGAATGCGTCAGTGTGACAAACGCCAGATGCGATCATTTTAACCAAAACTTCACCTTTTTTAGGCATTTCAAGGTCAATAATTTCAATTTTCAATGGTTGTTTTGCCGCCCAAGCAACAGCTGCTTTGATTTTCATAAGTTTTTAAGTTGGTTGTTAAGGTTTTTGTAAAAGATTGATTCTGAAGCGATTTTCTAAAGATGGGTATTTTTTGATTAGATGATTTATTTTCCAATTCTGATTGGAAAACAATTTACTCTTCTGGGCAATATTGTTCCCACTAAATATTTCCTTAACTAACTTTGAATGGTCTTTGACTGAGAAGTTTTGTTTTATGGTTTTCTTTCCTGATTTATCAATTGTCGATGATTGCCTGTAGGAAATTTTTCCCGCATAAGTCAACTCTCCTGCCTTTACTTGTAAAACCCCGAAATGTTTCAAATGCCCATCATTATTATTCTGAAATAACGGCTTATTTTTTATGCTAGAAAAGAGGTAATAGTTTGCGGGTCTCATCATTAAAATGTGATATTGGTCAGAAACATAAATCGATCTACAATTCCTAGGATCAGAGACATTTTCTTCTTCACATAAATAAATCTTGGTCTTTTTTTTGCCTTTAATTTTAAAAATGACAATTGATTTTTGATTTTCCGGAAAATGATTTAGAAAATCATTTTCACTAACTGAATTTCTCAAGGTATTTTCAGTGAGGAAAACACAAGAGTTGAAAGATAAAATTAAGAATAAAGAAATGATGATTTTAGTGATCTTCGGCATGGGATTTGGATTTTTGGCTTAGGATTTTTTTAACGATACTATTCTCTCATTTTCATTTTTAATTTTAATGTCAATTTGAGTGTAGTTTTTTTTCAAGAATTCTTCAGCAATTTCAGGCCATTCAATCAAGCAAATTCCATCTTTTAGAAATTCAAAAAATCCAATATTTTCTAATTCATCAATATCTTTAATTCGATAAAGATCAAAATGGTGAACCATTCCTTTTGGAGTTTGATAGGAATAAACGAGGTTGAAAGTCGGACTCAAAACCTCAGTTTTTTCATCCAGAAGAGAATTGACAAAATATTTACTAAAAAAACTCTTTCCAGCACCAAGAGTTCCTTTTAAACCAAAAACATCACCAACTTTTGCTTGCTTGGCAATTGATTCAGCAAACTCTTGCATTTGGGATTGGTCGAGAATTTTTTGCATAATTTCAATAACCTACAAAGATTCCGCTAAATATTTCCCCGTAACTGAATTTTTATTTTTTGCGACTTGTTCCGGAGTTCCTTCGGCAACGATGTAACCGCCTTTATTTCCACCGTAAGGCCCAATATCAATCATCCAATCTGCGGTTTTTAAGACATCAAGATTATGCTCAATCACCAACATACTGTTGCCGTTATCGACTAGCTTGTGCAAGACTTTCAATAGTTTTTTAATATCCTCAAAATGCAAACCTGTGGTTGGTTCATCAAGAATGTAGAGTGTGTTACCAGTAGCTTTTTTGCTGAGCTCTTTAGCAAGTTTGATTCTCTGAGCTTCACCACCAGAAAGAGTTGTGGCACTTTGTCCAATTCTCATGTATCCAAGACCAACATCACACAAAGCTTGAAGTTTGTCATAAATATGGGGCATGGTTTTGAAAAAAACCGCCGCTTCTTCCGCATTCATTTGCAAGATGTCAGAAATTGATTTGTCTTTGTATTTAACTTCCAAAGTCTCGCGATTGTAGCGCCTTCCTTCACAAGAATCACATTTTACATAAACGTCTGGCAAGAAATGCATTTCGATTTTGATCATGCCATCGCCTTGACAAGTTTCGCATCTTCCACCTTTAACGTTAAAAGAGAATCGTCCAGCTTTGTATCCTCTGGCCTTTGATTCTGGAAGTTCAGTGTAGAAATCTCTGATCGGAGAAAATGCCCCAGTGTAGGTGCAAGGGTTTGATCTTGGGGTTCTGCCAATTGGAGATTGATCAATTTGGATCAATTTATCAATTTGGTGATGTCCTTCGATTTTTTCAAAAGTACCAGGAACGTCCTTTGATTTATTCAAAATTCGATTAAGAGCCTTGTAAAGGGTGTGGATGATTAGACTTGATTTTCCACCACCAGAAATACCTGAAACTCCACACAAAGTGTTGAGTGGAATGGTTAGATTAACATTTTTAAGGTTATTGGTAGTGACATTAGTTAATTTTATGGTTCTTTTGGGATCAATTTCTCTTCTGATTTTAGGAACTTCAATTGACTTTTTACCACTCAAATATTGACCGGTAATACTTTTTGGATCATTAATAACTTCCTCCGCGGTTCCTTCTGACAAAACAGATCCGCCATAAATTCCTGCTCCAGGGCCAATATCAATCAAATAATCTGCTTCACGCATCATCTCTTCGTCATGCTCGACAACTAAAACTGAATTCCCAATATCTCTTAACTCTTTAAGGGTGGTGATTAGTTTTTGGTTATCAGATTGATGAAGACCGATTGAAGGCTCATCCAAAACATAAATAACGCCCGATAAACCCGAACCAATTTGTGACGCAAGGCGAATTCTTTGCGATTCACCACCCGATAAAGTTCCTGATTCGCGGTTTATGGTTAGATATTCCAAACCAACATTTTTTAGGAAATTTAGGCGCTTGCAAATTTCTTTCAAAATTCTTTCAGCAATTTGATTGTGAGTTGGGCTTAGTTTTGTATTTAGAGTGTTAAACCATTCATAAGCATCAGAAATTGACATTCTGGTAATTTGCCCAATATGCATTTCAGCAATTTTTACCGCCAAAGATTCTTCACTCAATCTAGATCCTTCACATGAAGAGCATTTGACTAGACTTTGATATCTGTTCATGTCATCACGAATGTGATCAGAAGCAGCTTCGCGATATCTTCTTTTAAGATTGTTAACAACACCCTCAAAAACTTGTTTGGTTTTAAAACTTCTAATTCCATCTTCGTAACGAATTTCGATTTCCTCGTTAGAACCATGAAGAACTATGTCTTTAATTTTTTGAGGCAATTCTCTAAATGGGGTTTCCAAATCGAACTTGAAATGATCAGCAAGACTAGTCAGAACCTGGTTGTAATATCTGGCGTTCACTCCACCCCAAGCGGTTAAAGCTCCTTGTTTTAAGGATAATTCGTCGTCAGAAACAATTAGGTCTTCATTAAAGAACAATTCAGTCCCAAGACCGTCGCAAGAATTACAAGCTCCAAATGGACTATTGAAGGAAAATAGGCGAGGTTCAATTTCAGAAATTGAAAACCCAGAAACTGGACAAGAGAATTTTTCTGAGAAAGTGATTATTTCACCTTTTTTAAATGCAGATTTTGATCCTTCTGGTAAACTAACAATTTCAAGCAAAAGCAAACCTTCGGACAATTTTAAAGCGGTTTCAACAGAGTCTGCAAGGCGATTTCCAAGGTTTTTACTAACCACAATTCTGTCAACCACAACCTCAATATCATGTTTTTTATTTTTGTCTAAAGCGGGTAATTTTTCTGTAAGCTCATGGACTTTTCCATCAATTTTTATTCTTCCAAAACCTTGTTTTCTAATTTGGGAGATTTCTTTTTTGTACTCACCCTTTTCACCCCTAACAATCGGTGCTAATAGATATATTTTTGATTTTTCTGGCAGTTCTAGAACTTTTTCCACCATTTTTGAAGCTGATTGGCTTTCGATCGGAAGCCCAGTTTCTGGAGAGTGCGGAACGCCAATTCTAGCGTACAAAAGGCGCAAATAATCATAAATTTCCGTAACCGTTCCAACGGTTGATCTTGGGTTTCTTGAAGTTGTTTTTTGGTCGATTGCAATTGACGGCGAAAGACCAGTGATAGTTTCAACGTCCGGCTTGTCTTGTAAATTAAGGAATTGACGAGCATAAACTGAAAGGCTCTCGATAAATCGTCTTTGCCCTTCTGCGTAAATTGTGTCAAAAACCAAAGAAGATTTCCCTGAACCACTGAGTCCAGTAACAACCACTAATTTATTTTTAGGAATGTTAATACTGACATTTTTTAGATTATGCTCTTTTGCTCCAACAACTTTAATGAACTTTTCTTCAGATGTGATATTGACTGTTTTTGGAGTTGGTTTCTTTGCAATTGTCTTTTTTTCTTGCTTCATTTTAATTTGATTGTTTTTTGCTTACTTGACTCTTAAGTGACAGGTTTTTTAAGAGTCGCGCATGATAGGCAAATATTGTTTAATTGCAAGTCCGCTATTGATTCTTTTAAAGTACAAATATCAATTATTTTACTTGATTATTTTAGCAAAATAACTAAATTGCGCGGGCTTTTTTCATTTCACAAATAAATAACTAAATATTATGGGCACTAAAAATAACCCGAAAAACAGGGGTAAAGTCATCAAGAAAAAGACTCACAACAATAAAGATGTTGAGCCAATTCTTTATGCTGGCGGTCACGCAGGACACGGAAAATACATTACTGGTAAATATGCCGGAACTCACGAACTAATTGTTGACGCAAACAACAAGCCTCTTCCTTGGGAAAGCATATAAATTAATTATGAGTGTTAAGTTATGAATTGTGATTGATATCACTCATTAATTCATAGCTCATAATTCATAACTCATAACTCATAACTCATAAAAAATGCCAGAAGTAATTATCAGCGGTCAATCCGGAAGATTAGAAGGGCGTTATCACCAAAATCCAAACCCAAAAGCTCCGGTTGCCTTAGTGCTTCACCCTCACCCGCTTCAAGGCGGAACGATGAATAACAAAGTCACCTACGCACTCTACAAAGCGTTTGCAAATAACGGCTTCTCAGTTCTACGAATCAACTTCAGAGGAGTTGGAAAATCACAAGGAAAATTTGATAACGGCATCGGCGAATTACAAGACGCAACTGTCGCTTTAAATTGGCTTCATAACCAAAATATGGACGCCCCAACTTTTTGGGTTGCGGGATTTTCATTTGGTTCTTGGATCGGATTACAACTTGTCATGAGAAGGCCTGACATTGAAGGCTACATACTTGCCGCACCTCCAGTTACAAAATATGATTTTGGTTTTATTGTTCCTTGCTCTTCCTCTGGAATGATTATTCAGGGAGATCAAGATGATATTTCAAAAGAAATAGATACAGCGAAAATCGTTGATAAGTTGGATTTAAGAGAAGAAGCAGATATTGAATATGAAATAATTTGCGGAGCCGATCATTTCTTCCGTGAATATATGCCGGATTTTGAAGAAGTGGCTGATAAATATATCAAAGAAAGAATTTTACAAGATTCTGGAAAAGTCAGAAAAGTAAAAAGAGATCGAAGAAGAAGACGAAAGAAAAAAGGCTCCACAGCCCCAAAAGTCGAAGCCCACATTTCTCCCGTCAGACCTTTGCTTAATTGGGATTAGTAAATATTTCTACTTTAATATCACCAAAACAAAACATATCAATCGGACATTTCTCAAAATGAGCCGATTGATAATATAAAGACTCTTTTTCAAAATGAGTGGGTAAATTAATTATCTACTCAAAAAGTGATCTTGATCTTCCTGATGAAAATAACCTAATTTGAGTGGCGGAATTTTATTTATCGTCATCTTATTTTCCATTTTTACACCCCCCTCACAATCTCTAGTAATCACAATCGTTATCCTCACATAATTGCCACACTCACATAATTGCCTCACTCACATAATCGTCATCCTCGCGAAAGTGAGGATCTCGTGAGTCTGGAATCGAGGATTTTTTAAAAGAATAAAGAATAGATTGATTAAGAATTGTAGGCGGATATTTTTCCTCATGAGGTACCGGACCCGAGAGTTTCTAAGGCAGCAAAGCTACCTAAGA
>JBLHTM010000015.1:0-21436 GCA_047627215.1 Rickettsiales bacterium | reverse complement strand
AAAAATTTGGCGACCCATCCAACGCCAAGCTGGATTGGATTGCTCAAAATACTGTTGAGCTTGATTTTGAAACGGCGGTGAAAATCCTCAAATTGGTTGATGCGCTGGAAGATAATGACGATGTTCAATCAGTTTCGGGAAATTATTTAATCTCTAACGAGGTGGCTGAAAAGCTTTAAATTGGCAGAAATTTCTCATGAAAATACAATACCAAAATCAATCAATAACTTTAGATGCCAAGCAGATTACTGTAAAAAGGCATCTAAATCACCTCGCTAAACATTTCACCAAAAGATCGAAAAAGAATCAATCCCGGCTGGCAATCAAATCTTGGTTTACCAATTCCGACCCGGTTAAAAGTCTCTACATTTTTGGCAAAGTGGGCAGAGGAAAGTCAATGTTGATGCAAGGTTTTTTTAAAGATTTGGGAATAAAAAATAAAGTCTATTTTCACTTCAACAATTTGATGCAAGAAATTCACAAAGAATTGCACAAATTGCGCAAAATTCCCGCTAATAAAAAACGTGATTTGGTTTTTGACGCAACTGCAAAAGTTATTGGTTCTGCTAAAGTTTTGTGTTTTGATGAAATGCAAGTCGAAGACGTGGCAGATGCGATGATTTTGCAGGGCATGTTCAAATATTTTGCTAAAAATGACATTGCCGTGGTCACAACTTCCAATTGCCATCCGCTCGAGCTTTACGAAAATGGCTTGCAGAGAAATTTGTTTTTGAAATTTGTTGATGAAATTTTATTGGCGAATTTTATGGTTTTAAATTTGGATGGCCAAGTTGATTACCGCGGGAAAAAAGAAACCATTAAAAAACATTATTTTTGTCCAAACAACCTCGAAAACAAAAAAGAAGTTTTGGGTATTTGGAAAAATTTAATTGGTGACAATAAACCAAAATCAAAAGAAATTGAACTTTTGGGGCGAAAAATCGTGGCGAAAAAAACTTTTCAAGACATGGCAATGTTTGATTTTTCCGAGCTTTGCTTGGCAGATCTTGGAACCGCAGATTTCGGCGCCATCACCAAAACATTCTCTCAAATATTTTTATTAAATATTCCGATCTTGACACCAGAAGATCGTGGAGCAGCCAAAAGATTGATTTGGTTTGTTGACGAGGCTTATGAAAATAATGTTGAATTAGTTGTTCTTGCCGATTCCAAGCCAGATGAAATTTACACTCATGGCATTGGGCACAAAGCCTTCAAAAGAACCGCCTCTAGACTTAGTCAGATTTTCTAAAATTCATTAAATAAAAAAACCAGTGAGGCAAGAAATTCAAGACAGATTATTGATTGTTTCCGTTTTGCAAGGAGATATTGAAGGTGCCACATCTGCTTTAGATCGAGGAGATGATGTAAATGTTTTGCACCTAGATGAATCTGATGCTCTGGGTTCGTGCCCAGACAGAACTTCCTTACACATTGCTGCAATTAATCAAAATAAGGAGATGTGCGAACTTCTAATAAATCGAGATGCAAATCTAGAAGCGCAAGATGTTGACGAAAGAACCCCCATTCTTTTGTCAGCCCTAAATGATACGGACAATGTTTTTTTGCTGCTTGTTGAGAGTGGAGCTAATTACTTAGTTATTGATTTTGAAGGCTTCACTTGCTTACATCTTGCGGTGGCAAATCAAAGCATAAATTCTTTCACAGCTATTTTGGAAGTTTTTCGCAATAGATCAGATTTTGATGTTAATAATCAAAATGAGGATGGTGAAAGTGCATTGCACATTGCTGCAAGAAATGGCAAAGAGGGTATTTGTTTGTTATTAATGAAATCTGGTGCAAAAAATATTCTAAATAAGGAAGGTGAAAAACCCTCTGATCTTGTGGATGGTGAAAATAATCCTGAATTAAAAAATTTATTAAAAAATAATCCTAATTTACTGGCAATTTGTACTCCTCGATCATTTCAAAGATTGGCCCCTAATGCGCCAGTAAAAAAATTACCTACAGATCTTTTACGTTTGGTTGGTAAGATGATTCTTGGCCCTGAAAAAGGTCGCTAATAAATTTAAATAGAATCTAAAGTCAAATAACCGCCGCGAAACTTTCTTCCACCATCTTCTCATTCAAATAAATTCCACTTTCAAAAACATCGATTTTTTCTTGCCTGCCACCAGAAACTGCCGGATAAAAAACATCACCAATGTAGCGCCCAAAAATGTCGACTTTATTGGTTCTGACAATCACAAATTCCAATTCCAGAGCCAAATCGCGTAAATATTTCGCCGCTTTTTGTCCAGCTTCAGTTTTCATTTCTGCCGAGTCGATTTGCGCCAAGCGAATCCTTTGCTCTTTATTAACCCCGAATCCCAAATCAACATTCAAAATCATCGTGTCGCCGTCAACCACATCCAGAATTTTAGCTTTGTAGAGGTAGTTGGCTTTGGTGGGGCGTTTGAGTTTTTTTGAACTTGAGATTGGTTGGCCATTTTTAAGATCCTTAATTTGGAAGTTTAGCTGTGACACATTCCATTTTTCATCCTTCGCCCTGCTGGTTAAATCTTCACGAAGATCTGGATCGTTGATGGTTAGTAAAATTTTGTAATGAGACCAATTTAGAGAATTTTCAATTGGTGGATTTTCCGGGTAGGTTTTGAAAAATTGGATTGATCTGCGAATAGTGGTGATGTCAATTTGCAAATCTTCAGAAAGATTTTTTATTACTAGAGATTGGTAGTTTGAATCAATGCCAATTTTTTCTTCCTCAATTCTTTGCCCGACGCCCCAATAAGTTAAAATTGCTTGCTTGCGCAGCATTTCTTGAGCTTGTGATTGTGAATTTTCAATTAGGTTTTTTAGGTCTAAAAGCAATTTCGAATAGTCTAGGGGTTTAATTATTTCGTTCATTTTTTTGTGATTTTTATTTTCTAACAAACGCGCTACCGGTAGCGCGTTTGTTAAGTTAGATTTCTGAGTTTCTAAGTGCAAGGTAAACTTTAAATCTCTAAGATTGTTTGATACGATATTTTGATTGGAAGAATCTTAAAAATATCCCCCGAATGATTTTTTAATTTAAATAATTTTTTTAATGAAGGCCTCATTATTTTTCACATCAATATTATTTTTCATCTCAAGCATCGCATTTTCCAGACCAGTCTCTTATTCAGGAGGAACAACAATCATGAACATGAACGGCGCACTCAAAAACACTCTTCATGCCCATTATTCGCCAACCTACAAATATTCTGTCGGCTACAAAGGGGAATATTTTAGAAAAGATCAAATTGCTCTAAATGGAATTCAGCTCAACAGATTGGTCAAAAGATGGAATTTGCCGGCTGCTCAAGGAAATATTTATTTCAAATCCAATCTTGGCAATGCAAACAAATCTGGGCAAAATGAATTGTTTGGATTTGCAGGAATGGCGGGGGATTTTGAAACTCGTAAATATTTTATTTCCTACGAAAACCGGTATTACAAATCTGACGGCAGAATTTTGGATCATTTTGAACAAAATGCGCGAATTGGAATTGCTCCCTACGTGGCGAACTACGGTAGTTTGCACACATGGTTGATGCTTCAAGTTTCTCATCAGCCAGAATTTGAAGGAGATGAGGTGGTCACAACTCCTCTTGTCAGAATCTTCAAAGGGCCACACATGGCGGAATTTGGGGTTAGTTCTAATAAGAGATTTTTACTTAATTTAATTGCGAGGTTTTAAACATGTTTAAAAAATTCATTTCTATTCTTGCGCTGGTTCTTCTTTTTAATACTTCCCTAGCAAACGCCAAAATGATCAATGTTGATGTTAATGGTTTGGTTTGTGAATTTTGCGCCTTTACTATTGAAAAGAATTTTATGAAGCAAAAAGAAATTATTGAAAAAGTTGGAGTTGATCTAGCGGCAAAAAAAGTTTTCTTAAATTTTAAGGAAGGTAAGGATTTATCCGATGAGCAAATTACCAGCATCATCACAAATAATGGCTACAATGTAGTTAAAATAAATCGTTAAAAATGATCAAAATAATATCTCGAATAAATCCTTGGCTTCGTCAGCGCTTGAAAATAAAGGATTTTCAAGATTCCAATAATCACCTAAAGATGGGCGCTGGGATGAAAGACTACCTATTGCCATTTTTTGGCCTCTTCACCTCGCTCTCAACAATTATTTGTTGCGCTCTGCCGATCATTTTGGTGACGCTTGGAATGGGAGCTGTTTTTGCCAGTTTAACGGCAAATTTCCCTTTCATTATTTGGCTGGCTGAAAGAAGTCTTTATCTATTTATTTTTGCCGGAACCTTTTTAGTCGTTGGTGGATATTTTATTTTTATTAGACCGCAAACTTGTCCCGCGGATAAAAAATTGGCGCAAATTTGCAATAAAACCCAGAAGTTTAATAAAATTGTTTGGTGGTTTTCACTTATTATTTTAGCCCTTAGTTTCTTTTTTAAATATTTGTTAATTTTATTTTATTAAAAATCATGAATAGTCACGATATTGATTACAAAGTTTTCGGTAAAATAGCCCAATATGTTTTGATCGCCCTTGATCCAGGTGAAACGGTTATTGCTGAGGCTGGAGCCATGATTTGCATGGATGGAGGCGTGTCTTACAAAATTAAAATGAGCGACGGATCCAATCCCAATAAGAGTATTGTGGGGAAGTTTTTTTCTGGAATTAAAAGAAAAATATCCGGAGAAAATTTCTTTTTAACTCATTTTACCAATACGTCTAATCAGGTAAAAACAATTACCTTTGCTGGTGATTTGCCTGGAAGTGTTTTGGGCGTTGATTTGAAAAAAATTGGTGGCTCAATAACTTGCCAGAAAGATGCTTTTTTGTGTGCCGCTCACGGAACAAAAATTGATTTTGTGGTTAATAGAAGAATGGGTGTGGGTTTTTTTGCTAAAGAGGGTTTCGTTTTGCAAAAAGTGACTGGTGACGGAAAATTTATCATGAACTTTGGTGGTCAAGTCATTCAAAAGAAATTAAAAAATGAAACAATCAAAGTTGACACCGGATCGTTGGTTGCTTTCACGTCAGGAATAAAATTCAACATTACTCTCTCTGGTGGTCTTGGAACCATGATGTTTGGAGGTGAGGGTGTGTTTTTGACTGAATTGT
Organism: Rickettsiales bacterium; assembly: GCA_047627215.1. GTDB lineage: Bacteria > Pseudomonadota > Alphaproteobacteria > Rickettsiales > UBA1997 > JAJTCH01. The sequence continues at coordinate 16,352 of JBLHTM010000015.1, read as the reverse complement.
CCGGAACGGGGACGGTGCTATTGCAAAGCACCCCAATTTCAAAAATGGCCAATGTTTTGATGGGCCATGCAAATTCTTCAGGTAAGAAAAAGAGACTTAGTGGAAAATGGGGTGATTCTAAGAAATAATTGCAAAAACTAAGCCAATTAATCCGCCAAAAACTCCACCCCAAACCACTAACCAGCCTAAATGTTTTTTGATCATTTTTACCATGATGTCCTTAACCATTTTTGGCGTCAAATCAGCAAGTCGCTTGTCGATGATTTGTTCTATTTTTACAATTATATTTTCAGTCAAATCACTCTTTTTTCTGCCATCGGAATTTTCACTTTTTGCCAGATCGTTGATGACGCCCCTTAGTTTTTGAGTGATGGGATCTTTTAAAGGATCAAGAGCATCTCTACCGCCAAACATTGCAATCATTGATCCCATTGGTGAATCCACTATTGCATCCTTTAAATCTTCAAACACTTTGTCGAAATCAATTTTATCTTCAATTGACTGGGCTGACAAAATTCCCCCATTTTCTTTGAAGAATTTTTCAATATGTTCTTTGTTGAAAAACTCATCAATAATGAGGTTTTTAATGCCGGTTTTAAAATCTTCAAATCGATTCAAAATCACGCCAGATCCATACAAGAGAGGCACTTTTTCAAATAACATGTGAATTGCAATCATGTTTGTGAGGCTTCCTGATAAAGCAAAAATCCCTACCATGAAAATTGCCTCATTGTGAATCGGTGAAAAATATCCGCAAAGCGCCAGAAGAAGTGCGACCAAATTGGTGGTGAGGCTTTTATTCATATTTTTGAAACTGTTGATTTAAGTTGAAAATGAAAACAAAAAAACTATTGTTCGCCCCTCAAGTAGTAAACTGTGTGACGATATCGACGATATTTTTTTCAAGTTTAGGTCCCAATCATTAAATTAAAACGAATTTATGGCTAAAATAAAAAATGAAAAAAGAGATTTATTTTCAAGCCTATTGCCGATCTTTCTGATCGGATCAGTTATTTTGGCGGCAATATCCTATTCTCTTGGAATAAAATTGGAGCACTCAACCTATTCGATTTTAAAAGATGTTTTCTTCGTACCCTTAAAAGAATGGACATTTGTGGTGATTGGCGCGGCAATGTTTAGTGTCTTTTTTCGCTCCCCTGAAGGATCTGCCAACAAATTTTTTGTTTTGGTTGTCGACATCATGATTCTTTATTTCATATCCACAACCATCGCCAACATTTACGCTTTTGGCGCCTTTCAACTTTTCCCATTCGCTGAAGTAATCTCTCCTTTGATGGGAAATGCAACCGCGGCTGAATTTGACGCAGTTGCTCCAGAAGGAATTCCATTGGTTATTTGGGTAATGATCATTGGTCTTTCCGCTTCAATAATCTTTAGATATTTATTGAGTGGATTTTTGGCGTTATTTACCAAAAACATTTGCGCTATTTTGGTTAAAATATTCTCTCATCAATTTTTTGATAAAATTTCTCACATCAGAGATCTTAAGAATGAACATAAAACAGCTGTTGAGGCAAATAATGCGATCGACCATTCTTTGGCTTTGATCAATTTCGCGGATAAAATTATTTTCGGAATATTGATGCTTATTTTGTTGATTGCTCCACTAGCGGTCTACGCCTCGTTCCTAGAAATTCTTCATTCTAGAGGATTCCACTTTTTTGTTGATCTGGGAAAATTCATTGGTTTTTATGCAATAATTTTACTTTCCTACAAATTTTTCATCACCACTTTGATTAGAAAGATTTTCTGCTGGGGAATTAAAGGTGAAACCTACAAATCATTTTTGGTTAAAGCGCTTCCTGTTCTGGCAACCGCCGGAACAACATCCTCATCAGTTGCAACCCTAGCCCATAATATCAGAGCCGCTCAATCTCTAATTGTGCCAGAAGACATGAAAAATAAAGGTCACAATCGTGCACTAATGCCAATCGGCGCCACATTCAACATGGATGGAACCAGCATTAGCTTGGTGATTTATTTCTTGCTTGCGGCAAATTTGGCAGGAATGGACGTAAGTTTTCTGTGGGTCGTCTTGACTGCAGTTGGTCTTTCAGTTGGAACTGCCGCAGTTCCAAGCGCTTCACTAATAATGCTTACGAGTATGTACAGTGCTTTTGCAATACCGGCAGCAATCACCGGAAAATTGCTCTCAATCATCATTGCGGTTGACCCAATCAACGATCGAATCAGAACTATTGTTAACGTGTGGGGAGATTTGAATATGGTTTACATTGTGCAATGTAAAAGAGGAGTTCTTTCAATGCTTTGCCGCGCCTTTGGGAAGAAAGATAAAAATAAGGTTGAATAGCTTTAAGAGTCTTTATTTGCCACAAAAGATCTTAAAGCTAATTTTTACAACTATCTAAAGATAATGCCAAATCTCATCTTTAGTCACTTTTTTAATTTTGACCTCTTTTTTTATTTTACTAAAATCCGAGGTTTTTTAAACTTAACTTTTCATCAACAAATCAACATTTCCACCAATCGCTGCAACATTGATCGATAAAGTTCTTTCATGGACGAACTTTAATAAATAATGTGGGCCTCCAGCTTTAAATCCGGTTCCGGAAAGTCCTTCACCGCCAAATGGCTGAGATTGAACAATAGCTCCGGTAATGTTGCGATTAATGTAGATATTTCCGGCGTTGATTCGTTTCTCAATTCCTTGATATTGGTCATGAATTCTGGTGTGCATTCCAAAAGTCAGGCCAAATTTCAAATCATTGATTTTATCAATCACATTTTCGCCATGTTTGTAGCGCAAGACATGCAAAATTGGGCCGAAATTTTCACCTTTCAAAATATCCAAATCATCAATTTCCCAAATTTGTGGAGCAAAAAAACTTCCTTGTTTTTCCAAATCACCGATTGACAATTTTGCTATCAATTTGGCATTTGGCAGGCTGGCTAAGTAATCAACATGTTGTTGCAAATTGTTTTTAGCGGCCTCGTCAATCACTGGCCCAATGTCACTGGCAAAATTCCAAGGATTTCCAACTTCCATTTCAGTCGCAGCATTTTTTGCCAAATTCAAAACATCATCGGCAAAAACTTCTGGCAAAAATAAGATTCTAAGCGCGGAACATCTTTGTCCAGCGCTACTAAATGCAGAAAGAAGAACGTCGTCAACCAACTGTTCTGGCAAGGTCGAACTGTCAGCTATCATGCAATTTTGCCCCCCGGTTTCGGCAATCAAAGTGATGATTTCATCTTCCCGATTAGCAAGTGCACGCTGAATATGTTTGGCAGTTCCTGTGGATCCTGTGAAACAGACCCCCTTTACCACCTCTTGATCTACTAAGGAATTTCCAATAATAGCCCCCTTTCCTGGCAGAAGCTGCACGGCGTCATGAGGAATTCCAGCTTGATGAAAAAGCTCAATAAGTTTAAAGGCGATTAGTGGAGTTTGTTCCGCTGGCTTGGCAATCACAGTATTTCCCGTGACGAGTCCCGCGATGATTTGTCCGGTAAAGATTGCCAATGGAAAATTCCACGGACTAATGCAAACAAAGACACCTTTTGCATGAAGACTGAGACTGTTACTTTCTCCGGTTATGCAAGGTAAATCAATGGAATTGGTCATTAGTTTTTCTGCTTGATTTGCGTAATATCTACAAAAATCAACCGCCTCCCTCACTTCATCAACGGCGTCAGATATTGTTTTTCCAGCCTCCTTGATACAAATCGCCATCAATTCATGGTTGTTTTCTTCAATCAAATCGCCAATTTTTCTAACAATTTGTGCCCGCTCCCTCACATCAACATCCTTCCAAATTTTGAAAATCTGATGAGATTTGGCGGCAGCTATCTGAACATCTTCGATTGTCGCTTGATTTATCGATCCTGTGATTTGTGACTTATCGGCAGGATTTAATATTTCAATTGTTTCGCCGCTAAGTGCAGGATGTTTAAAATCCCAGCGATAATCATCAAATTTTGCTAAATTTTCTTTAAGAGATTCAACTTGATCAATATTTCCAAAATCAATTCCTTTGGAATTTAGTCGATCTTCACCATAAAGCTTTGATGGTAGGGCAATCGTCTGGTTTTTGTGCCCACCAAATTTGCGGACTCTCGCCATCGGATCTTCAATAATTTTTTCAACCGGAATTTCTTTATCCAGCAACATATTGGCAAATGAGCTATTGGCTCCATTTTCTAGTAATCTACGAATCAAGTAAGCCAGAAGATCTTCATGTTGACCAATGGGAGCATAAATTCGACAAGGAACTTCTTTGACCACATCGCAATAAAGATTTTCTCCCATGCCATAAAGTCTCTGGAATTCAAATTTTTTGTCACCAGCATATTGTCTTATGGCGGCGATTGAATGGGCGTTGTGAGTGGCAAATTGAGGGTAAAAGCTGTCAATATTTTCAAGAATTTTGCGCGCGCAAGCCAAGTAAGAGACGTCAGAATGATATTTGTTGGTGAAAACCGGAAAATGTTCCAATCCGTTAGCTTGGGCAAACTTGATTTCACTATCCCAATAAGCACCTTTGACAAGGCGAATTGGAATTATACGATTAGTTTTCTTTGCAATCTCAGCTAAGTAATCAACAACCTCAAACGAACGCTTCTGATAAGCCTGTAAAACAAAACCGATTCCAGCCCAGCCAGCAAATTCTGGCATTAGGCAAATTTCTTCAAAAACCTCCAATTCAATATCAAGGCGCCTTGCTTCTTCAGCGTCAATTGAAACGGCGACGTTATGTTTTTTTGCTAGATTTAGAATCTCAACAATTTTTGGCAATAATTCGTCAAAAACTCGTTCTTTTTTCAAAAGTTCGTAACGCGGATGAAGGGCGGTTAGCTTGATTGAAACCCCAGATCTTTCAAAAATATTTTGACTAGATTCTGATTTGTGATATTTGCCAATTTTTTCAATGGCTGATTTGTAGGATTTGAAGTAAGCCTCAGCTTGATTGGCGCTTCTGGCTCCTTCGCCCAAAATATCGTAGGAAAAACTGTATCCCAATTTTTCATATTTTGCTGCCTTAGAGAGTGCTTTATCAATGGTTTGCCCCATGACAAATTGTATTGCCACCAAATGCATGGCTGATTTTAAAGCTTTTTGGATTATTGGATCAGAGGTCTTTTTGAAAATATTGCGTAAAAAATTAAGTGGCTTTTCTTCGCCCTCACTGCCAATTTCAATGGTTTTCCCAGTCAGTAACATTCCCCAGCTAGCGGCGTTAAAATAAAATGAATCTTCATTTTTTAAATATTGCTCCCAATTAGTGTCTTTGAAAGTTGATTCAATCAACTTGTTGGCCGTTTTAGAATCTGGAATACGCAATAAAGCCTCAGCAAGACACATCAAAGCAATACCTTCTTTGGTCGACAAATTGTATTTGTTTAAAAAAGATTCAACGCTTAGTTTCGACTCGGATTGTCGCGCCTTTTCAACCATCTTGTAGGCGTTGTTTAGAATTTCAGTATTGTCATCATTAAATGCATCTAAATAAGAAACCATCTGAGTCATGATTTGTGACTCACGGGCGAATTGTTGTTTGCTAATTTGATTTAAGTTCATTTTTTAAGATTTTGGTTTTGTAATAATTTTTTTAGGTAGATTTTAAATCGTCTATTTTTTGTATTTTTCCAATGAAATATGGGTCTTAACCAAACTAATATTATAGCTAGTTAAGACCCATATTTAACTTGTGGTTTTAAAAGTAAGAAATGGTTTTTTAGCTCAATTAAGCTTCTATTTCCCCACCCACGATTCTTTTGCAAGCACCTTTAGGAAGGTAAATCCATTCATTTTTGTCACCGTCAGTCGCGGCAGATCCAGCGCAAGAGTGAGCACCTTTGAGGTGAGAGCAATCGTTCTTTCCAGCCTTTACGACACCGTAGCATTTTTCCATTTGGCTTTTAGCTAAAGCTGGAGTGGTTGCAATTACAATTGATGCAGCGCCAATAATGACTGAAGAGATAAAAGTTTTTTTGTTCATTTTTTTGATATTTTTTAGGTTAATAAGTGGTAGGGACGATAGTTAATAATGTTTTAAAATTCTACTGCCTTTTCCAATTTTTTGACTATTTTTTATTGCCTTTAAAACAAAAGAATTAGCCTTGCTAATGGCACTCTCTAAATTCATTTTCTTGCTTAAAAAACAAGTAATTGCAGTTGCTAAAGTGCAGCCGGTTCCATGAATTTCACCAAGATCCAATCTTGGATTGGTAAAGATTTCCCCATCACCATTTTCCTTGAGAAGGAAATTAAAAATTTTACTTCCTAAGTCTAAATGGCCGCCTTTAATTAGAACATTTCTGGCGCCAATTTGTTGAATTTTTTTAGCTGCAATTTTTACATCATTTAAATTTTTTATTTGCATTTCCGCCAAAATTTCAGCTTCAGGAATATTGGGGGTGGTTAAATATGAAATAGTTAATAATTCCTTTAGGGAATCGATTGCTTGTTTGGTAAGTAAGGAATCGCCACTGGTTGCAACCATAACTGGGTCGATCAGGATAGGAATATTTTTAGATTTTTCTTTTAAAGTTTTTGTTACTTCTTGGGTTATTTCTTTATTTCCAAGCATGCCAATCTTTATGGCATCAATTTCCATATCTTCCAAAACGACCTCAATTTGCTTGGTTATAAATTGCGCCGGAGGATAAAAGATGTCCGAAACTTTTTGGCTGTTTTGTGCTGTAAGGCAAGTGATTGCGCTTGCGCAGTAGGTTTTTAATGATGTAGCAGTTTTGATGTCAGCCTGAATTCCAGCTCCGCCACCAGAATCAGAGCCAGCGATGATAAGAATTTTATTCTTCATGATGAGTGTTTTTTAAAATCTAATATTCTTTAAAAAAGTAGTCCCCTTAGGAGTGGGTTTTTTATTTTATGATTTGGTTTTAAGGCTTCAAATTAACCGACTCAGTCTGTTTTTCTCTAAATTTAGTTAATTTTTTAGATAATTCTTCTTCATTTAAAGCCAAAATAGCCACCGCCAAAAGAGCAGAATTTTTTGCCCCAGCCTCACCAATTGCCAAAGTCCCGACTGGAATTCCATAAGGCATTTGAGCGATTGAAAGCAAGCTGTCAATCCCGTCCAGCTCTTTACTTTTTATTGGAACTCCAAGAACTGGAATTGTTGTCATTGCTGCTACCATTCCCGGCAAATGAGCTGCGCCTCCAGCACCAGCAATGATGATTTGAATGCCATTTTCTTTAGCATTTTTAGCAAATTCAACCAAGCGATCCGGAGTTCGATGGGCTGAAATAATTTTGGTTTCATAAGAAACTTGAAATTGATCTAAAACTTTGCAAGCGGCCTCCATGGTTGGAAAGTCCGACTTGCTGCCCATTATTATTGAGATTTTGTTTTTCATAAATATTTGTAAATTTTACTACGATGATTGATTTTTAGGGCGTAAATTAATAATTCATTTTCCTTTAAATCACAAATTATTTGATAATCACCAATGCGATATCGCCACAAACCTTTTAAATTGGCAGATAGCGGCTTCCCCATTGATTTTGGATTATGGGCAATTTGATTTAAATATTTTAATATTTGTTTTGTGGTAGCGCCGTCAGTTTTGAATAAAAATTTCTCCACTTGAGGACTATACTTGATATTCCAAGTTATTATTTTTTTGGGTTTTAAAGGTGTGGTTTTTTATTTATTTACTGATTTCTTCTTGGGTTAAGCCAAGTTTTTTGATCAATTCATCATGGCTAATTGCCAGTTCAGGATTTTTTTTATGCTCTTTCAAAGCCCTAACTCCATCTCGGTAATTACTCCAATCTTCTAATTTTTCTTGAATTGCTTTTTTCACTAACCAAGATTTTGTTCTGTCTTCCTCTTTGCAGAATTGGTTAATTATTTTATCAAGCTCATCAGGAACTCTCACGGTTAAAACTGACATTTTATTTTAAATTGAAATTAATAATGACTACATTGTAATTTATGTAATACAATGTAGTCAATTGTTATTTATTCAATTTTGAGACTAATTCAATAAAGAAATCGCCTCTTAATTCAAAATTTTTCCATTGATCAAAAGAAGCGCAAGCTGGTGAAAGTAGGATTGTTTTTTCTTGAGAAGAATCCACCAAAGCTATTTTTCGGGCTTTTACAAAAGCATTCTCCAAAGTTTCACATTTAGAATATTCAACTTTTCCTCTCAGAGTTTTAGCAAAATCTTCTGATGAGTCGCCAATTAAAAATGCATGCGTAACTTTTGGGAAATATTTTTTTAAATCCGATATTCCTCCATCCTTGGCTTTCCCGCCGACAATCCAGTAAATATTCTCAAATGATTTTAAAGCGTTCTCCGTCGATTCAGCGTTTGTTGCTTTGCTATCATTGATGAAATTTATTCCATCAATTTTTTCTACAAATTGCATTCTGTGCCTCAGCCCTTTGAAATTCTCAATTGATTTGATAATTATCTTTGGATCAATTCCGGATAAAAAAGCATTGCCAAAAGCAAAGGCGATATTTTGAGAGTTATGTTCGCCTTTTAAGATTCGGTTTTTGAGATCAAAAACTGAACCGTCAATATTTGTGATTTTATTTCCTAAAATAGAAATTCCGCCTTTAATAATTTTTTTTGTAGAAACGGGAATTAATTTAGCTTTGAAGTTTGGATCATTCTTCAAATCCTCAAAAACCTGAGCAGAATTTTTATTGTCGATTCCAATTAACGCAAAATCATCTTCGGCTTGGTTTTTGAAAATATTTTTCTTCGCAGCGACATAATTTTCCATATTACCATGACGATCAAGATGGTCCGGAGTTATATTTAAAAGATTGGTAATATGAAATTTGGTTTTATCAATCAAATCCAGTTGGTAAGACGATGCTTCAATAATGTAATTTTCATCTTTTTTGAGTTTGGATAAGGCGAGGGCGGCGAAGCCAATATTTCCTCCAGTTGCATGAGGTTTTTTATCTTCATCAAAAATATGTCCCGTGAGGGCGGTGGTAGTTGATTTTCCATTGGTTCCGGTGATGCCGATGAATTTTGCCTCAGGGCTAAATCGGTGTAAAATTTCAACATCACAGATAATCGGGCAATTGTTGTTTTTTGCACTAATGGCAATTTTGTGGGTAAGTGCAATTCCGGCAGCAAGAATCAGACAATCAATTTCTTGCCAATTTATTTCTTCGATTTTTTTAGCGATTTTTAAATTGGGATTTTTTGGCAGTTTCTCTGGAGATTCCGGATTGTCGTCACCGACTAAAATAGGTAGATTTTTTTTTAGTAAAAAATCAATCGCCGCCATTCCTGAAATTCCAAGGCCGTAAATAAGAAATTTTTTCATATTTTTTTTATATGTAAGATGGAAAATATATTAATAGTTATTTTTTTAAAAAAATCCTGTAAACAAAAATTGATTCCTTGTCAAAATTTTTAATTGAATTCTTAATTTTGATGACCAAAACCGTTCCAGCAAAAATAAACGTAACTACATTGGCAATAATTATCGGGTAATTATTTATCATGATTCCAAAAATCCCCCAGAAAAAAACTCCAGTAACAAACATTAGATACATCAACATTGAAATTCCCGAGGTGTCTTTGGTCTTTATTGTCTTTATTGCTTGAGGAAGAAAGCTAGACGTAGTCAGTATTGCAGCTATTACATTAATGATTAAGGTTGTTTTCGGGTCGACCATTTTTTGCTTTATTTAAGTTGTGGGATTGAATTTTTTATTTTGCGAAAGGTAATATTTATCATTTAACTTCTTAAATACCAAAAAATCTTTGAAAATTAATATTGCCAGCCTATTATTCCCGCCTTAAATTTCCTGATCTCGGGCCCAAACTTATTAATCAACATAAAACATAGTGAAACAAAAATTCAATCCCAACCTCAACAAAATAGCCGGTAAAAGTTTTAGACTTAATGAAAAGATTCAAGTAAAAGAAGTCAGACTAATCGATGAAAAGGGTGAAATGATTGGAGTTACTGCTATTGACCAAGCTATGAAAATGGCATTTGATGCTGGTTTGGACTTGGTTGAAGTTTCCCCCAATGCCGCTCCTCCAGTTTGTAAAATTGCAAATTTTGGCAAGATGAAATATGAGATGCAAAAAAAAGCAGCTGAAGCTCGTAAAAAACAAAAAATTGTCGAAACCAAGGAGGTCAAATTCTCAATCAATATTGGCAAAGGTGATTACAATTTTAAGGTTAAGCATGTTTTGAAATTTATTGACAATGGCGACAAAGTTAAGATCTCAATTAGGCTGAAAGGACGTGAAATGTCACATTTAGAACTAGCTGACAAAATGATGCTCGACATAACTAATGACGTTATTGAAACTGCAAAATTTGAATCAAGACCAAGAATGGAAGGAAGACAAATGGTCGGAATATTGGCAAGCAACATAGTTAAAAAATAACAAAATCTATTTTCTCGAACATGCAAGAAATGCAATTAATAATTGAGCAAGTTAAAAAATTTGCTTTAGACAAAAAACTAAATAATAAGAGTTTTTCTGATAAATATTTATTGGAGTTTATTGAAATATTTTTCTCAGATTCAGTAGGGCAAGATTTTGTTAATTATGACACTGAAGATTTGTTCAATTTAGTTTTGTCTAGCTTTGAATTCTTCTCTTCTAAGCCCGAAAATGACTTTAAAGTAAGGCTTCACAACCCCACAAAAAAAAAGGATGGTTTTGAATCTCAATACACAATTCTCGACGTCTCTAACGAAAATATGCCGTTTTTGGTTGATTCAGTTGTTATGCAGTTCGATAGTAAAAATATCCAAGTCAAAAACATCATTCATCCGATTCTAACCGCCCACAGATCTGGTGAAAAAATCGTATCTTTTGCAAAAGAGAAGGATTGCTCTAACGAGTCTTTGATACAGCTTCATTTGGAGAAAATTCCTGACAATGAATTAAAATCAATCGAGAATCGTTTATTTGAAGTTCTTAAGACTGTCAAGATGGCAGTTTCTGATTGGTCTGCAATGATAAAATTGGCAAAAAAATCTGGACATGAACTGATTTCCCGAGAGGTAAAAATATCAAAAGGGAAGGATGCGCATAATTCTGATTTTGACGTTAAAGAGGCGGCTAGTTTTGTTGATTGGATGTCTAGTGATAGCTTTATTTTTTTAGGAGCTGTCGAATTTGAGGTTAATCTTAAAGACGGAATCCACAATTACAAAGAAGTTCCGAACAGCAGGCTCGGAGCTTACAAATCGGAATATAAAACTACAAAGCTGAGCATTTTTAATGCATCTTCAAAAGAAATTGACAATGTCATTAAAAATCCATATTTAGTTGAAATCCTCAAATCAAGTTACAAATCACAAATCCATCGCAATTCTGAAGCTGAGAGAATTCGCATTCAAAAGTTTGACGATAACGGAAAAGTGATTGGTGAATACCGCTTTATCGGTCTTTTTACTTCTTCGGTCTATTACCAAAATCCAAAAAATATTCCAATTGTTCGTAAAAAAATTGAACAAGTAATATTGAGTTCAGGCTATGGAAAAAGCAGCTCTAAGTTAAAAGACTTACTCTCGACTCTTGAATCTTATCCAAGAGACGAATTACTGCAAATTTGCGTAGATGATCTTTTGAGAATTTCTACGGGAATTGTCGCTATAGCGGGTCGATCGTTGGTTAGAATGTTTTCTAGGAATGATAAGTTCTGTCGATTTGTCAGCTATTTGATTTTTATCCCAAGAGATAAATTTAACACTGAATTAAAAGAAAGCATTCAAGATTTGATTTCTAAAGCCTACAAGGGAAAGATTGCTGGATCTTTCGTTCAAACCACAGACTCAAATCTAACCAGAATACATTTGGTGGTCAGAACAACCGATGGAATTCCTGATGTTGATTTGGGTGTTTTGGAAAAAAAATTAATCAAACTATGTCGCTCATGGAATGATGATTTGAAGGATGAGATTTTAAAGAAATTCTCCGAAGGACAAGCTAGGAAAATTCTTGAGTTGTACAACGGAGCCTTTTCAGCTGGATACACCAATTATTTTGATGCAAAAGCTGCGGTTCGTGATATCGGCCATATTGGATCAAGCATTAAGGACGGTGAAGTTGTTTGTGATTTGTATCAAAGAAGTTTTTCTAAAAAAGATACTGTCGAGTTAAAATTATATAGTTCAGGGAAAAAATTACTGCTTTCAAATATAATGCCGGTGCTAGATAGCTTTGGTTTCAGCGTTGTTCTTGAAAATACATACCTGGCTTCTCCCAACGGCAAACAAGACATTTGGATTCATTATTTCAACCTTAATTTATGTGAAAAAGCTGAAAAACTAAGTAACCAAGTAAGGGATAATTTTATTGAAACTATTGGTAAAATTTGGTCAAAAGATGCAACCATAGGACATTTAAATCGCCTTGTTTTTTATGCAGAGATAGATTGGAGGCAAATATACTTGCTTCGAGGTTATAGCAAATATCTTTATCAAATTGGACTTAGGTATAGCCAGAATTATCTTTCCGATGTTTTGGTAAAAAACTGCCGTTTGACCAAATTGTTGATTGAGCTTTTTGAGGCGAAATTTGATCCTCATTTTTCTAAAAATAGATCCCAGGAAATTGAAGAAATATCGGGAAAAATAAAACATGGTTTGAGTTTAATTACTGATGTTGCTGAAGATGTCGTGATTAGAAAATTTTTAAATATCATCGAGGCTACTATAAGGACAAATTTCTATCAAAGATCTGCAGATGGAAAAGAAAAGAGTTACGCTTCATTCAAATTTGATTCTTCAAAAATCATCGATTTACCTTTACCAATAATGTATGCTGAAATTTTTGTATATTCAGTTGATGTTGAGGGGGTCCATCTTCGAGGTGGAAAAGTTGCTAGGGGTGGACTTCGTTGGTCTGATCGTCACGATGATTTTAGAACGGAGGTTTTGGGATTGGTAAAGGCGCAAATGACTAAAAATGCTGTTATTGTTCCGGTTGGCTCAAAAGGGGGTTTTGTTGTTAAAAAAAGCACCATAGGACTAAGCAGAGAAGAGGTGCTGAATAATGGTATTGAGGCCTATAAAACCTTCCTAAAGGGTCTTTTGGACGTCACAGATAATGTTATTGATGGCGAGATAATTAATCCGGAAAATGTTATTAGGTATGATGAAAATGATCCTTATTTGGTGGTTGCAGCCGACAAAGGAACTGCAACATTCTCTGATACTGCTAACGAAATTTCTGCTGAATATAATTTTTGGCTAGGCGATGCATTTGCCTCTGGAGGTTCTGTTGGTTATGACCATAAAAAAATGGGAATCACCGCTAAAGGTGCTTGGGTTGCGGTCGTAAGGCATTTCTCTGAAATGGGAATAGATATTCAAGAAGAAGATTTTACTTGTGCTGGAATTGGTGATTTATCGGGAGATGTTTTTGGCAATGGGATGCTTCTTTCAAAGCATATAAAGCTAGTTGCTGCATTCAACCATATGCATATTTTTCTTGATCCAGATCCTGAATCAGCATCCTCGTTTGAGGAGCGTAAAAGAATTTTTGAATTACCAAGATCAAGTTGGACAGACTACGATCAATCAAAAATTTCTAAGGGTGGGGGAATTTTTGCAAGAACCTTAAAAAAAATACCTATTTCACCTGAAGTTAGAAAATCTTTGATAATTGAGGAGGGGGAGGAGTTAACTCCCGATGAATTGATCAAACTAATTTTGCAATCACCGGTTGATTTGATTTGGAATGGCGGAATTGGAACTTACGTCAAAGCAAGCGACGAAAGCCATCTTGATGCTGGTGACAGAATTAATGATGTTTTGAGAGTCAATGGAAATCAGTTGCAATGTAAAGTTGTGGGTGAGGGAGGAAATTTGGGATTAACTCAAAAAGGCCGAATTGAGGCTTCTTTAAATGGCGTAAGAATCAACACTGATGCGATGGATAATTCGGCTGGAGTTGATTGCTCTGACCATGAAGTAAATATCAAAATTGTCATGACTGCTGCTATGAAAGCGGGAAAAGTATCTCTAGAAGGAAGAAATGAAATTTTGGAACAGATGACCCAAGAGGTTTCTGATTTGGTGTTAAATGACAATGAAGAGCAAACTAGAGCGGTTTCAATTTCTCATTCACAGGGATATTTAAGCATTGGATATCAAGCTCAATTTCTAAATAGCTTAGAAAAATCAGGAGTTTTGAATCGGGCAGTTGAATTTTTGCCAACCAATAAAGAAATAGCTAAAAGACAAGCCGATAAAATTGGCTTAAGCAGGCCTGAACTTTGCGTTATGCTTGCCTACAGTAAAATGGATTTATACCCGCAAATTCTTGCTTCTGACTTGGTAAAAGATTCATATTTAGAGCCTGATTTATTTAAATATTTCCCTAAGTTATTGCAAGAAAAGTTCCCTTATGAAATTAGAAATCATCAATTGAGGTCTGAAATAATTGCCACTGTACTTACTAATTCAATAGTAAATAAGGCTGGAATTACATTCGTTAATCAAATTGCTAGTGATACTGGTTTTATGCCAATCGATATCGTTAGAAATTATATTATAGCTTGCGACGCTTTTGGTCTTGATGAAATATGGGCGGAAATTGATGTTTTGGGAAGTAAAATTCCCAATAACATTCAATCTCAAATGTTCTTCACCATCAATAAATTTTTGGAAAGGGCGGTGGTTTGGCTGCTTCGCAATCAGCAGAAAATTGATATTTCAACATCTATAATCAAATATGGGTCAATAATAACCCAGCTTTTGGAAATTCTTGAAGACATTTTGGCAACAGCTTCTCAGCATTCCTTTGCTAAAAAAGTTAAAAGATATTCTGATTCCAACACTCCTAAGGAACTAGCAAGAAAAATTGCCGCAATGGATCCTCTAGCTTCAGCTTTTGATATTGCTGAAATCGCTACTCATTCTGATGTCAATCTAAAGGCAATTGCTAAAATTTATTTTGAAGTTGGAACTAGACTTAATTTAAAATGGCTTAGAAGTCGAATTGCTCAAGTTGACGTTGAGAATGATTGGCAAAAATTATCTCTAAAAGCAATTTTAGAGGATTTGTATAGTTTTCAGATGAAGTTTGCTAAGCAGGCGATTGAGCACAGATGTTTTGATAAAAATTCTTGTCCCAAAAAACCATCTGTTGGAAGCTGGATAGAGAGTCGAAGCTTCATGGTTCAAAGGTATGATGGATTTATTTGTGAATTAAAAGAGCAAATTAATTTAGATTTACCAATGTTTGTTGTTGCTTTAAATCGAGTAAAGGCACTAATCTAACATTTATTGCCAACCATATTATCCGCCTTTCAAAATGAAATTTTTAATCTTCATTTTGAAAGGCAAAGTAATATGAGGGAGTTAAATATTTTTTGTCAAAACAGATAGATGTTTAACCATTTTTATATGCGGTCGTGGCGGAGTTGGTAGACGCGCAGCGTTGAGGTCGCTGTTCCTTTAATCGGGAGTGGAAGTTCGAATCTTCTCGACCGCACCAGAATTATTTTTTAAGAACGTGGCATGATCCACGCCCCATCTTGAGGGGATACCCGATGCTTTTCGCGGTTTATTACCAATATAAATTATATAAATTGATGAAAATTTTAGCTTTAAAAGAAAATAATAAAGATGAAAAAAGAGTAGCAATTACTCCTGACCTAATTTCTAAGTACGGAAAACTTGGTTACGAAGTTCTTATTGAGTCTGGTGCTGGTGTTGCTTCTGGAAATCAGAATGAAGATTATAAAAATGCCGGAGCTGTTATAGTTGAAAATATTTCTGAAATTATTGCTGATGTTGATGTAATTTTGAAGGTTGGGCCTTTAGATGAAGAGGAGTTGAAAAAAATCGGAAATCATAAAAAAGATGTTGTTCTGGTCGGGATGCTAAATATGAGTCAAAATCAAGAAAAAAATATATATCAAGAAGCGGGAATTAAGGCTTTTGCAACCGATCTTTTTCCCAGAATTACCAGGGCACAATCTATGGATGTCCTTTCTTCGCAAAGTAACCTTGTTGGATATAGGGCGGTAATTGATGCAGTATCTGAGCTTGACGTTGCAGTTCCGATGATGATGACCGCAGCAGGAACTATCACTCCGGCAAAAATTATGATTCTGGGTGCAGGAGTTGCTGGTCTTCAAGCAATTGCAACCGCGAAAAGATTGGGTGGGGTTGTTAGTGCTTTTGACGTGCGCGCTGCCGCAAAAGAGCAAGTTCAATCACTTGGTGCAAAATTTATTGAAGTTTCCGATCAGTCGAATGTCGATGGTGAAACCAAGGCTGGATATGCCAAAGAGATGACTGAAGAATATAAGAAAAAACAAGCTCAGATCATTTTTGACACCATCATTAAGCAAGATATTGTTATCACAACTGCACTTATTCCAGGAA
>JBLHTM010000014.1:0-22800 GCA_047627215.1 Rickettsiales bacterium | reverse complement strand
TTAACAGATGAGAAATTTATTTTGCATTTAAAAGAAAGTGAATTTAGGTTCAATAATCGTAAGCAAGATTTATATAAAATTTTGCTGGAAATTATCAGAAAAAATCCCCTTAACTAGTCAAGACCCTTAATTTATATTCCAATTCAAGGTTTCGAAGGAAATAAATATCACTTTTTTTGGCTGCCGATATTCCAGCATCAACCACACTTTTCGCACTTCCAATAGAAAGTTCATCAGTTTTTTTACTAACCAGCTCTTTATCCTCTGCTCCTTTGGAGGTTTTTCCTTTTACGAACCCAGAAAAAAAACTCTTGATGGTATTTTTAGAATTTGCAAAAAAATTAGTTTTAACCTTTTTAAGAAAAGAATTATCTGAATCAGGAATATCCACAGATTTTCTTTTTTCTAAAGATTTAAAAACATAGTCACTTCCATAATTACTAGCTCCTTCAATTCCTAAGTTCATAAGGCTCTGATTAGCCGAATTCAAATCCTGCGATTGATTAATTTTTCCCCCCGATTGCTTTATTTGTAGAGCAATCTTGTTCTTTATTTCTTCATATTTTTCATCAGGCTGCTCAAATTTTGAAAAATCAGAAGAAAGATCATCTTCGATTTTATCACTTCCAATTATTTCCAAATCTTCAAATTCAGGTAGATTCTGCTGACGAATAAAGATTTCGTCCGTAACTTTAGTTTTTTTATCAATTATAGATTGAACTCCTGTGGTTTTAAATTCGAGCGGAGTTTTGGACTTTCCTGAAAATTTATAGCTACGAGGATTTTTAAATTGTTTTTTATTTTTAAAATTTGGCTTTTCGAATGTTGGGCATTTGAGACTTTTGTCTTCTACTAAATCACAAATTTCCTGAGAAGAGGATTGGTTTTTGAGTGAAATTTTAAGGTAATATTCAAAAGGTTTTTTAGAGCTCCGGTAAGAGTTGGTTGGTGCTTTTCTGACATTTTTTAAATATTTCTTAGGTAGATTATGATAAAAATATTCTGCTTTTTGCGCAGAATAAAAACCGCTAATTTTAACAAAATTATCTACATCATTTGTTGCAAATGCTTGAGAAAATATTTTATTATGAGGTTTAAGGTAGGGATTTCCAAGCGCCAAAAATACTGCGACTAGGATTAATATTAACAAAAATTTATATTTAGAGAAAATAATCATTAGCTAAGATCTATTCATAAATTCGATTTAGCTTTATGTCGTTAGGCGTGGATTTGAAATTAATTGGCACTTTCTCAATGATGATTGCATCAGAATCGTCAATTCCAAAAGCGTCGTCTTCTGAAACTGCAATATGATCAATCAAATAATAGGAACTAATCACAAATCTTTGATAGAAAGGTAAGTAATGGTAATTGGAGATAAATTTCTTCAAGAACACAAAACTAACATCCCCAAAAACATGCTTTTGCCTTTTATATTCATGATGATTGGTGATGTGAATTTCATCGTTATTTATTAATTCCTCTAAAATCATATTGAAAAATAGCTGAATACGCGGCTCAACTCTAAACCCAAGTCTAAAATCAATTCTTACTGAATCTTTGTGGGCAAGAACACTAACTTTGTAATCATACAAATATGGCTCATCAACAATTTCAATATGGACAAACCAATACATGTCCGCTCTTTTGGGCTGACGCTCCAGAAGAGAGTACATAATTTTAGTTTCTATTTCATCGGCGCTCTGTGAGGAGGTCATATACACCAAATGTGTGGCAGTTTTATGAACAGTATCATCATTGCTAAGATCAACTAAAAGTGGCAAAACTTCGTTAAAATCAGTAAATCTCGTATGCCTTCTTTTGAAAATTTTTGCTTGATACCAAACCCACATCACAAAGAAAAGTAGTGACGCAACCAGCAAAACAATCCATCCACCATGAATAAATTTTGCCAAATTAGCGACTAAAAACGCACTTTCGAATATTATGTAGAAAATAAAGAATGGATAAATTATCCATTTCGAAACTTTTCGGCTAATAAGAAGGGCGGTAAAAAGAACGGTGGTACACATCATGGTAGTGACAACTGCCAAGCCATAAGCCGCCTCCATATTAGCGGATTCTTTGAAATATAAAGTCACCCCAATGCAGCCGAAACACAAGAACCAATTTACCAAAGGCATGAAAATTTGACCTTGTTTGTCAGTTGGGTAGTCAGTTCTAATTTTTGGCCATAGATTTTGGCGAGTAGCTTCATTGATCAAGCTAAATGATCCACTAATCAAAGCTTGGCTGGCAATTATTGCTGCTGCTGTGGCAATGGCGATACTGGGCAATAAAAACCATTCAGGTATTATTGAGTAAAATGGATTGATGTCGCTACTAAGAATTGCCCCTCTGTGCTGTAAAAGCCAGGCTCCTTGCCCGAAATAATTGAGCAGTAAACATGTTTTTGCAAAAGCCCAGCCGCGACGAATGCTTTTTTTGTCACAATGCCCAAGGTCAGAATAGAGGGCCTCCGCTCCCGTTGTGCATAAAAATACGGCACCAAGAAGCCAAAATGCCTGAGGATAATATACTAAAAATTCGTAAGCGTGGACTGGGTTAATAGCATCTAGAATGTGTATTTCTGACAAAATATTGTGCAGGCCAAATCCACCAATCATCGAAAACCACAAAAGCATTATTGGCCCAAAAAGAAACCCGACAATATAGGTCCCAAGTCTTTGAATGGAGAATAATACCAGTAAGATGCAAATAACAATTGGCAGGGTGCTGATTTTTGGGTAGATAATTTGCAAACCCTCAACCGCCGAGGAAACTGAAATTGCAGGAGTAATCAAACCTTCAGATAGAAGCATCGCAGCACCAACCATAGCAAAAAATACTAGCCACCAACTCTTTCCTTTCTTGATAATGGAATAGAGTGCCAACATCCCGCCTTGCCCTTTTCTGTCAGCTTGCAGAACAATTATGATGTATTTTAAAGTGGTTTGGAGGGTGAGCGTCCAAAAAATGCAAGAAAGACTTCCTAAAATTAGAAATTCGTCAATTACCTTATCAAAGATAATTGCTCGCATCACATAGAGTGGAGAAGTTCCGATGTCGCCATAAACTATCCCAAGTGCAATAATTACACTCAGGATTATTGATGGTTTTTTGTAAGCGGATAATTTACTCGTTGATTGGTTGGGTGATTTGGAAACTGACATTTAATAAATCTAGATTTGATAAACAGCAACTCCGCCAACAATTGTTTTGATTGTCTTTCCTTTTACCTTGATGTCTTTAAAAGGAGAGTTTTTTGATTTACTGAAGAATTTTTCTGGATCAATTGTCCATTCATGATTCAAATCGATCAATATTAAATCTGCCCTAGATCCTTTTGCAATTCTTCCGCCATCAAAATGAATAATGTCAGCAGCTTTGTAGGTCATAGCTGCAAGCAAATCAATCAAGGGCAGGGTGCCGTTGTGATAAAGTGCCAATGAAAGTGGTAACATTGTTTCAACACCAACAATTCCAAAAGCAGCTTCTTCTAAAGGTTTATTTTTTGAAGCAGCGTCATGTGGAGCATGGTCAGTTGCAATAGCATCAATTGTTCCATCTTTCAACCCTTCAATCAAAGCTAGACGATCTTCTTCACTTCTGAGTGGGGGGTTCATTTTAGCGTTAGATCCCTGATCCAAAACAGCTCTATCAGTCAAAGTGAAATGATGGGGGGAGACTTCGGCAGTAGCTTTTAATCCTTTTGCTTTTGCTCTACGAATTGCATCTAGAGCCTCCCTTGTTGAGCAATGCAGCAAGTGATAATGTCCGCCAACAGCTTCTAAAATAGCCAAATCTCTTTCAACCATAACTGATTCAGAAATATTTGGAACACCACGAACTCCAAGCTCAAGTGAAACCTCACCTTCATTGATACAACCTCTATTGGTCAAATTGAGATCTTCAGCATGCTGTGCAACTGGAACATTTAAGTTTTTAGCATATTCCATTGCTCTTCTCATCACATTGGCATTCATAACAGGAAGGCCATCATCAGTGAATCCAACCGCACCAGCATCTTTCAAACTGCTCATATCAGTGATTTCCTCACCTTTCATATTTCGAGTAATTGCCGCATATGCCCTAACATTGCAATAAGCAGTCTCGGCAGCTTTAAGTCGCAAATATTCAAAAACCATAACTGAATCCAAAACAGGAGCAGTATTTGGCTGGCAAACCACAGTAGTTATTCCTCCGGCAACAGCAGATTTACTTCCTGAAGTCATATCCTCTTTGTGAGTTTGTCCAGGATCTCTAAAATGAACTTGAATATCGATCAATCCAGGGCAAAGAATATTTCCACCACAATCAACAATTTGTGCATCTTCTGGTATATCTAAATTTTCACCAAAATCAGCAATTTTGTTCCCAATAGTTAAAAGCTGTCCAATTTTGTCAAATTTGGTTTCAGGATCAATTATTCGCGCATTGACATAAGCGATTCTTTTGTTGGAATCGATTGGTTGGTTGTATGGAAGAGTGAATTTTGTCATGATTTTGTGATTTAAGGTTTATTTTTTAATAAAAAAGTTTCGATAAATTATGATCTTATCGTATAGATAAATTGGTAATCACGGGTTTTCTGAAGAGGATTTGTATTATTTTGAATATTGCTACAATCAGGCAAAACAAATCCACGCAAAATATAAAATCTTTAATAGTCCAAACTAGTAATGTAATGCAAAGTTTCTTTCATTGGTATTTCTTGGTAAGCAATAGTCAGAATCTTGCCTTCTTCCGATTTACAATATTGTAAATCGGACATTATAGTATTCATCTTAGCCTAATCGTAAAGTTGTTTCCAAAATAAAGACAAGGTTAATAGACCAAAAACTGAAGCAGTCAAATCAAACGAATAACTCATAATTAAACTACTCCCATTCAATTGTTCCTGGAGGTTTTGAAGTAACATCATAAACTACGCGATTTACTCCACGAACTTCACCGATGATGCGGTTGGTGGCGGCAGTTAAAAACTCATATGAAAATTGAAAAATATCTGCTGTCATTCCATCAGTTGAGGTCACTGCTCGCATTGCCAGAACGTATTCATAGGTTCTGGCATCGCCCATCACACCAACGGTTTTTACTGGAAGCAATACACAAAATGCTTGCCAGATTTGATCATAAAGTCCGAATTTTCTGATTTCATCAAGATAGATCGCATCTGCTTCTTGAAGAATTTTGGCTTTTTCCAATGTTATTTCTCCGGGAATGCGAATTGCAAGACCTGGACCAGGGAAAGGATGGCGAGAAATCATTTGTTTGGAGAGACCTAGCTCAATTCCCAATTTTCTAACTTCATCTTTGAACAATGTACGAACTGGCTCGATAAGTTTGAGTTTCATGTCTTTTGGCAAACCGCCAACATTATGATGAGATTTAATGGTGTGACTTTTTCCACCATTCGGATGAGCAGATTCAATAACATCAGGGTATAAAGTTCCTTGCGCCAAAAATTCTGCATTATCAATTTTGCTGGCTTCAGTATCAAAAATTTCGATAAAAGTTTTTCCAATGATTTTTCTTTTTTTCTCAGGATCACTAATTCCCTCAAGGTTTTTTAAGAATAAATCCGCTGCATCAACATATATCAAATTGACTTTAAAATGATCCTCAAAAACTTCCCTTACTTGCTTTCCCTCGTCTTTTCGAAGTAAACCATGATCAACAAAAATACAAGTTAATTGCTTACCAATCGCTTTATGAATCAAGGCCGCAACAACTGAGGAATCAACTCCACCGCTCAATCCACAAACAACATGCTTATCTCCAACTTTAGCCTTAATTTCAGCAATTTGCTCTTCCATAAAATTACCCATTGTCCAATCTTGCTTACAACCAGCAATGTCAATGGCAAAGTTCTTCAGAATTTGCCTACCATTTAAAGAATGTTCAACTTCTGGATGAAATTGCACACCATAGATTTTTCTTTTTTTATCTGCAATTGCCGCCAAAGGAGCTGATTGAGCTTTTCCGATCATTTCAAAACCTTGAGGAATTTGAGATATTATGTCTCCATGACTCATCCAGACTTGACTCTTCAATCCTTCTATGTTTTTAAATAAATCCCCACCATCATCAATTTCAAGAATTGATTTTCCAAAACCTCTTTCACTTGAACTTTCAACTTTTCCACCAAGCAAATGGCAAATTAACTGCTGTCCGTAACAAATACCCAAAATCGGCAAATTCAACTCAAAGATTCCCACGTCAATTGTTGGGGCAT
This sequence comes from Rickettsiales bacterium, assembly GCA_047627215.1. Taxonomy (GTDB): domain Bacteria; phylum Pseudomonadota; class Alphaproteobacteria; order Rickettsiales; family UBA1997; genus JAJTCH01. Next base: position 16,562 of record JBLHTM010000014.1, on the reverse strand, counting down.
TTTCTTCATAAACTGATTCAGGGCCACCGGAAAGGATAATTGCGTCAGGATTGATTTTTTTAATTTGATCAAGCGAAATGTTAGGGTTCTTAATTTCGCAATAAATGTTTAGTTCACGGATTCGCCTGGCGATGAGTTGAGTTACTTGGCTACCGAAATCGATGATTAGAATCATTTTTTATTTATAATTGATTGTTTTTAGTGACTTAAAACTGCTTTGGAAATAATAGACTTAATTTCCTGGATAGAAAAATTACTTTGTAAAATGTGATTAATTTGCTGACAAAGGGGTAGGGTTGTTTGGTGCTTCTTTGCAAATTTAATCATTGATTCAGAGGCATTAAATCCTTCGTAAGTTATTTTACTTGCTAATATATCTTCTATTTTTTTTCCTTTTCCAATCAAAGTTCCAAGCGTGTTATTTCTTGATTTTTTACTTGAACAAGTAAGGAACAGGTCTCCTAAACCACAAGGAGAAATAAAACTTTCTTTTGTATTTCCACCAAGTTTATTAATTAAAGATTCTGCTTCTAAAATGCCTTTTAAAACCAATGCCGCTTTAGCATTTTCACCAAGATTCATCCCATCAATAATGCCGCAACCAATGGCTAAAATGTTTTTTATTGAACCAAATATCTGTGCGGAAACGATGTCATCGGAGATTACAGGAAGAAAATTTTCATTTTCAAGCAAAGAAGAGAATTTAATGGCAGTTTTCCTGTCTTTTGAGGCGATTGTGGTTGTTGTTGGGAGCGATTCAGCGACTTCACCAGCAAAATTTGGTCCAGCCAAAATAGCATAATTTACTTTTGGCAACTCATATTCAATGCAATCACTAAAAAGTCTTAACCCTTCAGAATCGATTCCTTTAGTGCATATAATTAATCTAGTTTCTAAAGAAATATGATTTTGAGATAAGGTTTTTAAGACCGACAAAACTGCGTTCGATGGAACGACGATAAAAATAAAGCTACAATCTTTGATTGTTGATTCAAAATTTGTACTCGCAAGTAATTGGGGGTAGTCTTTATTGATAGTATCCGCCTCATCTTCAAATTGAGAAAGAACATTGACTTGATTTTCATTTCTGGCCAATAACCTAGAAATTGCCAACCCCCAAACTCCAGAGCCAATAACGGCAATCTTTTTCGTTTTATTTTGTGCGTTAAAAGAGGAGCTATTCATGATAAGTAAAGAGTGATTTTAAGGTCAATGGATTATTGGCAAGTAAAGATTAAAATCAACAATTCAAATGTCAGAATATCAAAGTAGGGTCATCTGTATATTGTGTAATTTTGGAGTTTTTAAATATTACAGCCTCAATACCAAAATTTTCATAAAATATTAAAATGAACAGATCTTCTTGGTAAGATAAATTATTGGTGAGATAAATATATCCGGATGAAGATGGTAAAATGAAAGAATTGGTTGTTTTCCATCATTATTATTAATTATCCTTTTGTAAGGACGTTGAATGTTACGGGTTAAGAAATCAGGGTTTGAGAGTTTATTTTAAAAAAAGACCCGCTCTTCTCTCACTTATAATAATTGTATAATGTATATTATGTAAAATAAGGTTATGATGTTTTGGTAATACAAGAAAAAAATTATAAACATTGCTAAATCCTTTTTGGCAGTAAGATCAAAACTATGAACCTTCTCTTGTTAATTGATCGACAGTAATCACTCATTGTGATTTTGTCAGCCAACTTTAAAACTCTATAACATCAATTGCCTCGCTAAGATGGGCACAAAAAAAGTCCCCACAGATGTAATTGTTGACAATCAAAGAAAGAAATATCAATAGAAAATTACACTTACCTAATCATTTGAAAAAGAGGAATTTATTTTTTGTAAAGAGGCATAAAAGGTTTTTTCTGTCCGGAAAATTTGAATTTTACTTTTTTGATTTGAGGATCAGGATTCATTTGCTCTTTGTTTTGAAAGTCTTCACTTACGCTTACATCACTTTTTTTTGGATAAGAGTTCATTATCACGTCGGAATTTGAATGGTGTCTTCTGGCTAATCTTGGTGAATCTTTTTTAATAAAGAATTTCTTAACCACGATTTTATCCTTCTTTTTCGGAGTGACGACTTTGCCGGATATTTCTTTAGTTTTTTGGAATGGCTTGAATGGTTTTTTGTCTCCAAGAAATATGAATCTCTTTTTAACTTTAATCGTCTCCAAGTATTTTTTGGACCTCACCTGTTCCAGGTTTTGATTTGAAAAACTACCATCTTTGTCATATATATTTTTCGTCAGATCCTTATTCTTTTTAGCATTTTTTTCATCCTCCATGCCAATCGTGACAATTGGTTTTTTATCAATTTTTTGTTCTTCATAAAACCCGTCTGACTCAACAAATACTTTTTTCTTAGGCTCAAGAGTTGATATTTCTGTAAGTTCTTTTTCTTTTGATTGAGGACCCCTAATATTCTTTAGGTGGGAAGTTTTAATACCTTTTGGACCGCTAATTAGGCTATATTTGATATTTTTTTTATAAATTTTGGCAATGGGAAAATCGATTTCTGAAACGTTACCAATGTTTCTGGAAGAAATACTCTTGACCATCTTAGGTTCTTCCTCAATAAAAAACCTGTATGCTTTTATGTTATTTTTTTTTAGATGATTTAAAGATTGTCTTTTTTTAATTTTTTGGGTATTTTTTTTATTATCAAGAGAGTCAATATTTATCACCCTCACCCCACTATTTATATCTTTAGCAACATATTCCTTATCCAAAACATCAAGAGTTTTAATTTCACTTTCTAGGTCGTCTAAATATTTCTGTATAATCAACTTCATCTGCTCATTGTTCTTATTAACCGCGATTTTCATAGCCTTACTAAGCTGATCTTTAAGGGTTGTTTTGTTAAGATTTTTAATAAAGTCATATCCAGAAAATAACTGCTCTAAACACTCGGAACATTCAGACAATGTTGCGTGAATAATTGCGGTTTCACCAAATGAGTTAATCTTTGTGGCATATGCACCTACATTCAACAAAATTCTAATTAAAGAAGGGTTTCCCGACAAAGAAGCTCTCATGAGCGGTGTCCATCCTTCATTATCAGTAATGTTTATGTTGGCGCCATTTTCAATCAGAGTTGATGCGATTTTGGTATTATTATTTCTGGCGGCGATGTGAAGAGCGGTTGCTCCTCCGATATTTTGTTTGTCAATTGATTTTGATCCAGCTCTAGAGAAAAATTGAACTGCCTGAAGGTCGTTGTTTATTGCTGCATTCATCAAAGATGTAATCCCGGTTATTCCGGTGTCATCTTCACTGATTATGCTAGCAATCTGGGCTTTAATATTTGAGGAGGAAAATGAGGTTAGTAAAAAAGCGCTAATAAAAAGGCAATAAAAAACTCCTTTCATCCTACTCTTATTGTGATTTTTATGTTGATTTTTCAAAAGGTCAGATAAACGCTATTTAGTGAGAATTTTCAAGTCGAAATTTTAAGCAGGATTCTAGCTTCTACGATCAAAAAGTGAAATGTTTATTTTGATAAATTTTGACAAAAATAAAATTATATTTATTTCTTTTTAAGATTAACAAAAAAGAATGAAGCAATTACAAAAGCCAGTGAAATAGCGATAAAAATAACCGACATCAGAATTATTAAATAAATCGCTCCAACAAAAAGGGAAATAAAAATCATCAACTTAAAAGCTTTGAGTAAGGATCTTTTTAATCTTATTGAGAAGCTCTCTTTTTTGGGATTTATTTCAATCATTTTTTTATTTTTTTAAATAAAATTTTTACAAAAAAAAGAGGCTAGAGCAAAATAAATGCCCTAACCTCAATCTTTTAAAAGAAATAATTATTCTGCAATTTCATTTCCTGCAAAGAAATAAGCGATTTCAATTTGGGCATTTTCAAGACTGTCGGAACCGTGAACAGAGTTTGCTTCAATAGATTCAGCAAAATCTTTTCTTATAGTTCCAGCTTCAGCATCTTTTGGATTAGTAGCTCCCATGATTTCACGGTTTTTTGCAACCGCATTTTCGCCTTTTAAAACTTGAACGACAACAGGAGCAGAGATCATGAAGTTAACCAAATCATTAAAGAAAGGGCGTTCTTTGTGAACACCATAAAAAGTTTCAGCAATTTTTTTAGTCATTTGAATTCTTTTAGAGGCAACGATTTGTAGTCCGGCTTTTTCAAAATAAGAATTGATTTTACCAGTTAAATTTCTTTTGGTAGCATCTGGTTTCAAGATAGAAAAAGTGTATTGAATAGTCATTTTGATGAAAATTTAAAGGTTAAAAAAAGAGCCGCGAATGCTACTAATAAGCTTTTGTTTGTCAAGATTATTGGTTGATTTACAAACCATTGTAACTAGGTTTATCAACTTAAGAAAACAACCATTAATTTTATGACCGACACTATCAATTCGCTTTTTTTAGAAATTAAAGAAAAAATTAAAAATGATGATCCAAAAAATTCTTACACAGCATTTTTAGCAAATTCTGGATCTGAAAACATTGCCAAAAAAGTTGTTGAGGAAGCATTTGAGGTTGCAACAGCTTCAATTGAAGGTCCTAAACATAAAAACGGAAAAAATCAAACAATCCTTGAGTCAGCAGATTTGATTTACCACCTTCTGGTTTTACTGGCCAGTAAAGATATTGAGATTGGCGATGTGCTTGCTGAACTTGAAAAAAGAAGGCAGGATAAGAATTTGAGCGCAAACGCTATTTTAAAAAACACAAAAAAACTTCATGAAAAACAAAACAATTGAACTATCCCCAAGTGCAGAAGATAGAATTTTAGAACTAAAATCAAAACCAGAGAATAAAGATAAGCATCTGCGAATCACCGTTTTTGGTGGTGGATGTAATGGAATGCGCTATGAATTTTCTTTAGATGACAAGATAAATGAAGACGATTTTAAAGTTGTTAATGGTAACAAAACTACCTTAGTGGTTGATGATATGTCCTTGGGTTTCATTGATGGCGGGGTGGTTGATTTTACTCGTGATCTTGGAAGCTCTTATTTTAAAATAATCAACCCCATTGCAAAATCCAGCTGCGGCTGCGGAGATTCTTTTTCAGTTTAGATTTATATCAAAAAAAGTTGCCTCACGGGCAACTTTTTTTTGATCAAACAATTAAGACTCAATATTAAAAACCAAATCTTCGTTTCCTGCTTCATTTTTCAACAACACTTCTCCCGCATTACAAACATTTTCCAAATCACTCACGATCTTCCCAAGATCAACCTTACTGTTGATTGAAAATTGCTTAATTGGAGTTTTCATAGATAAACTATTATCAGATTTGAATTTTCTCATATTAAAAATCACCTCAACAGCAACCGATCCTACCGCTAAAGCTTCTTCGCAAGAGAAATATTGTGATAATTCACACCAACTTCCCCTTTGGTGAATGGACGTTATTTTGTTTGGAAAAATTGCCTGATAAAGATCTTCTGTGACATGAGGAATGAATGGAGCGAAGAGTTTTAGGATTGTTTCCAAACAATGATGAAGAGAAAATAACCCACTTTGTTGATCAGCTATTATTGTTGTCTTTTGCTCGTCAGTTAAATCCATTTCTTCAAATTTTTGAGCACTCAAACCATAAGATCTAACTTTGACAATTTCTAAATAATTGTCACAAAGATCATTCCAAAAGAAATCCTCAATCGCTGCCCTAGCCTTGGCATATTCGAATTTTTCAAACTCTTTTTCCGCTTGTGATATTGTTTGTTGCAGCCTGCTCAAAATCCACAAATCAGCTTGTTTATTGATGATTCCACTTTCCACATCTGCTTTAACATTTGTCGGTTGGGACTTTAAATCAGTGAAATTCTGCGCTACAAATTTTGAAGCATTAAAAAGTTTGGTGATCAATTTTCCACCAATTTTAAAAAGCTCTTCAGAATAAGCAATATCTGCACCCAAATTTGAGGCGGAGGCCCAATAACGCACGACATCAGCACTTTTTTCTTCAATCAAACTTTGTGGAGTGACAACATTTCCTTTGGATTTACTCATTTTGGTTTTATCAGCTGCCAGGCACCAACCCGAGATCATCAAGTTTTTCCAAGGAATTTTATCTTCATGAAGAGTCGCTTTTGCTAAAGTGTAGAATGCCCAAGTACGAATAATTTCGTGAGCTTGTGGACGAAGATCGGCAGGGAAAAGTTTTTCGTGACGATCTTTGTCAATACAAAAATCTTCACTAATTCCATGACTTGAAAGTTGTGGAGAAATTGAAGAAGTTGCCCAAGTATCCATAATGTCAGTTTCAGCTTCAACTTCGTCAGCCAAATATCCTTTCGGCAAGTCTCTTTGTGGATCAATAGGCAGTTGGTCAAAATCAGCAACTAGGATTTTTCCTTCTTCGCCTTCTCTTTTTGAATACCAAATTGGGAAAGAAACTCCAAAATAGCGTTGGCGAGAAATGCACCAATCCCAAGCCAGATTGTCGATCCATTGTTCAACTCTTATTTTCATGAATTCTGGATACCAATGACATTCATTGGCTTTGGCTTTTAATTCTTCTTTTTTATTAAGAATTTTGACGAACCATTGGGGCTGAACCAAAATTTCAATCGGTGCACCAGATCGTTCAGCGCATTTGACAGTGTGAGTAATTTCTTCAGATCTTATTAGAAGTGATTTTTCTTTAAGATTTTCAACAATTGCAACTCTGGCTTGTTTGACATTTTTGCCAATGTTTAACTCCGCGTAAACTTCTTTCGATTCCTCACTTAAATATTCTGGCGCATCAATGAATTTTCCATCGCCTCGAAGAATAACCCGCAAATCTAAATTATGGATTTGCCACCATTTGATATCCGTTTCATCACCAAATGTACAACACATAACTGCACCGGTGCCTTTGTCCATCTGCACTAATTCATCAGAAATAATTGGAACTTTTACACCAAACAAAGCAGTAACAGCATTTTTTCCATGCAAATGTTTGTAGCGCTCATCTGTCGGATGAACCATCACTGCCACACAAGCAGCAAGAAGTTCTGGTCTGGTTGTGGCAATAATGATGTCTTCATCATTCTCAGATTTGAATTTAATATCATGCATTGCACTTGGTTTTTCAGCATCAACCAAATCAGCTTGTGAAAGTGCTGTTCTGTCAGCAATATCCCACAAAACCGGAGCAAACCTTCTTTCAACTGAATTTTTATTGAACAAATCAACAAAGCTAGCTTGTGAAAGCTGCTGTGATTGCTTAGAGATTGTTTGATATTTCTGATCCCAGTCGACTGAAAGAGCCACGGTGTTGAATAGATTTTCAAACTCCACCTCTGCTTCATCGACGATTTTTTGACATTCTTTGACAAAAGAACCTCTTCCATTCTCCGATTCATAAACTCCAGCTTTTTTGCCAATGGTTTTTTCAACCAACCTTTCAGTTGGCAGCCCATTATCGTCAAATCCCATTGGATAAAAAACATCAAAACCTTTCATTCGTTTGTAACGAGCAACAAAATCAGCCTGAGTATAGGAAAAAATATGCCCCATATGCAGCAATCCAGAGACGGTTGGTGGCGGGGTGTCGATTACGAAAGTTTGATCTTTTGGCAAATCATCTTGCCATTTGTAAATTTTATTTGTTGCCCAGAATTTTTGCAGATTAGCTTCAGATTCGGAAGGGTTGTAGCGTTTAGGAAGCATTTTAAGAGATTTAAGTGATAAATATTAAGAGGAATTGGTTAGAAAGATTTTTATCTGACGCCCAGAACATGGCAAATCGCCATAGTCAGATCTGAACGATTTAGAGTGTAGAAGTGAAAATCATTAACTCCTGCTTTGTGTAAAATTCGGCATTGTTCAACTGCGACAATTGAGGCGATTAGTTTTCTTGTCTCTTCTTTTTCATCCAAGCCAACAAAAATTTCTGACATCCATTTTGGAATTGTCGCACCACACATCTTAGAAAAATGTTTTACTTGCTTAACGTTACTAACTGGCAAAATCCCCGGAACGATTGGAATATTAATTTTTGCTTTTTGGCATTTTTCAACAAAACGCAAATAAACATCGCTGTCAAAAAAGAATTGAGTGATGATCCGACTGGCTCCAGCATCAACTTTTCGTTTCAAATGATCAATATCAACATCCAAACTCAAAGCCTCAGGATGTTTTTCTGGATATCCCGCTACTGAAATTTCAAAATCAGCAATTTTTTTCAATCCGTAAACCAGCTCATTGGCATATTTGTAGCCATCTTCACGAAGTTGATAATTTGGAGTTGAGGCCGGCATATCACCGCGAAGAGCGACAATATGACGAACCCCCATTTCCCAATAGTTTTTAGCAATCTCTTCAATTTCCCCCCTAGAAGCACCAACGCAAGTTAAGTGCGTTGCTGGCTTCAGATTGGTATTTTGAATAATTTTTTTGATTGTATTATGAGTTCTTTCCCTCGTTGATCCTCCTGCCCCATAAGTCACAGAGACAAAACTAGGATTAAGAGATTCTAAATTTTTGATCGAGTTCCAGAGCCTTTCTTCCATGCCATCATTTTTTGGCGGAAAAAATTCAAAAGAGACATTGAGGTCACGCTTAGCAAGAACTATTTCTTCGAGTTTATTACTATACTTACCTATCGCCACCACTACTGCCTTTGAATTTTGTTAAATTAGCCGATGACTTCAATTTATTGTTTGAAGATCTTCCGGAGTTAGTTTTACTACCTTTCTTACCATTTCGGTGATTGTGAGGGTCGTTAGCGAAAGGAGATGATGGTTTTTTAATAAAAACTGGTTTTTCCTCGCTCGTATCTCTTGTAACTGACATGTTGATGTTATTTTAAGATTATTTTAATAAGAAGATCATTATTTTCATTTAAGAACAAATTACAATTCAAAAGATAAAACAACTTCAAAATTTGTTTTATTGTCTGTAGTGTTTGAAAACTACAAATTAAATTTTTATGAAAAAACGTATATGTTTAAAATAATTCTCACCATCTTACTAATTTTAATTAGTTCAAATAATTCACTAGCAAATAACAGCGATGATATTCTTTTCAAGAATAAACATGACCTTACTCAAGTAGAAAAATATCTAAACAATATAAAATTTCTTGAAACAAATTTTATCCAAAAAACCAGCGATGGGAATGTTTCTGTAGGTAAATTTTACCTATCTCGACCCGGAAAAATGCGCGTAGAATATGGCGATCCGACACCATTGCTCATAATCGCCAATGGTAGCGTTTTGTCGTACACTGATGTGGAATTAGAAGAAACATCATTTTTGACAACTAACAGCACCCCAGCTTCATTTTTGACTAGAAAGAATTTTTCATTTTCTGCTAAAGATATTCAAATAACCGATTTTGAAAAATCAAAAAGGTTTGTAAAAGTTGGTATAATGAAAAAAAATAAAAAAGAAGCGGGAATTTTTAGATTAATTTTTTCTCGGAATCCCATGCAATTTGTAAAAATGGAGGTAAAAAATGATCTTGATGAGTTGACTAAAGTTGAGTTTATTGATGCTAAATTTGGTGAAAAAATTAGTAAAAAATTATTTGTAACAAAAAACAAACTTCTTCCAGAATAAACTTTTCAAGGATGTTTCCAATTGGTCGATGAAATAATCAACATTTTAATGCATGGCCTATCATAACTGATATGTGATTTCTTAAGTGGATTTTAACTTTGAGAAAAAACGACTTTATACCTCATAAGCAAGATATCCATATACCACCTTGATTTCCCTGAAACCTGAATAATTTTAAACACTTATTCATAATATCATTACTTTCGCAAGAATATTGGTAATTGAAATTACAGATATTAGAAAAAGGTTATTAAGTTTTAGAAAAACCCTATAATGAGATTGGAATTTTTTTCAAATTAGCATTTAAATAATAATTTTAAAAAGAACCCTCTTTTAAATTCAAGCCACCTCTTAAAGCTCAATCTTGGAAAAGTTAAAAACCTTCTCAAAAAGATATTTTATTTTTGATAAAACCATCAATCTATTTGCTCTTAAATGAGCATTGTCACAGTTGATTTGGACATTATCAAAAAACTCCTTTATTGAAACCTCGAGATCCATCAAAGAAATCAGTGCCTGGTGATGATCTTGGTTATTCAAGTGTTTTTTGACCAACTTGCTGGCAAGCCTGGAATTCTTGTAAATATTTCTCTCATAAGTAGTTTTAAGGGCAATAAGAGATATTTTTCCACGATAATCTTTTCCGTCTTTTTTACTTTCAATAGAAACAATATTGGACGCCCTCTTATAAAGACCAATTAACTTTGAGTTAGATTCTTCACCGATGAATTTATTAATAAAAATCGCTTTTTGAGAAATTGCTAATAAGTCACATTTTTTATCTTTTTCATCTTGAGAATATTCATCAAAAACTTGATTAATAATATCGGTTCTAAGTTCGTATTTTTCTTTTAAGAAAAACTTATTTCTCTCAATAAAGAATTGAATTATCTGCTTTGTAACATCTTTTTTCATCTCCTTGATTTGCCTATCATCCTTATCTGGATAAAGAACTTTTAGAGACTTGTGTGGATAATTGTTTATCGCCTTATGAATGATGATTTTTAGTGGTAAAAATAATTCATTTTCAAAGATAATTTTGATTATTCCCAAAGCCGATCTTCGAAGCGCGAAAGGATCTTTTGAAGCACTCGGCTTTTCGCCAGCTAAAAACAATCCGCAGATAGTATCAATCTTATCTGATATCGCCAAAACGTTTCCAAGTGGGCTTTGCGGCAAAGCGCTATTTTGACCAATTGGCAAATATTGCTCACCAATCGCTTGACATACTTCTTCTGGCTCGCCATGATATTTAGCATAGTAACTTCCAATAACTCCTTGCAATTCCGTAAGTTCTGCAACGGTCTTAGTGCTTAAATCATTTTTTGCCAAATCAGCCAACTTTTCTGCCATTGACAGATTTGCTTTTGGAACCCAAATGACGATAAACTTATTAAGAACTTCTAATCTTTTTATTTTTAAATAAAGAGACCCGAGTTTTTTGTGGAAAATGATATTTTTTAAAAGATCAATTCTTTCCTGAAAAGGTATTTTCAGATCTTCTTCAATAAAGAATTTAGCATCAGAAAGCCTTGCTTTAACGACCTTCTCATTGTCAGTAATAATTTTCTTCACAACTTCTTTGTCAGCTTTTATGTTGCTTACGAAAATGAAATTTAGCGATTGATTATTTTTTAATAAAATTGCTTTTTGATGAAGCTTAATAACTAACTCCAAAACCTCTTCCGGAAGAGATCTGAATTGATCCTCGATAGAACCAATCAAAACCTGTGGGAATTCCGTCAATCCAGCAATTTCATCAATTAGTTTGGAATTTTTTTTGGCTAAATTTTTATCAATTTCTCCAATTCCATCTTCTATAATTTTTCTTCTTTGATTCCAATCTAAAATCACGTAATTTTCTTCTAATTTTTTCTCATAATCTGCAAAGTTAGTGATTTGTAAAGACTTTTTCTCTGCCAATAGATGTCCGAAAGTTTTGTTATTGGCTTTTAAGTTTGCAAATTCTAGATCTAAAATTTCACCATCAAATATTGCTAAAATATTACGAATTGGACGCACCCAATTTGACCGCTTATTTTGATCAACCAGATCCATAGTTTTTATCCAAGTTCCTGCCATTTTTTGCAAAGCGGAATTAAGATTTTTTTCGATGATTTCTTTGGTATTGATTTGGGTTTCCGGCTGGTCAAAAGAATAATATTTACCGTTGTCACGTTGTATTATTTCTAAATCAGATACTGACTTTAAAGATACCGACCTCAAAAACCCTTGAATCGCTTGATCTTTTGCGCTGGTTTTCGGACCTATCTTGCTAACTGCCTTTCCTACCTGTTTTGGGTCGAGATTTTGAGCTAAGAAAGTTAATCTTCTGGGTGTAATAAAAACTTTCAAATCGCCATCGGAAAATTTAATATTTTGCTTATTAAAAAGCTCAAAAAAAATTCTCTCAAAATCAGAACACGCTTTTTGTTGCATTCTAGCGGGAATTTCTTCGCTGTAAATTTCGATTAATAATTCAGACATGAAATTATATTTTTGTTGAAATTGTGATTGCCAATTTACTGGCTTTTTTAATAATAAAACTAAGTGGCTTGTAGATTGACAAATCTTCAGCGTGATTTTCCAAACCTATATCTCGATGCTCTAATTCTTCCTGCCTGAATTGTTCTATTTTTTCTTTTAGATCACCCTTCTCTTCTAAGTTTCTTAATTGCTCTTGATAATGCTCGTCGATAACCTCCTCAACGGCAACAGTACATGCCATAGCCGCTTTTTTACCCATTAAAGCTGTTGTTGCGCCAAGCGCAAAACCAGCGATTTTCCAAAGTGGCTGCATTATGGTTGGACGAATCTTTTCAGCAATTATTTTTTTATCAAAATAGTCAAAATGAACATCTTCCTGTTCTTTCATGTGAGAAATCAAATTTACCGTTTCTTGATCTTTTTTGATTTTAAAAACTGCCAATTGACCTTGATAAATCTGCTTAGCGCCATATTCACCGGCGTGATTGACTCGGATTGCTTGTTCGATTTGAGTAGAATTTTTAGATAGTTGTGTCATATAGAAAAAACAAAATTTTTAGAAGTGAAAAGCATCATAAATAGCTCATATTCAATTTAAACATAATTTTTAAAAAAATTTTAGCCTCACATAGGAAGATAGTGTTTAAAAAAATAATTCTAGGCTTTGGGTTTAGTTTTTTTCTGTTTACCAACTGTGTCCTGATAACTTGAAAAATTTAGCACCATCATTGCGATTACCACAACCAAGCTAGTAATAAGAATTATGATTAATGTTTTCATGTTCCAAAATATTTCCTAATTGAACGAACTAAAGCCTTAGAAACAGACCTCTTGTGCCTCAAGCTACCCAATCTTTTTTCCTCTTCTCTGTTAGATAAGTAACCAAGTTCAATCAACACTGAGGGGATATCTGGTGCCGTTAAAACTCTAAATCCTGCAAACCTATGAGTTCTTTGTAGTGTGGTTAGGCGACTCTCGCGAATTGATTTTATAACAATCTCAGCAAATTTTGCTGACTCATTCATCGTACTTCTTTGCGACATGTTAATTAGAGTTTTAAGGATATCTCCACTGGCATCAGAAAAATCAGCACCACCAATAATGTCAGATTTGTTTTCTTTTCGAGCCAAATGCGCAGCCTGTTTATCTGAAGATGTTTCTGAAAGTGTGTAAATTGAAAGTCCAGAAGTTTTTTTGTTGGGGCTAGAGTCGGCATGAAGCGAGATGAATAAATCTGCTTTTATTTTCCTTGCTTTAGCAACCCTGCCATTCAAAGGAATGAAATAATCACTATTTCGCGTCAGAAAAACTTTGAATTTTTTAGTTGCATCAAGATGCCTCTTTAGTTCTCTGGCATATCCTAAAGTGATATTTTTTTCCTTGCTTCGAAAATATCTTCCAGTGGCTCCAGGGTCCTTTCCTCCATGGCCAGCGTCAATTAGAATAATTGGTAATTTTCTGGTTTTTTTAATTTTATAGGTAATTGTTCCTGTTTTTTCGTCAATCAATTTTCCAATCAAATCATTGGGGTTTTTATGTGATTTTTTGGCATTGTCCTTCGGAACCAAATCAACAATGAGGTAATATTTATCGTTATTAACCTTGGTTATTGTAGATTTTTTAAGCTTGAAGGATTTTTTAAGATCAAAAACAACTCTTAGCTGCTTAGTATTGTTCAAGCTACTTCTGGCGGATGAAAAAAGAGGGTAGGAAAATTTTTTAAGTGAGAAAGTTAGGGTCGAATCATCAAAATCAAGAACCAGTCGGTCTGGTTTAGAAATAGTAAAAACTCGATATTTTGGAATTAAAGATAATTCAAACTTTATCTTAGTAACACCTTTAACTTCGGCTGCTGTAATTCTACTAATTTTATTTCCCGCAAATGATTCGAAGGAGAAAAAAAACAGTAAAATAGCAAAAACACTAAAGATATTTTTAGATATTATTTTCATAATCATCAAAGACCTATTCCCCATTTTGCTTTTGGAGAAAAATCAAGCTGATCAACCATTCCTAATTTCAACTTTTCAACCCCAGCCCAAGCAACCATAGCAGCGTTATCGGTGCATATTTTAATTGGTGGGGCGAGTGTTTTTAAAGAAAATTCTTTACCAAAATCAGAAATTTTTTGGAATAAATATTGATTGGCAGCAACTCCTCCAGCAATGACAATATTTTCAATCTTAATTTCTTGATCAAAAAGTATTTTTAAAGAATTTTTTAATCTATCAATTAAAATTTCAGCCACGGTTTTTTGAAATGACGCACAAATATCAGCAATTTCTTCATTGGTTAATTTGGAAGCTGATGAAAAATGATCATATTCGCAAGAAGTTAAATCTTCAATTAATCTCCTCACTGCTGTTTTTAGGCCTGAAAAAGAGAAATTACAATTATGATTCTTTTTTCCAAACAAAGGTTTTGGAAGTTTGTATTTATCAATTGATCCTTTTTTGGCCATTTCTTCAATTTTAGGACCTCCAGGATATTCTAATCCGAGCATCTGAGCAACTTTGTCAAAAGCCTCTCCAAGTGCATCATCAATAGTCTCGCCAATTTTTTTATATTCCCCAATTCCTCTTGCCAGTAAAATTTGACAATGTCCACCGGAAACCAAAAGTAGTAAATAAGGGAAAGAAATTGAGTCAGTCAATCTAATTGTAAGAGCGTGAGCTTCTAAATGATTAACTGCTACAAAAGGTTTTTTATGAACTGAGGCAATGGTTTTTGCCGTAACAAGACCAACGATAACTCCTCCGATCAATCCTGGTCCAGCAGTAACGGCAATAGCGTCTAAATCTTGAAAGGTTAATTTTGAGTCAATAAGGGATTTTACGATCAGATGATCTAATATTTCAGCGTGGCTTCGAGCAGCAATTTCCGGAACAACACCGCCAAATTCCTTATGAAGATCAATTTGAGAAATGATAAGATTGCTAATGATATTCTTATCTCCATCAACAATTGCAACCGCGGTTTCATCACAACTTGTTTCAATGCCCAGAACTTTCATAATATAGCAAATGGATTTTAAAAATAACAAAACGAGGCACTTTTTAAAAAAGAACCTCGTTTTAGCGTATTGAAAAATAACTAGAAATAAAGATCAAATATTTCGATCTGAAAAAATCTAATTTTCTATTTTGTCAAAATCTTTAATAGAAACTTTTTTAATTTCGATTGCAGCATTTTCTAAGATAAAATCAATAGTTTTCTCTTCCAAAACTTGACCTCTCAGACTCTGAATTGCTTCAGGGTTTTTTTGATAATATTCAGCAACCATTTTTTCTTGACCAGGGAATTGGCGAGCTTTATTATTAACTTCGGCCATCAAATCCTCTTTAGAAACGATTATTTTATTCTTAGAGCTAATATCAGACAAAATGATTCCACTTCTAATCATTCTTTCTGCCAATTTTCTTTTTTCTTCTTTAGCTTTTGTTTGTTCTTTTTCGTTCTTGAATTTTTCGGGATTTTCCTTCAATTCTTCTTCAACTTCTTTCCAAACGTTCTTGAATTGTTCTTCTACCAGACCTTCAGGAAGGTCGAAATCGTATTTTTTATTCAACAAATCAAAAAGATCTTTTTTGAAAAAATTTCTTGAAGCTAATTTATAGTCTCCCTCAACTTTTTCTTTAGCAATTTCTTCTAATTTAGTCAGGTTTTCTAGGCCAAAATTAGTTTTAATAAATTCATCATTGAGTTCCGGATCCTCACCTTTTAAAACGGAATTGACTTTAACATCAAATTCCGCAGCTTTTCCAGCATACTTGGCATTTTGATATTCTTTGGGGAATTTAACCTTAACCTTAACTTCCTCACCTTCTTTTTTGCCAATCAATTGATCTTCAAAATTGTCAATAAAGCTTTTAGTTCCAAGCTCTAATTGGTGACCTGTTGCGGTTCCACCTTCAAAAGCTTCTTTGTCAATTTTTCCAACATAATCAATGTTGACCGCATCACCTTTTTTAGCTTTGGTTCCAGCTTCTTGCTTTTCCCACTTGCGGTGATGTTGGCTTATTTTACTGATAAAATCGTCAATTTCTTTTTTGCCAATCTCAACTTCTTTTTTAGTAACTTTAACTTTTTGAAGGTTTATTTCAGGAACTTCAGGAAAAAGCTCCATAGAAACTTCATATTCAAAGTCTTTTTTTGGCTCAAAAGTTTTAACTTCAACTTTTGGTGATAAAGCTAATTTTAAATTGTTTTCGGTAATGATCTTTTTAGAAGTTTCGTTAATGATTTTTTCTGATTCCTCAGCCATTATTGAAGTTTCGTATTTTTGCTTAATAATATTGGCTGGAACTTGCCCTTTTCTAAACCCATCTAATTTGTAGGTTTTTCTAGCTTTTTCGACAATTGCGTCAATTCTTCCTTCAATAACAACGTAAGGAACTGTGACTTGATAAGATTTTTTTAGTTTTTTATCTAAAATATTTTTAATTTGAATATCTGACATTTTGGTTTTTTGATTTGAATTTAGTAATTTTGGAATCCCTAAAAAGATTCTGATAATGATCTGCCTTA
>JBLHTM010000013.1:0-24469 GCA_047627215.1 Rickettsiales bacterium | reverse complement strand
CCTCTTTAGGTGTCACTTTTAGCAAAGATCTCGCGTCTGTAATTGATAAATATCAGCCAATAGGAAGTGGAAAGAGTGCTTTTAACTCTCCTTCTGCATCACCATCTCCCGAAAATTCATCTGCGAAAGGCGGCGGTAGGTCGTGATAAATAAATAATCTAAGCGATATTCACTTTAATGTCTTAAAAGACACCATCCTTTCTTTAAGGGATAATTTAACAATATCAAACAACCGGATAAAGAAAGGCGAAGTCGCAAATTTAACAACTTATTTCTTCGAGCCCCAAGGAGATGATGCTGAATCATTTTTTTTCAAAGAATCAAAAATAGTCAAAGCTTGAGCTACCATGCTGCCAGCATTTCCAACGTCAGCCGGAAGTAAAATAGTATTATTGGTTTTGGCTAATTTTTCGAAAGCTTCAACATATTTTTCTGCAACTCGAAGTGACGCCGCGTCAAATCCACCCTTTCCTTCCAAAGCAGATGCAACTCTATTGATCCCTTCCGCTGTTGCCTCCGCGACTGCCAAAATTGCTTCTGCTTCACCTTTTGCTCTGTTGGATTGATCAGTAAGCGCACCTTCTGATTCCAAAACAACTTGTTGTTTTTGTCCTTCAGCGATGTTGATCGCAGATTGCCTATTTCCTTCTGATTCCAATATGTTTGCACGCTTTCTTCTCTCAGCTGAAACTTGCAATTCCATGGCTTGCAAGACTGTTGCTGGTGGCTCAATATCTTTGATTTCATAACGCATGCACTGAATTCCCCAAGCGCTTGAAGCTTCGTTGATGGAATTGACGATATTAGTGTTGAGATTTTCTCTTTCCTCAAAGGTTTTATCAAGAGTGATTCTTCCAATTTCAGAACGCATGTTGGTTTGAGCCAATTGGATCAAAGCGTAATGAGGATTGCTGACGCCGTAAGATGCTGCGGTTGGATCAATTATTTTCATGTAAAGAACCCCGTCAATATGCAAAGAAACATTGTCCTTGGTGATGGCATTTTGTTGATCAACATCAACAGCTTGCTCTTTCAAAGAATGTCTGTAGGCAACGCGGTGAACGAAAGGAATAATGAAATTTAGTCCTGGTTGTAATACTCGATCAAATTTTCCAAAAAGTTCCAAAACCCAAGCTTGTTGTTGGGGAACGATTTTTACCCCAAATAAAACTAATATTGCCAAAATTGCGGCGATTGCGACTAAAAATTCCATGTCATTTATTATTTTAAGTTAACAGATCCTAATTATTTAGAGTCCGGGAGAAACAGTTAATTTGTTGCCATTAACTGCGGTAATTTTGACGATGTCACCTTTTCTCAAAGTAGCATCTTTAAATTGTTCATCAATTTTGGCTTGCATCAAAACACCTGACCATTTGACTTTGAAATACTTTCCATGTTCTGCATCTTCTTCAAGAACGGCTTCTGAGCCGACCACATCATTGTATTTTTTGGTGTAGATTTTCTTTCTCAATTTTTTCACCGGGATCCACAGCAATATTGCCCAAGCAAAACAGGCGGTGAGAAAAGTTGCTAATTGTGCGTAGAAATTGTCTTCAAGAATTACACCAAAATAAATAAGTCCGCCCACCAATATTGCCGCCAAACTGACAAATAGAAATATTACCGATGTTGCAAAAATGTCTAAAACTAGAAACGCAATTCCTAAGATTAACCAAGTTTCTAAAATATTATTTGTGATCATTTGAATTTGTGATTTTATTTTTCTCTGAAATTATTTTTAAAAAACTTAAGTTAGATAAATTTATTCCACAACCTCTTTTCTTGCTTAGTCTTTTGGTGAAGTAAATGAATATTAGGCCAGAAATAATTTAATATTTTTTAGATCCTTTAGAATCAACACTCTAATAAAAATAACAAACGCGCTACCGGTGGCGCGTTTGTTAGAAAGATAAGTTTTTGGCATTCTTTTATTAGCCTGATCGTCCGCAATTGTGTCATCTAATTTAGAATTTTCAGAATCTTTTGATGCAAATCAGCGTCTCCGCACGCCAAAACTTTTCCATCAGAATTTAGATGCAACTCCTCACCATTCCAGTCAGTAATGATTCCTCCAGCCGCTTTTACAATCGGAACTAGCGCCGCGAAATCATGATTCTTCAAACCCTGCTCAATGACAATATCGATTTGACCCATCGCCAACAGACCAAATAAATAACAATCTCCACCATAAATTATTCCGCCCTGTGATTGATATTTAGTCTGACTGGTAATCTTACTCAAAATCTCCAAATCCTTCCCTTTAAAAAAATGTGGTGAAGTGGATCCTAAAATCGCCTCAGATAAATCACCGCATTTTCTGACACTCATTTTTTTACCATTAAAAGTTGCACATCTTTCCAGGCTCAATGAATCAAATCCTGTGTCTATTTCCTTGGTTTTAGCTCCAAGCCACCTTTCACCATTTATCGGCTGATTAATAATTCCTAAAATTGGCACTCCATTTTCGCAAAGTGCAATCAAAGTTCCAAAAATTGGTCGTCCCATCACAAATGAAATCGTCCCATCAATTGGATCTAGAACCCATTGATATTTTGCATCAGGATTTATTGCTCCAAATTCCTCACCAATGATTCCATGATCTGGGAATTCTTTTAAAATCGCTTCACGCATCACTGTTTCAGATTCGCGATCAGCAATTGTTACTGGAGTTTCATTTTCTTTGGTGATTTCAGCAAAATTTTGACGAAAATATTTTTTAATCACATCGGCGCTAATATCTGCCAAATGATTGGCAAAATTGATCATTTTCTGATTTGACATTGTTGAAGTTTGGTTAATTTTAGAAGTATTCGACAATCGCTAGGTAAAAAATAGCCAACGTGGCAAGAAATTCCAGTGAACTAAAATAATTCAACATTTTCCCATTCTTCAATAAGAATTAGGAAGTTATTTTATTCTGATCTAAATAGCATTTTGCTAAATCATGCGCAAAAAATACACTGCCAATGACGGTTCTAAATAATATTGTTGATTAAGAGATCCGGAACCGTTTGATAAATTAAAAACTCATGATTTTTATTTAATTTACGTAATCAATATTTAAATAATTATTCGTCGAAAAGTGGAGTCAAAACCCAATAGCGATGATTTGGTGATTGGATGTGTTTTTTTGAATGTAAAACTTAATTGTTTTGGAAAAATATGCACGCCTTTATTTAGAAAATGATTAACAATATTAAGGTCAATTTAAAATAACTGCAAAATGAGAGAAATTCTAATACTTGGTGGATATGGAAATTTTGGATGGAGAATTTCCAGGGCTTTAGTGAAGGTGTGAGTCCCAATCATTATTTGTGGACCTTTCCAAAATTCGGACTACCACGTTGCCTAAGATTGCATCAAATCCAAAATTTATTACATTGACCTTTCTGACGGAAGAGATTTGGTATTAATATTTGGACGTTTTCTTGGTTGATTAGAATTTTCCCTTTTTTTACAAAAACACAGTGAATTTTTCTTAAAGATTAGTGATTTATTTAATTTTTTTGGAAGTGATGACGGAGGAGTGCACTTTATTATTGAAGGAAAATATGCTCTCGAAGAGCTACGCGTTAGAGAGTGGTTTATTGTTGCCAAAAACTGCGACGGCCCAAATATTACCAAAATTCCAGCGATCATTCTGGCTAAAAAACTTCATGAGAAGAGTTTTGATTTGTGAGGCGCAACACCTTGTTTGGAACTGATTTATCTTGATGAGTATTTGGAAGAATTAAAACAATTTGATATTTTGGTTTTCGATTGATTTTTCTAAAGAATCGTCACTGAACTTTGTTGACAGTTTCCACTTAGGATCTAGTCTTGGGAGGGGTAAAAATCCTTTTTTCAGAACCAATCTAAATTTAACAAAAAATTAAAATATGCGCGAAAGAATTGCAATTGTCGGTGGTTTTAGAACACCAATGGGAAAAGCTGGTGGAGCTTTGAAGAATGTTCAAGCTGATGATTTGGCGGCTAGAGTTGTTAAAGAATTATTGATCCGAACCAATATTGACACACGTAAAATCGATGAAGTTATTTTTGGGAATGTAGCTAATCCGGGTCACTGTTCCAATATTGCTCGAGTGATTGCGCTCAAATCTGGACTGCCAAAACATATTCCGGCCTACACTGTACACAGAAATTGCGCTTCAGGAATGCAAGCCCTTACAAGCGCTGCGGAGAAAATATGGGCAGGAGAGGCTGAAATAGTTTTGGTTGGTGGCACAGAATCCATGAGCAATATCCCGCTTTTGTTTGGCAAAAAAATGACTGATTTATTTTCCAATCTATTTAAAGCCAGAAATATTTTCCAGAAATTGTTAGTGATTTCTAAATTTCGACCTAGCTTTCTAAAGCCAATCATTGGGATTCAACAAGGTTTGACCGACCCGGTTTCAGGAATGATCATGGGATGCACCGCAGAAGCGGTTGCCAAGGAATTTGCCATCACAAGAGAAGAGCAGGATGAATATTCCGTCTTGAGCCACAATCGTGCAGAAAAGGCGACATTGACGGGAGTTTTTAAAGATGAAATCATTCCAGTTTTCAATAATAACGAACACAATAGTCAGATGATTGAAAAAGATGAGGGCATTAGAAATGGTCAGAATAAAAAAGCTTTGGCGAAATTAAAGCCTTATTTTGAGAAAAATACCGGAACAGTAACGGTTGGCAATTCTTCACAACTAACTGACGGTGCGGCGGCAATGTTGGTGATGAGTGAATCAAAAGCCAAAGAGCTAAAATTAGAGGTTTTGGGATATTTAAAAGATTTCGCTTATGCGGGCCTTGATCCTGAATTGATGGGGCTTGGTCCGGTTTATGCAACTTCAAAAGTTTTGGATAAAACTAAATTGTCTTTGAAAGATATTGATCTGATTGAGCTCAATGAAGCCTTCGCTGCACAAGTGATTGGTTGTGAAAGAGCTTTTGCTTCTGACGATTTTTGTAAAATAAAATTAGGAAAAGACGGAGCATTGGGTATAATTGATAGAGACATCATGAATGTTAATGGTGGAGCAATCGCCCTTGGTCATCCAGTTGGGATGACAGGGGCTAGAATCGTCATTCACACACTTCGTGAGCTCAGAAGAAGAGAAAAAAATATTGGGCTTGCAACTTTGTGCATTGGCGGGGGGCAAGGCGGGGCATGTATTTTGGAAGTGAAGTAGTGGTATTCCCACAAACTTAAAATAGGAGTCGTAATATGAAAATAATAAAAAAGAAAAACGGATTCTCATTGATTGAAATATCAATCGTGATGCTTCTGATCGGAATTTTAGTGACCGGAATTAGTCAAGGCTCCATCTTGAGGCAGGGAATGAAATTAAATTCCGCAAAATCCCTAACTTTGGGATCGCCGGTCAATGCTATTCCTGGGCTGTTTGCTTGGTATGAACCCACTCTAGAAACCAGCTTTAATCAAATTGAAACTATTGATGGGGCGGCGATCAGCGGTTGGCATGACAATTCTTTTAACGTTAGGCACGCTCCGGGAAGTGCTGTGACCTACAATAAATATGCGATTAACGACCTTCCGGCAATCAATTTTACAGGTGGAGCTGATTCTTTCACTTTTGATTGCTCTGCACTTCATGGGAAGAACGTAACTATTTTTGCGGTCGAAAGAAGGAGTCAGAACGACATTCTTGCTTTTTTCCTTGATTTAGGTGGGGCGTCAGGACCAGTAGTGTTTTCTAACTCTTTTGGATATGGCAACCCTAGCACTGACATTGGAGCGTACTTCGTGGATTCAGATGCGTTGATCGACGGTCAAGTTGCTGTCGGTGCCTTTTCTGGATCTGTTCCCAGAATTTACACTTTTCTAAGCTCACCATCAACAATTGTTAGTCAAGGTTCCTTTGTTAATGGTGGTAATGGAATTGGCGGAACCACAGGATCTAAAGCGACCGCTACATCTGGCCTAAATACATCTGCAAATTGTGAAATTGGTAGCACAATAGGTCAAACATATCATGGAGATCTTGCTGAAATAATAATCTTCAGCCGCCCTTTGGATCTTATTGAGAGAAATGCCGTTCAACAATATTTAAGTAAAAAATACAAAATCAATGTTGTTACAACTAGTGGATAAGTTATGAGGCAGCAAAATAAAAAATTTGGATTTACCTTGCTCGAATTATCAATCGTTATTTTGTTGATTGCTCTTGCTTTCTTTGCTGTCTCCCAGGGAAGAATAGTTTTAATTCAGTCGAAAGTTAATTTCTCCCAAGATTTTACAACTAAATCTCCAGTTGCTCTCACCCCTAATCTAGTCGCTTGGTATGAGCCAGTTTTGCGCACCAGTTTTAATGAAAATCATAAATATGATGGCGACTCTTTGGGTGCCGATGGTGCAATTGGATGGATGGACTCTTCTCCGTCCGGAGATAATAACGCCTTAATTGGTGATGTGGCTCCAACATATTCCAAATACTCCATCAATAATCTTCCGTCGATCAATTTTAATGGAGCAACTTCATTTCTCACCTTTAATCATTCTGATTTAATTCAGCGGTATTTTACAATTTTCATTGTTGAACAAAGAGCGAGTGCTGGAGTAAACCATCTTTTGAGCTTTAATGATGATACAAATCTCGGATATGTTGACGGTGAAAATATTGGCGGAATGGGAATTTCTGTTGCAGAGCCAGTTCCTATCTTCAATGGTTTAGATCCTCGAATATTAACATTCCTTTCTGCCAGAGAAATATCACACACCAAAGGAGTTTTTATTAACGGAGGATCTGGTTCTGTTGCAGCCGACCTCCCTTCCGCGAATCAGCCTGCAGATGGATTGGTAACCAATCAAATAGCGGGATTTATTGGAAAAGGTTCAATAGCGGACACTGAATCATTCTACCAAGGAAATATTGCAGAAATAATTATCTTCAATCGTGATTTAAATTTAATTGAGCGCAATAGAATACAAAAATATTTAGGAAAGAAATACAATATTAGGATGGAGGATAGTATTTAGAGTCTTAAATTGTGGTCAGAAAAAGGGAGTCTTAGAAAGAAAGGAAGGTGTCGATGGGTAATGTTTAGATAAAAAAATAGAGGCATAGTGTTTATGCCTCTATTTCTCTTAAATATTAGTCTACTAACTTGATATCTCCAGCAGCTTTTCTGCCTTTATTATCTTCAGCTTCGTAGCTGATTCTTTGTCCTTCGTCTAATCCTTGAAGACCAGCGTCATGAACTGCTGAGATATGAATAAAAATATCAGCGCCATTGTCGTCAGGTTTTACAAAACCATATCCTTTAGTACTATTAAACCACTTAACTGTTCCAGTTGCCATAAATAAATAAAAATAAAAATAAAAAAATAAAAAACACTTTTTAGTCTTGCGACTAAAAGATCCATTTCTCCAAAACTCCTAAGAGATTTGATCAAATAAACCATCAGGTCATTTAGCAATAACAAATCTTGCTTGTCAATCAAAATTAACTCAATTCCAAGAATGATACAGTTTTTGTATCAAAATTAAATAAGTCGCTAAAAAAATCTCTAGAGGTTGCAGTTAAAAAACTTTGACAATTCAATGTTGAAATCTCATGCATTAAATAGGATCTCTTTTGTTTATCCAAATGAGATGCAATCTCATCCAAAAGCAATATTGCCATGGGTAAATTCAGAAAAGAAAACATTCTTATTCTGGCAAAAGTAAGAGCGATAAGGATTGATTTTTGTTCTCCTGTCGAGCAAAATTTTGCTTCAATATCTTTGCCTAATAGAGTTGCTGTAATATCGCTTCTGTGGATCCCGAAATTAGTGCGATTGCTTTTTAAATCAAGCTCGCGGTTAAATTTTAATTTCTCAGTAAATTGCTCTTCTGCCTCAAGAGCTTTGTGTGCCAACACAATTTGTTCAGCCTCACCAACGATTCTAATTTTTGATTTGGTAAAATTATCACTCCCTTGAAGAATTGTTTGATTTAGATAGGAAATTGCCTCATTTCTTGCAATTGCAATTGCAGTTGTGAGTTCGGCAATTTTTCTTTCAATAATGTTGAGCCAATTTTCACGATTACCAAAGCGTTGTAATAGGCTGATTCTTTCACGAACCGAGTGATTGTAGGAATTTATTCTGCTATTGTGCAGAGGGTCGATATCGGCAACAATTTTATCAAGAAATTTTCTTCTCAAAGTCTTGGAGGAGCAAAATAAATTGTCCATTTGAGGAGTAAGCCAAATAATTGTGGGAAATTTTTTTTGTTCTTTTGAGTTAGTTAGAGGTTTATGGTTGATTTGAAAAACCCTTTTATTCTCCAGGGCTAAAAAAGATGTGCCAATATTTTCAATATTAGGATGATCCTTAATATCGCTATAAATAGTGAAATTTTGTTGTGAATTCTGAGTGCAGACTATGTCACAAAATTCAGATCCTTTGAGTCCAGATCCTTTGCTTAGAAGGGATATTGCTTCTAGAATATTAGTTTTTCCAACTCCATTTTTTCCAGAAATTGCGATGATTTTAGAATCAAAATCAAAATTTCTTGCTTGATAATTACGAAAATTATCAAGCTTGAGATTTTTGATAAATGTGTGATCTGACATTAAATCCGAATATTAAACCCTGATTGGCATGATGACATACAAACCGTCATTCTCAACGTTGATCAAAGCTGGGGACGAACCGTCTTTAAAAGAAATGTTGATTTTATCTTGGTTGATTTGACCGATAATTTCTAGGAAATATCGTGAGTTGAAACCAGTTTCAATGGTTTCTCCGCTAAAATCAACTTCAATTTCCTCGCTGGCATTAACATTGTCAGTACCTTTGATTTGTAGGCTAATTTTGTCATTTTCAATAATAACCTTGATCGACTTATTTTTGTCAGTGGCAATTGTAGAAACTCTATCTACCGCATCAAAAATTAATTTTCTGTCAACGGAAACATTCTGATCATTATTTTTTGGAATAACGCGATCATATTCTGGAAATTCTCCATCAATTAATTTTGAAATGATAGTTGATTTTCCTGAAGAAATTCGGATTTTTGCTTTAGAAAACGCGATTGAAACTTCTTCATTTCCTTCGGTAATTTTTTTGATTTCGTTGATAGTTTTTTTAGGAACAATAACGCCAGCAACTTCGGCAGTTAGGCTAGATTCTGTTGAGGATGCCAAAGCAAGACGATGACCGTCAGTTGCAATGCCGCGAAGTTCAATTTTATCACCATTGGCAATAGAGTGAATGAACAAACCGTTTAAATAATATCTGGTTTCGTCAGATGGAATTGCAAATCTAGTTTTTTCGATGATTCTGTTTAGTTCACTGCTTTTGATGGTAAAATCTACGTTCATTTCACCTTCTGAGAGAATCGGAAATTCCGCAGGATCAAGACATGGCAACGAGAATTTTGATCTTCCGTAGCTCATTTTAATAGTTAGATCATCCACTAACTCAATATTGATGTCAGTGTTGTCAGGAATTTTTTTAATAATGTCATAAAACAATTGGGCGGGAACAGTTGTGCTGCCATCTTTTTCAATTAAAGCTTCGGCACTCGAAATGATTGCGATGTCCATGTCTGTGGCTGTAAGGTTCAACCTTCCATTTTTAGCTTCTATTTTAACATTAAGTAGAACAGGAATTGTGTTGCGTTTTTCAACCGCTCCGTTGACATTGGAAAGAGCTCTGACTATTGCTGATTTGCTTATTTTAAATTTCATGTTTTTGGCATTGAGATTTGATGAATTAATTTTGCAGGAGTGAATCGTAAATTTTTAATTAAATCAATAGATTTTATGCTATGCCCAATCTAAAGTGAGCCTCTATTTTAGGCTTTACAAATATTTTCTCAAATTTTCTGGTAATGGAAAAACCAAATCTCCCATATCAAATCTCTTCTTTTTGTATTTTCACAATTGTATTGTTTTTTTGCTTTTGCTTTTGTTTTTCAGCTTTAGCTCAAAATGATTCGGATAAAAAATTATCTCTCCCGGCAGTTCTAAAAGCTGACAAAATTGATGGCGACAGACAAACTAATATTTTTAATGCGGTTGGAAATGCCGAATTGACCAAGGACGGAACCACTCTTTTTGCAGACCGATTGTCTTTTGATCAAAATTCACAAGATGTCAAGGCTTCGGGAAATGTCAAAATCATTAATTACGATATTGGCAATGTTTTGGCGGAAAAAATTGATGCTAAAAGTGATTTTAAATCCGGACGTTTTAGCGACGCTACAATTGTTTTTGGCAATGGATCTTACATGAAATCCCCAGAAATTGTTCGGAAGAGTGAGGTTGAGACTATTTTTAATAGGCCGGTTTTCTCCATTTGCCCCAATAGCGAGATTCAGGAAAACAATCATTTGGCGGGGGAAAAGCGCGATGCAATTTCAATTACGTCAGCCAAAACTACCATCAATAAAGAGACAAACTCCATAAAAACCAAGTCCGGAGTAATCAGAATTTATAAAATTCCCGTCCTCTACACCCCTTACTTAAGCACGCCAATTCCATCTTCAAAAAGAAAAAGTGGTATTTTATATCCTTCCTATGTTCAAAATACAAAATTAGGAGCTGGATTATCTATTCCTTACTACTTCAATATTGCCCCCAATAAAGACCTGACTTCAAATGTGCAATATCACCCGGCCGGAACACATCTGCTGGTGAATAATTTGTACCGTCATTTGCTCAAAAATGGCTCTTTTAATGTTGATTTGGAGCTGGCCAACAACCGCCCAAAAACCAATGATTTGATCGGTGCCAATAAAAGAGAGTCGCAAAAAGAAGTTAGGTGGTATGGGCAATCATCCGGAAAAATGTTATTTTCTAAAAATATTGGCCTTGATTTTAATATAAATAGTGTCGGTGATAAAAATTATTTACGTGACTACAGCAATGATTTTTTAGGAGAAACATATTCAACAATCAATCTAGATCAAATCAAAGATCGTGATTACGCCTCTATAAAAACAGTAAGAATTCAAGATTTGGGAGTCAACCGCGATGAAAATACTGAACCTTGGGCATTGCCAATCATAAATTTTTACAAAGAAATTACCCCAAAAAATGGTTATTTAAATCAGACCTATTCTGGCCTCTTCAATTCAACAATCATCACTAGAGAAACGGGTTTGCAGTATCGAAGAGCCTCCGTAAATCCGGCGATTAAAATCCCTTACAATATTGCTGGGAATTTATTTGAAGTTAATGCCTCAGTTCAAGGTGATTTTTATAATTTGACAAATAATTTCACCACTAGTGAGAAAGATAATAATTTTGACAAAACTGCCACCAATTATCGCCCACAAGCAGATTTAAAATGGTCTTTACCATTGGTTGGTAAATACAAAAACAACACCATAATCATTGAGCCTTTGGCCAATATTGCCATTAGCTCCTATGAAAATAATTTTAATCAAATACCCAATGAAGACAGCAATGACGTTGAATTGACTCAAAATAATTTATTTTTAAGTGATAGATTCACTGGTTTTGACAGAAATGAACAAGGATTAAGGTCGAGTTACGGATTTAAATCATCCTTATTTAATGATAAAATTGGGCAGTTCACCTTGGGTTTAGGTCAAAGTTGGAGGGAGCAAGGAGGGGATCAAGATGTCGTGATTCGAGGCTTTAACGAAAATAATAAATCCAACATAGTGGGAGAAATTGGCTATAAATCTCCCAAAATATTTAACCTGCTTTATAATTTTCAACTCAACGAATCAAATTACCGCAATGACGTCAATGAGTTCAATGTCGGATTAAATCTTGGGCGCTTAAGTGTCGGAGGTAACTACATTTTAATTAGAAAGACAGTCAACAATGTTAATGCGAGGAAACAATTAGACTTTAATATTGGGTTTAAAGTTACCTCAAAATTCAAAGTTGAAATGTCCGAAACTCGTGATTTGGAAGCGCAACGGGTGATTGTAAAAAGATATGGCCTGTCTTATAACGGATGTTGTGTTGCTTACGGATTTTACTTGGTTGAGAACAGTCCAATTGCACTAAGCAAACCGCTAAGGTCTTATAATTTTAATATCTTTATTAAGAATTTGTAGAGCAGTAATTTGTTGTATCATTCTCGTAATTTAGTATCAGATTTTCCCGAGTTATTTTTTGGCTTTTTTTCAAAATGAGTGGGTAAATTAATTGCCACCTTAGAAACTCTTGATCCGGCACCTCGTGAGGAAAAATATCTATCTACAATTCTTGAGTCATCTATTCTTTTAAAAGATCCTCACTTTCGCGAGGATAACGCTTATGTGAGGATGTAAAAATGGAAAATAAGATGATAAGTAAGATTATTCCACTTAAATTGGGTTATTTTCATGAGGAAGGTAAAGATAACTTTTTAAGTGGAATACTTCATTTACCCGCTCATTTTGGGAAAGATCCTATTTTTTATTGTTTATTTGTCTAATTTTCACCAGCTTCATCAATCTTCCAAAGGAAAAAATGTAGCTGTAAATCAGGCCATTAAAACCGTAAATAAAATATCTACGCACAAAATATCCCTTTAAAAAAGCAAAAAACGGAGTGATTAAAATCTTTAAGATCGAGACGTTCTTGCCTTTATCAAATGCATCTGCGGCTTGCATTGAGGAATAGGAATTGATTTTTTCGATCCAATGCTCAATTGATCTGAATGATTGATGGGCAATGATATTTTTTAATTGTCCGATTTGCCCATTCCCGCTCTCCTTAACAATCACAGAATCGTGAACCGAACTATCCTTAAATCCACAAAATTCTTTATTGTAGAGTCTGAGTTGGTTGTAAAAATATGCCCATTTATTTGGTTTTTTTTCGCCAAAAAATTTATTAACAATTTTGATTCGATAGCCGATAAATTGATCTTGTCGATTATTCTCAAATAAGCTTCTGATCTCTTCCGCTAATTTTGCACTAACTTCTTCATCGGCATCAATATTTAGAATCCATTTATTTTTACATAAATTTTCTCCAAAAACTTTTTGCTGACCATATCCTTGCCATTTGTTGTAAAAAGTTTTAGCGCCCAGATCTTCAGAAATTTTTACGGTCTCATCAGTACTTCCAGAATCGATTACCAAAACCTCCTCAACCAGATCAATCACAGACTGAATAATTGGCGTAATTCTATCGGCTTCATTTTTGGTAATAATAAAAACTGAAATTGGTAATTTTTTCATTTTTAAAATAGTTAAGATGTTGAATTTAAGTTTTAATCAAATTATGTTTCCTGGGCTTTTGTTAAAACTCCTTAACCCAATTTTTTAAAAATCCACATATGAAAAAGAACATTAAAAAAATATCCTCAATAATAATAGCAATTATTTTGGCAATATTAGTAATATTTGTAGCCAAAGATAATTTATTTGATAAAGAAAAATTTCAATCCTCTGTCTCAAGCGATAAAAAACCCGCCAGCACAACAATTAATCAAGAGCCAAAAATCAATAATGATCCAGTTCAAGACGATGTCAAAAACGGAGCAATGGAGCTGCTTGAAATATTAGAAACCGACATTGTCCTCGGTGAAAAAAACGCCCCCGTTTTGTTAATTGAATATGCCTCTTTATCTTGCCCACATTGTGCCGCTTTTTATAAAGACGGATTTTCTAAATTCAAAGAAGAATATCTTGATACTGGAAAAGCAGCACTAATTTATCGTGATTTTCCTCTCAATAAACCAGCATTCGACGCCTCACTTCTAGCTCTTTGTCAAGTCAAAGACAAAAGTAAAGATTCCAAAAAATATTACAATTTTATCAAAGCGCTATTTTTAACTCAAGAATCTTGGGCTTTCACTGAAGAATTCTCATCAAAACTTGAAACTATCGCCAAGCTTGACGGAATTTCTAGTGAGGAATTCAAAGAATGCTTACAAAATGAAGATTTGCAGAATCAAATCCTCGGTCATCGCCTTAAAGCTTCGCAAAATCTAAAAATCTCTTCCACGCCAACATTCTTTGTAAATGGAGAAATGATCAGTGGTTATGGTGGATATGGCGATATCAAAAAAGTCATCGAGAAAGAACTTGAAAAGGTTAATAATAATTAATGGTTACACAAAAATCAGATCAACCAAAAATATCCGTTTCCAACCTCACTAAAAGCTTTGGTGAAAAACAAGTTTTGAATGGAATAAACTTTGAAGTAAATCAAGGTGAATCCTTAGTTATTCTTGGTGGATCTGGATCTGGAAAATCAGTCTGCATCAAAATAATCGCCTCTCTAATGCAGGCAACTTCAGGCAGCATAAAAATCGACGGCAAGGAAGTATCAAGAATTAAAGGATCCAATCGCGACGATATGATGGGAAAGTGTGGATTCTTGTTTCAAGGGGGAGCTTTGTTTGACTCACTCCCTGTTTGGGAAAATGTTGCTTTTCGTCTGCTAAATTCAGACAAAATGAATAAAAAACAAGCCAGAGAAATTGCTATTGAATCGCTAAGATCCGTTGGGCTTTCTTCAAAAGTTGCTGATCTTTCCCCTTCTGAACTTTCTGGAGGAATGCAGAAAAGAGCAGCTCTAGCCAGAGCGGTTGCCACTAAGCCTGAAATAATTTTCTTTGACGAGCCAACAACAGGACTAGATCCAATCATGGCAGATGTGATTAATGATTTGATTATTGATAATTCCAAAAAACTTGGAGCCACAACAATTACAATCACCCACGACATGCATTCGGCGCGAAGAATTGCCGACAAGGTCGCCATGCTTTATGAGGGAAAAATCATCTGGTTTGGCGATGTCAAAGATATCGACAATTCTGGCAATCCTTATTTAGATCAATTTATCAATGGGCGCAGCACTGGGCCAATTGATTTTGCGGTGAAATAATTTTTTACTTTTCTAACTTTAAACTTTCAAACTAATCAAAATGACTAAAAGAAACAAAATAGCTCTTGTTGGAGCTGGAAATATCGGCGGAACTCTAGCGCATCTAATCGGATTAAAAGAACTAGGAGATGTTGTGATTCTTGACATCAACAAAGGAACTAGCCAAGGAAAAGCTTTGGATCTTGAACAATCTTCAGTAGTTGAAGATTTTGACTCTAATATCATCGGAACCGACGATTATGCTGATATTGCAGGATCTGACGTAGTTATTGTGACTGCTGGAATCGCTAGAAAACCTGGCATGAGCCGCGATGATTTGATGGCAACTAACGTCAAAATCATCTCTTCAGTCGCACAAGGAATTAAAGAAAATGCTCCAGATGCCTTTGTGATTGTTATTACCAATCCACTTGATGCAATGGTTTATGTCATGCAAAAAATTACTGGTTTTGCTGCAAATAAAGTTGTTGGAATGGCTGGAGTTCTTGATTCTGCAAGAATGAGCTTGTTCCTTGCGCGAGAATTCAATGTTTCAGTTGAAGACGTCAGAGCTTTTGTTTTGGGTGGTCACGGCGACACCATGGTTCCATTGGTTGGATATTCTTCAGTTGCTGGCATTCCTGTTCCTGATTTGGTTGAAATGGGCTGGACTACTAAGGAAAAAATTGACGAAATCGTTCAAAGAACCAGAGATGGCGGAGCTGAGATTGTTAAGCTTTTAGGAAATGGATCGGCTTATTTCGCACCAGCTTCTTCCGCGGTTGAAATGGCAGAAAGCTATTTGAAAGATAAAAGAAAAATCTTACCAGTTGCTGCCAAATTGGATGGTCAATATGGAATTGATGGTCTTTACATCGGAGTTCCTGCAATTATCGGAAAAAACGGTGTTGAAAAAATCGTTGAAGTTAAATTAAACAATGACGAAAAAGCAATGCTGAGCAAATCAGTTGAAGCTGTAAAGAAATTAGTTGTCGAAACCAAAGTATAGTCTTGCCTAAATTATTCTTCGATTAATTATTAATCTAGCCAACATTAGTATCATTCTATTTTTTACTAAATTGCCTATTTATCACGCCATCAAGCCTCCAAAAAAACGTCATCCCCGCGAAAGTGGGGATCTCGTCAATTTTACTCCTTTTATTAATTTGCAATAGCTCGCGTTAAGTGAGAGGGTTTCTTGATTTTCCTTATGAAATTCAACTTCTGCTAGTAGGCTGCAAGAAAAATTAATAATTCCTGATAACATCTGCATTCTTAAACAATCTATTTTCTTAAAATCACATGAGCTTAGGCCTAAACCCTGTCCAAAAAGAGGCAGTTTTGCACCAAGATTCTCCTTTATTAATTCTTGCCGGAGCTGGAACGGGCAAAACCCGGGTTTTGACTGAGAGAATCATATATTTAATTAATTCCTACATCGCTAATCCTTATCAAATTCTGGCCGTAACCTTCACCAACAAGGCGGCGTCTGAAATGAAATATCGCATCAATTTGCAAATTGGCGATCTATCCAGCAATATTTGGATGGGAACTTTTCATGGAATTGCCACCAGAATTTTAAAAAGACATCCTGAAATGGTTGGACTGAAAGCTGATTTTACCATCATTGATTCTGACGATTGTTTGCGACTTCTAAAACAAATCACCACTGATTTGGGTATTGATTCCAAAGAATATCCGCCCAAAACCTATCAATATCAAATTGAACGACTGAAAGATAAGGCTTTATTACCATCTGATCTTTCGACGAGTTCGGGAATTTCTGATCGACTTCCAAAATTTTCAGAAATTTATTCACGCTATCAAAATCGTCTCCAATCTTTGAATTGCGCGGATTTTGGAGATTTATTGCTTTACAATCTCAAAATTTTCGAAAAATCACCAGAAACTCTGGAATATTATCAAAATAAATTTCAACAAATTCTAGTCGACGAATATCAAGATACCAATAAATGCCAATATCAATGGCTATTGCTGCTTGCTGGTAGCAATCCTAATATTTGCGCAGTAGGTGACGATGACCAATCAATTTACAGCTGGAGAGGTGCGGAAGTGGCTAATATTTTGCGTTTTGAAAAAGATTTCTCAAAAACTAAAATCATCCGTCTTGAGCAAAATTATCGCTCCACTTCCAACATTCTTGCTGCTGCATCAAATCTGATCAAAAACAACTCCAATCGCCACGGCAAAACTCTTTGGACCGATAATAAAAACGACTCACAAGAGAAAATAAAATTACTAACTTTCTTGAGCGACCGCATGGAAGCGAGTGCCATTTCTGATATTATTTTTGATTTACAAAGAAATTCTGGAATTGATTTAAGGCAAATTGCTATTTTGGTTCGTGCTGGATATCAAACCCGCTCTTTTGAAGAAGCCTTTATGTCCAATGGCCTGCCATATCGAATTGTTGGCGGTCTTAAATTCTACGATCGCAGAGAAATAAGGGATGCCATCGCCTATTTAAGGGTGATTCATAATCCTGCCGACGATTTGGCTTTAGAGCGCATTGTCAATGTTCCAAGAAGAGGTCTTGGTCAGGCGGGACTAGAAAAAATCATGCATAAGGCTCGAGATGAGAAATGCCCATTATTTGTCGCCATAAAAAGATCTATTTTGGATGGAAATCTCAAAGGAAAATCTAAAATTGCGCTCGAAGAATTAATAAATAACTTAGAAAAATGGCAAGGCTTGATCCCCACAATCACACTAAGTGATTTAGTGCCCATGGTTCTTGAGGGATCTGGATATGTTAATATGTGGAAAAATGAGAAAACCCCTGACGCATCCGCCAGAGTTGAGAATCTACAAGAATTTGCTGGAGGATTAACAGATTTTGACTCTCTTGCTGCTTTTTTGGATCATGTTAGTTTGGTTTCTGGTGACGAAAAAATCGATCGCGACGCACAAATGGTCAACATCATGACCGTTCATAGTGCAAAAGGTTTGGAATTTGACGCAGTTTTCATTCCTGGATTGGAAGAAGGAGTTTTCCCCAGTGGAAGAGCTTTAAATGAACGCAATGGAATGGAAGAAGAAAGGCGATTACTTTATGTGGCAATAACGCGGGCGAGAAAAATTTTGCATTTAAGCTTCGCACAAAACCGCTTTATTTTTGGGCAAATGCAAGTGACTTTGCCTTCACCATTTATAAAAGAACTGCCTGAAGATGTTTTGGATAATAGTCAAATATTTCGAAATGTTGGTTTTAATGAAAGAGAATTTGTTCAAAAACCTAAAGTCAAACATTATGATTTGGGAAACAGCAAACCCAAAACAGAAGATTGGAGGGGAAAGAGAATTTTTCATCAGAAATTTGGATATGGGAGAGTTCTGGAAGTTGATGGAGAAAAGCTTAAAATCAAATTCGAGAAATCCGACATCAAGACAATGATGAAGAGTTTTATTAAGAATGCTTAGGAGATCATGGTGCGCCCTAGTCGATTCGAACGACTGACCCACAGCTTAGAAGGCTGTTGCTCTATCCAACTGAGCTAAGGGCGCGAAAGTCAAAAAATAAGAAGATAATTTTTTGGGACATGAGGTGCGCATTGTAATCGCACAGCTGTCAAAAAATCAAGGTTTATTTTAGGCGGTACTTTTTTAGAAAATTCTTGCCTTGCGAGTAAAAACAAATAATATTCCCTACCTTTCAAATCCAAATGATTAATTTTCTAATTAAACAATCAAATCATGGCAGCATTAAATATATCAAAATTGGTTTCAAAAAGAGCTGAAGCCAAAATGGGAGGTGGTCAAAAGCGTATTGACATTCAACATTCTAAGGGAAAATTGACCGCTAGAGAAAGGATCGAAGTTCTGTTGGATGCTGATTCTTTTGAAGAATCCGGACTTTATGTTGAGCATCGTTGTTCAGACTTCGGAATGCAGGACAAAAAACATGCCGGAGATGGCGTGGTTACTGGCCAAGGAACCATCAATGGACGATTGGTATTTCTCTATAGTCAGGATTTTACCGTTATGGGTGGATCACTTGGTGAAGCCCACGCAAAGAAAATTTGTCAAATCATGGATAAAGCCATGCAAGTGGGAGCTCCAATAATTGGAATTAATGATTCTGGAGGAGCCAGAATTCAAGAAGGGGTTGATTCTCTTGGTGGTTTTGGTGAAATATTCCAACGCAATGTTGATGCTAGCGGCGTGATTCCGCAAATTTCTCTAATCATGGGGCCTTGTGCGGGAGGATCGGTCTATTCACCAGCACTTACTGATTTTACTATCATGGTTGAAAAAAGTTCATACATGTTTGTAACAGGACCTGACGTGGTTAAAACCGTGACTCATGAAGATGTAACCCAAGAAGAACTCGGTGGAGCAAAAGTTCATTCCACCAAAAGTGGTGTCGCACATTTGACCTACAAGAACGATGTCGAGGCACTTTTGCAAACTAGAAGATTGATAAATTTCTTGCCACTTTCTAACAAAAGCGGCGCTCCTAAAGTTCCTACCGAAGATAAAACAGATCGAGTAGATCTTTCACTAAACACCTTGGTTCCTGCAAATTCTAATCAACCATATGACATGGGAGAGTTGGTTGACAAAATTCTCGATGAAGGAGACTTTTTTGAGATTCAGCCGAACTATGCTTCAAATATTATTGTTGGTTTTGGCAGAATGGAAGGTGGAACAGTTGGTATTGTTGCCAATCAACCAATGAAATTAGCTGGATGTTTGAATATTGAGGCTTCGACAAAAGCCGCCAGATTCATTCGTTTTTGTGACGCATTTGAAATTCCAATCATAACTTTTGTTGATGTTCCGGGTTTTTTGCCTGGAACCGATCAAGAACATAACGGAATTATTCGCCACGGCGCAAAATTGCTTTATGCTTATGCTGAAGCTACTGTTCCAAAAATTACAGTAATCGCCAGAAAAGCCTACGGTGGTGCATATATTGTTATGAACTCCAAACATCTAAAAGGTGATGTTAGTTATGCTTGGGGAAATGCTGAAATAGCAGTTATGGGTCCAGAAGGTGCAGTTGAAATCATATTTAGGCAAGACATGAAAGACCCAGAAAAGCGCCAACAAAGAATCGATGAATATCGCGAAAAGTTCGCCTCACCTTTTGTTGCGGCATCCCGTGGTTTTATTGATGAGGTTATTCGCCCACAAAATACCAGAAAGCGAATTTGTAAAGCTTTGCAAGTTTTGAAAAACAAAAAAATTATCAAGCCGTGGAAAAAGCACGATAATCTACCTCTTTAGAAGATTGGTAGAATATGAGTTGTGAGTTTATAAAATTCACAACTCATAACACACAACTCACAACTCAAAATAAAGTGCCTCATTCAATAATCGAACATTCATTTCCAATTCCTAAAGATCAATCGGACGCCTTGCTTTTAATGGTCAATCAAACCATATCGAAAAATGCGGGGAATTTTAATATCTACAAATGTGAAGCAAGAATGGCTTTTCGTGAAAATTTTATGATTGGGAGCGGTGATATGGAAAAAGATTTTATCCATATCACAGTGAAAATATTAGAAGGAAGAAGTTTAGATATGAGACAGAATTTGGCGGAAAATATTTTAAAAATAATTGGTGATTTTCTCCATGAAAAAAAGATATCCATAAATTCTCTTTCCTTTAGTGTTGTAATTTCTGAAATGACAAAAGAATCCTACCAATCCACCATGATAAATCGGATCAATCTTTAGATGTTAAAAAAAACCACCACTCTTCTATTTGTCATTCTTTTGCTTTTTTCTACAAGCAGCTTTGCTGCACAAGATTTCATGTTTAAACCCAAATATGAAATCGTCATTAAAGGTAATCAAAGAATTGATCAGCAAACCATTGAAAGATATCTAGAGAAACCAGAATTGCTTAAAAACAATTCCGCAGCAATCAATCAATCAATAAAAAACCTTTTTGCTAGTGAATTATTTTTGGACGCAAAAATATATTCAGCAGGCATGCAAGTTGTTGTTGAAGTTAAGGAAAATCCCATCATTAGTGAAATTGAATTTTGGGGAAATAAAAAAATAGATGACGAATCCTTGCAAGGAGAAATAAAACTGGCAAAACGCGGAGTTTATACCAAGGCAAAGCTACAAAGTGACATCAAAAGAATTAACGATATTTACATCAAAAGCGGCAGATTTTTGACGAAAATTGAGCCAAAAATTGTTCAGAAAAAGCAAAACCGTATTGATCTCATTTTTGATATCAAGGAAGGGAAAAAAGCCTCAATCCGTGATATTTCATTTATTGGCAATGACGTATTTTCCGATACCGAACTCTCAAACGAAATTACCACCAAAGAATCAAAATGGTGGAAATTTATGAGTAGTTCAGACAGTTATGATTCTGATCGCATTGAGTTTGATAAGGAAAAACTGCGTCGCTTTTATAGCTCTAAAGGGTATGCTGATTTTAATACCTTATCGGCAATCGCCCAAATTTCTCCTGCCAAAGATCATTTTTTCATCAATTTTTTGCTTGAGGAAGGCATAAAATATGATTTTGGAGAAACCACAATCATTAATAAAATTCGCAAATTTGATGAATCAGTTTTGAAAGAAGTGATCAAAACCAAGACCGGAAAAGTCTATAATGGGAATCTTTTGAGCGAAACTGTTGATGATATGGTCGAAATAATGTCAGAAAAAGGTTATGCTTTTGCTAATATTGAGCCAATTTTGAAGAGAAATAAAGAAGAAAAAATCATCGATATTGATTATTTGATTCAAGAAACTCCACGAATATACATCAATAAAATTACCATTAATGGGAACACCAGAACCATGGATGAGGTCATTCGAAGAGAAATTCGTGTTCGTGAAGGTGATGCCTATAATATAACTAAGATCAATCGTTCCAAGCAGAGGATTCAAAATCTTGGTTTTTTTGACAAAGTTGAATTTGATACCAAAAAAGTAGGAGATTCCAATTTGGTTGATTTGGAAATTGAAATTAAAGAAAGAAAAACTGGAGAATTAAATTTTGGAATTGGTTATTCAACAGTTGATAGGGCGACGGGAAATGTTGGACTTAAAGAACGAAACTTGTTTGGAACTGGCAGAGAACTTGGGGTGAATTTCCAGAAATCTGCTTTGCGCTTCAGCAATGAAATCAACTATACCAAACCTTGGTTTATGGATAGAGAAATTGCGGTTGGTGCCGATCTATTCAACTATCAGCTCAATAAACAAAATACCTTGGTTTATGACCAAAAATCTAACGGTGGATTGATTCGCGCCAATTATTCAATTTTGGAGCATTTAGGGCATCAGATGCGCTACTCACTAAAAAGTGAAAATATCAGTAATATTGAAGACACCGCCTCAGTTGCGATTAAAAATCTAGAAGGAGATTTTGTGAATTCTAGCTTTGGTCACACCCTTCTGTATGATAAAAGAGATAACCGAATTGATCCAAGAGAGGGTTATTATTTTAACCTTTCTCAAGATTATGCTGGGATTGGTGGGGATATCAGTTATATCAAAAACGAAGGTAGCGCGGGATATTATTTGCCAATTTTGGGTAATAAAGATTTTATATTAAAAGTGTCCGCAAAATTCGGACATATTGATGGTTTGGGACAAGATATCAGAAGTAATGATAATTTCTTTTTGGGAGGAAATAATTTTCGTGGTTTTGAATTTGCGGGAATTGGCCCCAGGGCGCAAATTAACGGTAGTTTTGTAGGTGGCGATGCACTCGGTGGAAAAACATATTTTACCAACACAACAGAGTTTCGCTTTCCTCTAGGATTGCCAAAAGATCTTGGAATTAGTGGATCATTGTTTTCCGACATTGGAACCTTGAAAGGGGTGGATGGGATCAATACGAGAAATAGCCCAGTCAGTGATACAGGTTCGATCAGATCTTCATACGGTCTCAGTTTCGGTTGGGCGTCGCCAATCGGGCCAATTCGTCTTGATTTTTCCAAAGCAAACAAAAAAGAAGAGTTTGATAGGGTTGAGAATTTCCGCTTCAGTTTCGGAAGTAATTTTTAAAAATATTTTTCTAAATAATACCAAGTATCATCTTTAATTGCGTTTTTAAACAAAATATTTTTGAGGATAAAATGGAAGAGAAAAACCGCCTTTATCGGTGCATATAAAAGGTTTTCCTCTTCAATTTTAGACCAAAAAGACGCAGTTTAAAAAAGTGATTAAAGCTGATATTTGGCATAACTCCAATTTCAAGTGAACAATCTTTCCGATATTCTTGAACAACAACAAGAGGCGATATTGCAAATTTATTTGCAAGAAACTCTTCTTGAAGAACGAAAAATTCTCAAGCAATTTTTGCCATTTCTAAAATTAGACAAGTTGGTTAAAAAATTCTTTGAATTAAGCCAAAGCAATCAAATCATCATTGCCAATCACTTAGCCCGAATTTCTGATATTGAATTTCGCACTCGAAATGCAATTAACAGCAATTTTGCTCAACATATTGCTCAAAAATCTTCTTTCGATGCCTATTCTTTTGAGTTTGTTTTGCAAAAATTAAAAGATAAAAAAACCCCTTCTGCTCAAATCCAGAAATTAATCGATCAAAATATTATCTCAAACAGCATAACCTCCCATCCAACCAACCCATATTCTACTGCTTACACCATCGAATCGATGAATTTAGATCGAATTTTAGCAAATGGAAAAACTGATGAGTTGAAAGGTCAAATCAAAAAGATGATTGCTTTGAATCCGGTGCCATTAGTGGATGATAATAATCAGGGCAAAAAAACTCAAAAAAATGAGGTTTTTGAGGCGCTCGCCTACATGAAAAATATTTATTATTCCCTGCCAATTTCCAGAAGTAATTTGCAAAAGAGTTTGGATAAATTTGGGTTTAGCGATGTTAGAATTGAGAATTTTTATGAGCTTTGCGTTTGGTTGGCTGGTGACGGCGATGGCAATGATAGCGCAAGTTCAAAGGCTTTGCAGGATAATATTGATATTTTTAAAGAAGAAATACTAAAACTTTATCAAGAAGAACTACCAAATGATTTAAAAATAGGTAATTATTCGTCACCTTTAGAGCTAATTGCTGATTTAAAAAATCTTCCCCAAAACCAGAAAATATCCGATCTAATTTATCGAATCTATAATTTTGGTTTTCATTTTGCCAGAATTGATCTGCGACACGGCGCCGATGATATTGAGATTTGTGTACAAGAAATTAGAAAAATTTCGCAAGACAATCCCCAAGAAATTTTAAAGAATCTCACCAACGATACTGCCAAAAGAATCTTTTCAAGATTACTTATTGTAGCAAAAAACCCTGAATTTTTTGATAAACTAATCATTGCCGAATGCAAAAGCTCTAAAGATGTTTTAAATGCCATGTTTTTGCTGGAAAAAAGCGGCTCAAAACTGCTCAACATTGTCACCTTGTCAGAAAGTGCGGATGATTTGATGAATTTGCACAAAAACATTGAAGAGCTTTTGAACAATGAAACTTACCGCAACCACATCATTTCTAAAGAAAAACTCTATTACATGATCGCCAAGAGCGACACTCAAAGGCGCGACGGCGTCGGTGCGCAGTTTGCGCAAGAATTAGCTATTGAAAAAGTAACTTATTCTTGCATCCACAGGGCGCAAAAATATCCAGAACTAAGAAAAATAAAACTAATCCCCTTTAATGGCGGCGGACACGCCTTACAGCGCGGAGGAGGAAGGGTTGACGAAATGCC
>JBLHTM010000012.1:0-24797 GCA_047627215.1 Rickettsiales bacterium | reverse complement strand
CCAATTTCAATCACCGTTGAAGGAGCAAATATAATGACTCGCAGCCTGATTCATTTCGGTCAAGGTGCGATCGTGTGCCATCCTTTTGCTTACAAGGAAATGGAGGCTCTTGAAAATAATGATGTGGCTGCTTTTGACATTGCTTTATTTGGTCACATCAAGCACTTTTCTAGAAATATCGTTAATGCCTTATTTTTAAGTGTCACTCGTGGATATTTTCACAAAAGTAGCAAAAAAGGTATTATCGGAAAATATGAAAAGAAGATTGCTTGGTCTTCAGCTAGTTTTGCGGTCTTAGCTGATATCGCCATAATTAAATTTGGCGGAAACCTCAAAAGAAAAGAAAAAATCAATGGTCGTTTTGGTGATATTTTATCAATGATGTACATGGCGGTTTGTGTTTTGAAAAAATTTGACATTGACGGCAGAAGGCCAGAAGAAGAGGCTTTGGTTGAATATGTTATGAAAGATTTATTCGCTAAAATTCAAATTGCCTTTGATGGTTTGTGGCAAAATCTATTTTCTGGTTTTGGGAATTTGTTTGCTATCCCTATCGCTTTTTACTCCAAAATCAACAGCTTCTTTTGTCCATCAAAAGACAATTTGGAAAGTGTTATCGTTAGCCAAGCTATGAAATCTGGTGAATTTCGTGACAATTTGACTAAAGGAATTTATTTACCAAAAGAAAAAGACCAGGCTCTTGGAAGGCTAGAAAATGCTTTTGCATTATTTGAAAAAGCACAAACAATTTTCAAAAGAATCAAGAAGGCATCTGACGCAGGAATTTTACCAAAAAAGAAAAATGTTAATGAATCAATTGCGGAAGCTTTAGAAAAAAATATCATCAACGAGTCAGACATATTGATCTTGGAGGAATCAAAAGAAGCTTCTTTTGACGCCATTTTGGTTGATGAATATAGTTTAGAAGAGTACAAAAATATCTAATAAACATGGATCGTAGTCATCAAGCAATTCAGAAAATTCACAGGGGGTTGGAATTTAGAAAAAATCTAATTTATTTTTGTATCGCAATTTTGTTTTTTTCAGTTTTGTCTTTTTTGTTTTATGGATTTGAGGCCAGCAACAATGCCATCAAATTCATTGCTAGAAAAGATGAAGTCAAAAAAATGGAAAAAGTGATGTTTAATCCCAAAATAAGATTTGAACAAAGCGAAGGAAATATTTTTGATGTTGTGGCAAAAAAAGCAATTCAGAAAAACAAAGATGACGTTGAATTATTCGATGTTTTTGTAGAAGGAGGTCGTGGCAACATCACCTCAGACAATCTTTTGATCACCAATGGCGGCGACGACCTTCATTTTAGTGGCAATCCAATTCTAATAATCAAAGAAATCAACAATGAGCAATAAATTTGGCAAGCTTTTTTCCTTCACAAGTTGGGGAGAAAGTCACGGAGAGGCGATTGGCTGTGTGATTGACGGCTGTCCCTCAATGGTTGATCTTTGCGAATCTGACATTCAAAAATATTTGGATCGCAGGCGTCCAGGACAATCAAAATTTACCACTCAGAGAAAAGAGGCTGACGAAGTTAAAATTCTTTCTGGTGTTTTTGAGGGCAAAACCACAGGAACTCCAATTTCTCTAATCATCTACAATTCTGATCAAAAATCAGGTGATTACAGCGACATCAAGGATAAATTTCGCCCATCTCACGCTGACTACACCTATTTTGAGAAATATGGCATTAGGGATTATCGTGGAGGCGGAAGATCTTCAGCAAGGGAAACTGCAATGAGAGTTGCGGCAGGGGCTGTTGCAATCAAGGTTTTGGAGAGAGAAAATATTCAAATAACTGGTTATTTAAAGCAGCTTGGAGATAAGAAAATTGATCCGAATAATATCGATTTTAAACAAATTAATAAAAACGATTTTTTCTGTCCAGATCAAAAATCAGTTAAAATATGGGAAGATTACCTACTTCAAATCAGAAAAGATGGAAATTCTTGCGGGGCAATAATTGAGCTTGTTGCTTCAGGAGTTCCTGTTGGTCTTGGTGAGCCAATCTACAACAAATTAGACACTGCAATTGCTGCGGGTTTGATGAGCATTAACGCCACAAAAGCAGTGGAAATTGGCAATGGAATTGATGCGGCAAGTTTGAGTGGTGAGGAAAATGCTGATGAAATGTGGATGGAAGATGGAAAGCTTCAATTTTCTTCAAACAATGCCGGTGGAATTTTGGGGGGGATTTCTTCAGGGCAAGATGTGGTTGCTAGATTCACAGTCAAGCCAACCAGCTCAATATTAAAGCCCAGAAAAACCATTGATGTTGATGGAAATAATACTCAAATAATCACCAAAGGTCGCCATGATCCTTGTGTTGGAATCAGAGCTGTGCCAGTTGGAGAGGCAATGATGGCTTGTGTAATACTTGATTTTTTATTGATTAATCTAGCTTACAAAAATTTACACAAACAATAAGGAGGGCAAATGCCAAAAAGTAAACTAGATATAAAGGAAAAACTGGAAGAATTTAAAGCTCTTGCAGAAGAAAATATTTTTGAATCAGTAATATCCTTTATAGATAATGGTTATGATAATGGATGGAGTGATTTAGAAATGTCTGCGGTGTTGAAAGGTTTGAATGGGTATGGTAATGGTAAAAAATTCAATACAATTAGTGCCATTAAGTATCTTTTAGATGACAATAATCATGATCTAGCTTACAAATTGTTTAATTTAACTAAAAAAAACCTACTTGTTGATTTGTATTT
Source organism: Rickettsiales bacterium (assembly GCA_047627215.1). Lineage (GTDB taxonomy): Bacteria > Pseudomonadota > Alphaproteobacteria > Rickettsiales > UBA1997 > JAJTCH01. Next base: position 22,062 of record JBLHTM010000012.1, on the reverse strand, counting down.
TACAGCAACGACAGGTGAAGATATTGAAAATAATCAAGAATATGTAAAATGTTGTTTATTTTTAGGAAGTGATTTCTCAGTGCCCTTGAGAGATTCTAATAATAAAATAATGAAACCAATAGAAAGAAATGAATTTCTTAGAAGAGTATTGAGCCATGTGGCTATTGGTTATGCTGATAGTGTTGATCGTTACGTTGCCCAAGGAAATGAAGAGGAGGTTGATTTTTATCGCAACAAAGTTTCTCTGTTTAAAGAAAATTTTGACGAAGAGTGTTCTGATTTTTATAAGAATATTTTTAAAGAGCGTCATGTTGGGATTGTGGATGAAGATTTAAGGGGTGGAAATCATATGTTTCAGAGAAGTATTGTAAGAATAAAAGGAGAATATGAGAAGATCAGGCTTCTGGAAGCGGAAAATTTAGAATATTTAAAAAGAAGAGATGAGATTAAAAGTCCCTTAATATTGACTGCTCCAATTTTACTAACCGCTACTGCAATTACCGCCTCTCTCTTAACCGTTCCTGCTACAATAGCTGTTGCTTCTACTGTTGGATCTGTTATTGCAGTAGCTAGTGCAAGTAATGTTTGTGGAAGATCTAATTCAAAAGGATAATAAATAGGCTGTTTTATTTTAAAAACAAGAATCACGTAATTAAAAATAATTGATGAAAATCGACAAAATATTTTTTCTTTTTTTGGTTTTATTCTCAAAAAGTGCTTTTGCCCTTTCTCTGCAAGAATATTTGACCCAAGTCAAAAACGACAATTCAGGCTACAATTCTGCAAAAACCAATGTTGAATCATCGCAATTATTGAGTAAAAAATCTCTATTGCTCACCACTCCAAATTTATTCATCAACGCCCAAAGTGGTTTTGAAAAACAAAATCAGGCGATTGCCTTTGTGCGCTACGAGAAGGTTAATACGCAAAATTATTCAATTGGAGTTGAAAAGGATTTTTCTTTCGGACTCAATTCAAAATTCTATTACAATGTTGACCGTAGTGCCTACCAAGGACTCAACTCAACCGCTTTTATTCCCATCAACTACCAAACCAATCCGGTTTTAGAATTCACTATGCCACTCTGGAAAGATCGTTTTGGCAGTACGATCAAATCCAAACAAGCTGCAATTATTTACGAGAATCAAGCTAATCAATTTTCTTCAAAATTTGAAATGATTAATTTTCAAATAGAGGCAGAAAAATCTTATTGGAGTTTGGTGTTGGCAAAAGAAATTGTGAGAATTTCACAAGAATCTGTTTTGCAAGCGCAAAAAATTTTGAATCTTGCTCTTCGAAAATCACGAATGAATTTGGGTGAAATATCTGACGTATTACAGGCAAAAGCTGACGTTGCTAGCAAAAAATTACAACTCAAACAGGCAAAAAATGACACGCAAATTTCTGCGAGGAACTTTAATCAAAAGCGCTATTTGGAATCTGAATTAGTTGATGAAAATCTCGAAGAAATTGACTATTCCGCTTTAAAAAAATTAACATTTAACTTGAGATTGCCATTTGTCAGAAATGACGTGAAAGCATCTTTATCTGTTTTAAAAACCCAAATTGCTAATGCAAAAATTGAAGAAGAAAACAACAAGCCAAAATTTGATATTTATGGATCCTATGGTCTTCAGGGTTTAGAGACTTCAAGGATTGAAGCGATCAATCAATCATTTTCACAAAATGGCGACAATGCCTACATTGGCATGAAATTCTCAATCCCAATTGCGATTGGTTTACAGTCTGACATTCAAAGGGGTGCAAAAAAAAGTGCAATTGCCGCCAAAATGAATTATCGCCAAAAAGTTATTTTGGCGAAAAATGAACGTCAGAATTTGCTGCAGAATTTGCGTGACTATCAAGAAAACTTACAACTTTTTAGACAAATAGAAGATTTGCAAAAAGCCAAATTATTCAATGAAAGAGATCTTTTGAAAAAAGGCCGAACTTCAACCTACCAAGTTTTGCTTTTTGAACAAGACTACAATCGCTCCAGAATTGATACGGTTAAAACCGCCTACCAACTTTTGAGCTTGATTGCGGATAAAAAAATTTATCAGGAAAATTAAATCTTATTTTTGTGCTACCGGTAGCACAAAAATAAGATTTTTTAAAAATAAGAAAATCAATCATCATTAAAAATGAATTTACCAACTTTCTCAATAAAGCGCCCAGCCTTTATTACTAGCATCATCGCCCTAATTATCACAATCGGGGTAATTTCATTTGGCAAGATGAGCGTCAACATGTTTCCAAACATTGACATTCCCGTCATTTTCATCGCAACAGGATATTCTGGGGCTGGGCCAAAAGAGGTTGAAACTGCAATCACAAAACCATTAGAAGGTGAAATCAGCACCATTTCTGGAATAAAGAAATTAACCTCAAAAAGCCTGCAAGATACCAGTCAAATCATTATTACCTTCAATCAAGGTACTGACATGAAATATGCCGAACAAAAGGTTCGTGACAAAATAAACCAAACAAAACCCAGACTCCCAGACGACATCAGCGAACCAATAATTCGCAAAATAGATCCTTCCGATCAGCCAATTCTGACTGTGGCAATTGATGCTGATTTGAGTGAGGCGGAACTTTTTGATTTGGCGGATAATTACATTCGCCCAAGATTTGAACAGGTTCCAAATGTTGGTTTGGTGGAAATTATTGGCAGTCGAAAAAGGGAAATTCAGATTTTGCTGGATCAGGAAATTTTAAAAAAACGTAACATTCCATATTCGCAGATCAGAAAAAGCATCGAATCTTCAGGTGAAAATGTTCCGATCGGAAAAAATGATGCTGCGGATCGGGAAATAATTTTTAGCTCCAATAGTGAATTTAATGATTTGGATAAAATCAAAAATACTTTGGTCAATTTTTATTCCAATGAGCTTCCCACCAAAATCACTAATCTTGGAATTGTGGTTGACGGACTTGAGGATGAAACAACCAGAGCTTTTATTGATGGTAAAAAAGCGTTGTTTTTGGATATTTACCGCCAATCAGGATCAAACATAATCGCAGTGGCAGAAGATGTTAAAAGTCAAATATCCAAAATGGAGAAAGATTTTTCGATCATGGATAGCAAGCCAAAAATCCAAATAGTTAAAGATGGTAGTTACTACATTGAAAAAAACGTTTTTGATGTTTATGAGACCATTATTGTTGCGGTGATTCTAACAATCATCGTTGTTTTCTTCTTTTTAGCCAACGGAAGAGCGACTTTGATCACTTCAATTTCATTGCCTATTGCAATGATTAGCTCTTTCATTTTGATGTATTTAGCCAATTTTTCCATTAATGTGGTTTCTCTTTTGGCCATGAGCATTGCGGTTGGTCTTTTGGTCGATGATGCCATTGTGGTGGTGGAGAATATTTACCGAAAAATTGAAAGCGGGTCGAGTGCAAAAGAGGCGGCCATTGAGGGAACTAATGAGATTCTCATGGCGGTTGTTGCCATCACTTTGGTGGTTGTTTCGGTTTTCACTCCAATTAGTTTCATGAGTGGAATTGTTGGCCAATATCTCAAAGAATTTGGTTTGACAATCGCTTTTTCAATCATGGTTAGTTTGTTTGTGGCAATCACTATTATTCCGGTTTTATGTGCTTATTTGGCGAATAAAAATAAAGGAGAAAAAACATCAGCAAACAACAATGTAAAATATCTGAAGAAAAATAAAATTTTAGAGAAATTCAATAATTTCCAAGATTGGTTAGAAAGGAAATATGAGAAGATTCTTATTTTCTCAATCAATAATCCACTTAAAATCATCATTACAACTTTACTGATTTTCGCTCTTAGTATTTTTACTTTCAAATATGTTCCTAAAAATTTTATCGACGCCAGCGACAATGGTGAAATTGTAATTAATGTCAATCTTGACCCAGATTCAAATATTGAACGCACTAATAATGCTTTGCAAGGAATAGACAAAATTTTGCGTAAAAGCGACGATGTTGTGCTTACGGCAATGAGCGTTGGAACTAAAAGTGGCAAGTCAAATCGTGGCGGGATTTATGTGAAACTAAAAAAAGATCGCAGCATGACTACCGATCTTTTTAAGCAAAAAACTCGCGACCAAATCAAAGATTTTTCCTATGCTAATCCAATTGTCACCGACTATAACCCTTCCGGTGGAGGGTCGAGAGCTCAGCCATTTAGTATTTCTTTGGTTTCTAGCAACCCAGAAATTTTGAATAAATATGTTGGAAATCTGGTAGAAAAACTAAAATCAGACCCAAGACTAAAAGATGTCGACACTAGCAATGAGGCGACCAGAGATGAGTTGAAGATTGTTTTAAAAGAAAATGCCGCCAAACTTTACGGGATCAATGACAAGATGATGGGCGACGAACTTCGTGGCTACATTGAAGGTTATGTGGTGGGGAAACTGAGACAGGATGGTTATGAATACGACATCAGACTAAGGTTGAATAAGGAGCAAAGGAATTTGAAGGCAAATTTCGACAATTTCTACATTTCCAATATTAATAATAGATTGATCAAACTTTCCGACATTGCATTTTTGCAAGAAACCAAAGAGCCGGCGCAAATTGATCGTGAGAATCGTGGACGCTTCATCCAAATCAATGCTAGTTTGGCGCCAGATGTTGGTCTTGGAGATGTTATTAAGGAGGTTGAAGAAATTTTTAGATCGGATTCAAAGTTAAAACTCCCTTCAGAAGTTCGCTACAGTTTTTCGGGCGATTCAGAAAATTTGCAAGAAATGCTTTCATCAATGGGTTTCGCCTTATTTTTGTCAGTCTTATTCATCTATTTGATTCTCGCCAGTCTCTATGAATCATTCGTCACACCCTTCACAATTCTTCTGGCATTGCCATTTGCACTTTGTGGAGTTGGTTTTGGATTGTTCCTCACCGGAGAATCGATCAATATTTTCACAATTCTGGGTGTGTTCCTACTTATCGCAGTCGCTTGTAAAAACTCAATCTTGCTGATTGATTTTACCAATCAGATGATGGAACAAGGAAAAACCAGATCAGATGCTTTGGTACAAGCCGGAAAAATTCGTTTACGCCCAATCCTAATGACCAGTGTTTCGCTAATTGCGGGAACCTTACCAGTTGCAATCGGACTTTCCGAAGTCGCCAAACCAAGAACTGGTATGGGAGTGGCAATCATCAGTGGGTTAATTTCTTCAACAATACTAACCTTGATTGTGGTGCCGGCAGTATTTAGCTACATTGATCGCTTTAGGGTTTGGTCGAAAGAGAAATTATCTAAAGCCATATCGTAATCACCTACAGAGCTTAAAATAAATGATCTGCAATTTGAATTCTAATATTGCTCATTTTGAATTAAAACTCACATTCGTAAATCAAGTTCGATAACTAGTGTGGTATTAAAAGATTTAAACACTAACTTCCTGGTTGGGGATTGTGTAGTTAAAAATTAACAATATCAGTTCCTAACTAAGTCACTATTGGTCAGGGTTGTTAATATTTTTTCAAACAAAAAATACCTAAGCATCTTTCGTGGAATTAAACTTAGGTAACTTACACGTATTTTTACCGCAGTTTTTATTCAAATGGCAAGTTCCGCACGATCCGGAGTTTTTGATGTAGAATTTGTAGAAAAGAAAAACAGCAAGAGAGATTATGGCGGTGATTAGTGTAAAATCGATTAAACCCATATTTTGGCGATATTAAAGATTAAAAATGATAAAAGCCAAGCCACAGAAAATCCAATTCCTGCCGATACTCCAAACCATTTCCAAGTTCCAAACTCTTGTTTCATGGCAATTCCTGTAACAATGCAGGGCATGTAAAGCAGGGTGAAAACCATGAATACAAAGGCGGTGAGGGGGGTAAAATGATCTTTTATCACACTCCTTAGTGAATTATTATTTTCGTCTCTCTCGAGTGACATTGATGAAATTCCAAAAGTTGATAGAATGTTATTGGCGGCTGATTTGGCGGCAAAAATAAATGATCTACCAATTTCCTTAAAATCTTCCTTAAAAGATATTTCTTCAATTTTTTTATCAGTATCAGTTTTTTTAGTGTATATTTCTCCCATTGTACTGATGATTATTTCTTTGGCTACCACTCCTGTGATTAGTGATGCTGTGGCTTCCCAGTTTCCAAAGCCAATTGGCTGAAAAATTGGGGCGATTGCTTGTCCGGATTTTCCCAAATAAGAATCTTGTTTATTTTCAACTCCCCAAGGCAAATTTAGTAAAAACCAAACAAATATTGAAACTGCCAGAATGTAGGTTCCGGCTTTGATCAAGAAATGTTTACCTTTTTCCCAGGTGTGAATGATTAGGCTTTTGAAGGTTGGAAGGCGATATGGAGGAAGTTCCATGATGAATAATGGCGCTTCTTGTTTGAAGATGGATTTTTGTAAAATTGCGCCAACAATACCAGCAATAACGATCCCCAGGACGTAAAGAAACCAAATAACGGTTGCGGCATTAGAATAAAAGAAAACGCCGGTGAAGAGGACGTAAACCGGAAGTCTGGCTCCGCAAGACATGAATGGGATGACCATGCAGGTGACAATTCGGTCTTTTGTAGATTCTAGAGTTCTGGTGGCGTAAATCGCTGGAACGTTACAGCCAAATCCGATCAGAAGTGGAACGAAGGATTTTCCATGCATTCCCATTGATCGCATTAAGCGGTCAGTGATGAAGGCTGCTCTAGCCATGTATCCACTGGATTCTAGGAAGGTGATGAAAAACATCATGGCGAAAATTACGGGAACAAAAACTAGAATAAATCCAACTCCGCCAATAATTCCATCCACAATTAGCGATGTGAACCAGGCGGGAGTTTGAATTGCTGACAAGCCAGCAAAAGTCCATTTCGAGATGATTTGTGAAAAAACACTGTCCGTCCAATCAATGAAGGGTGAAGAGACGTCGAAAGTGAATTTGAACATTAGCCACATCACTCCTAGAAAAATTGGTAGAGCAAGGAATTTATTTAAGACAATTTTATCGATATTTTGGGTGATATTGTAGCTGTTTTTTTTCTCCAATTTTATCACTTGTTTGCCAATTCCACTGGCGATGGAATATCTTTTTTCTGTGACGAATGATTCAACGTCGTCATCATGAAATTCCCTTAGGTGGGAAAGTTCATCATTTAAATCAATTTTTTTAAATTGCTCCGAACCTTCAAAATCAAGGTTACTCTCTATTATTTTTAGCTTCAGCCATTTTTGAGGAAATTTCTCAATTGTTGTAATTTTATCTTTATATTTTTCACCCAAAGCACTCATAACCACATCCAAATCTTCTCCGTAGGAAATATCTTTGGGAATATCGCTTTTTTTGATATTAATTACTGCTTCTAAAATTTTCTCAGTTCCTTTCCCTTTAGTGGCAATCGCCGTTAAAGCTTTTACTCCTAAAAGATTTTCAACTAGATCCAAATTAACGCTAATCCCTTTTGCCTGAGCTTCGTCGTAAATGTTGAAGACCATGATGGTCGGAATTCCAAGCTCCAAAAGTTGAATCGTTAAATAAAGATTGCGTTCAATGTTGGTGGAGTCAATGACGTTGATTAGAAAATCGCAATTTTGATTAATCAGAAAATCACGGGCGACTATTTCCTCTTGGCTGTAGGGAGAAAGGCTGTAGATCCCCGGAAGGTCGATCAATTTTATGGAATGGCCTTTGAATTTTAGATCAGCTTCTTTTTTTTCAACAGTGACACCTGGCCAATTACCAACTTGCAATCTGGTGCCAGCAATAGCATTAATTAAAGTCGATTTACCGCAATTGGGATTGCCAATGACTGCAACTTTGATTTCGTTCATTGAATTATTCTTTGATTATTTCTACGCAGATTAGTTTTGCTTCCTGTTTTCTTAAGGAGAGGCTGTAGCCTTTTAGGATTATTTCGATTGGATCACCGAGAGGGGCTTTTTTTTTGAGAAGAACCACTTCACCTCTAATAATTCCCATATCCCTGAGGCGACGTTTTATTCTTTGATCACCGCTTGAGTCAATATTTATGATTGTAGCTTTGGATCCAATTGACAGGTTGGATAAATTTTCTGACATTAGACCAATTTAACGAAGATATTATTTGCAAGTTCTTTGGAAATTCCAAAAGTTGAATTTTCTTTCTTTAAAAGAAATAACCCACCAACATCATTCCCTAGAACTTCAATCACATTTCCTTTAATGATGCCCATATTCATCAATTGTTTTAGGCTTTTATTATTTTGTAAATCGCCTTGGATGCCTATTATTCTGGCCTGAAAGCCGCTTTTTATGGATGCTAAATTTGTGCTCATATCTTCAGTATAAATTTTTTCTTTTTAAGAAGTGATAATGATTATCATTATCTAGCTTTTAATGCAAGCTAATTTAGTGTCAAAAAGAAATGATATGAGTGCATTTCTTTTGAATTTTTTAACTATTTTTTTCTCGATATTCCATATTCCAATATTCCCACCAACATTGATTTTGCTTGATTATCTGGAAATATTTCTAAATTATTGATGGCGATATTTTGGTAGGACACTGCTTTCTCAAATGATTCCTTCAAGCCATCATGTTTTTTGATCAAAACCATCATTTCCACAAACAATTTATTATCTTTTTTATCAGAAATTAGGTTATCTGCAAATATTGCTTTGATTCTTGATTTTTCCGCTTCGCTGGATTTTTTGTAGGTGATGATGATTGGGAGAGTGATTTTTCCTTCAAAGAAATCTTCACCAATTTCTTTACCTAAAGTTTTTTCGTCAGCGCAGTAATCCAGAATGTCATCAATTATTTGGAATGCAACTCCCAAATTACTGCCAAAATCACTTAAACTTTTCTTTCTTGATTCGTCGCAATTAGTTATTATTGCACCAACTTTTGTGGCAGATGAAAATAAAATTGCTGTTTTTGAGGCGATTATTTTTAGATATGTATCCTCACTGATTTCAATATCGTTAGAGTTCATTAACTGAAGAACTTCGCCATCAGACATGATTCCGGATGTTTGAGACAAAAGATCCAGAACTTCCAAAGACCCGTCTTTGGTCATCAGCTGGAAGGCGACTGAAAGCAAGTAATCTCCAACCAAAATACTGGCTTTATTATCCCAAATGGCATTGGCAGTTTTTCTGCCTCTTCTTAAAGAGCTCTCATCAACAACATCGTCATGTAACAAGGTTGCGCTGTGAATAAGTTCAACTGCGGCCGCCAAGTTGCAATGTCTATCGCCAGAATCATATCCGCACAGTTTTGATGAGATTATTGTCAGGATAGGGCGCAATCTCTTCCCACCACCAGAAACCAAATGATTGGTAACTTCACCAATTAAAGAGGCTTTTCCTTTTGAGCTGCCCAAAATGATTTGGTTGACCAATTCTAGCTCTGGGGTGATTTCTTTGACGATCTGAGTAAATATTTTATTATTTTTGTTAGACACTTTTGTTAATTATTTTTTGAGAAATAAAAGATATAATGGTTTTTTTATCAATAGAAAAATCATTTACCCACCAGTGATTTTTAGCAATTTTAAGAATTTTGCCAATTTGGTTAGGTTCAATTTTTAGATCTAGTAAATCATTTCCATTGATTGGAAAATTTGGAATTTGACTCGAATCGATCATTTTGCTTATTTGCATAAAATCATCAATAAGATTTTCAAAATTATCACTCAAAACTAGCTGAATGACATGTAAATCTCTTAATTCTTTTTTTCTCGTTTCTAGTAAAAGTTTTAATAAGTATTTTTCTGATATTTGAAAATCAATCTTAAATTTAGGAATCGTTATCTGCTTTAAATATCTTTTTTCTAGATTTGAAAGATCTAAATTAGTTTCGTTATTTTCTATCAATATCGCCAAAAAGATAACCATTTCAAAATGGCAATTAAGAATTTTTTCTAGTGAAAATAAATTTCTTAGTGCGTTGATTTTTTTACTATTAACGGAATTAAAAATTAACCTCAAAATACCACAATCAAACATGGACTTTATGGTAGAAAATAAATCCTCCCTATTTTGGCATAAAAATAACTTAAAGAACTCTTCCCTTATTCTCATAGAAGATAGGTCTTGTATGTTATCTTTATATTTAATGCATGCTTCCAAACCTTTTTTGTCAATCTCTTTGGCATAAAAACAGGAGAATCTGAAGAATCTTAGTATCCTTAAATAATCTTCTTTAATTCTGGTTCTTGCATCACCAATAAATCGAACCACTCGGTTTTCTAGATCGTCCTGACCACCAAAATAATCATAAATATTGCCATTTTTATCAATAGAAAGCGCATTAATGGTAAAATCTCTTCTTTTGGCATCCTCAAGAAAATCGGTAGAGAATTTGACTTCGCAGTCGCGTCCGAAGTTTTTCACATCAGTTCTCAAGGTGGTTATTTGGAAATGCTTCCCATCAACAATAGCGGTGATTGTGCCATATTTTATCCCACTGGGAAATGTTTTGATATTTTGTTTTTTTAATATCGAGAGAGTCGTGTCAGGTTTGTGTTTACAGGCTAGATCGAAATCAGCATTTTGAAGATTCTTGTTCGCTAAAAAATCACGAACAGATCCACCAACAAGACGAAGATCATCACCTTCACTTGACAGGCAAGAGAATAGGGTTTTGATTTGATTAGAGAATGGGAAAAAAAGTTGTTTTTTTGGCTGAGATAGGTTGGTCATTTATAATTTAGATTTGACCAAATTGTGATGGTTTCTTTTGTTTAAAAAAATCTGCCGAAAATCTTTTAAATCTATAAGTTAATAGATTTTATCTTCAGCAGATTTTTTTAAAATTTTTGAATCTTATTGATCGACATTTTCAGAGATATGCTTAACAGCATTTCCAACAGTAGTGATTTGTTCTGCAGCTTCATCAGGAATTTCAATTCCGAACTCTTCTTCAAAAGCCATAACTAGCTCAACTTGGTCAAGGCTATCAGCACCAAGGTCATCGATAAAATTAGCAGTTTCAACTACTTTTCCTTCTTCGGCACCTAAGTGGTCGATGATGATTTTTTTTACTTTGTTAAAGATTTCTTGATTTTGAGACATAGATATTAAAAGTTTAGTTGTTGAAAAATAAAGAATATTATTTGTGTAAGCAATTTTTACGGTCGCAGATAGTATTAATCGTAATTTAAATAGCAATTAAAAGATTACGAGCCTTTTATTATAGGCTCCAAACAGACATCAATTGTTGATTTTTGTTAAATCCTGTGAATTTTTCCAATGCTTTCGCCATGGTTTTCGTTCCTAATATTTTTTCTATGATTGATTCATTGTTTTCTTTAATCTCAATTTTCTTAACTGGGTATTTGGTGATATCAATTTTTTTGACATCACTTAGATATTTTAGCGCTTCTTTTTTACCACCAATTTCATCGATCAGTCCAGAATTTAATGCTTGTCTGCCGGTAAATATTCTGCCGTCAGTTACTATTTGTAGTGTTTTTTTGTTCAATCTATCGCCACGTCCTAATTTTACTAATTCAACAAAGAATTCGTAGCTATCCTTTATGGACGCACTTATCACTTGGTTAACTTGCGGGCTAGATTTTTCGAATGGAGATGGAGAACCTTTTAGTGGCGATGATTTGTAATTTAGGAATTTTATGCCAATTTTATCAGCAAGTTCAGTCATTTCGCTTGTTTGCATAATAACACCTATTGACCCTGTAAGTGTGCCATTTCTGGCAATTATATGGTCAGATGCTAGTGAAGCCATGTATCCACCAGATGCAGCCAAAGCTCCCATGACAACTACTATGGGTTTATTATTTTTAATTTCCTTGAGGTTTTCATACAATATTTCACTTCCAACAATTCCTCCTCCAGGAGAGTTGATATTGACAATTACTGCCTTAATATTTTTTTGTTTAGAAATCTTCTCTAAGACTTCACTTCGGTAATAATCTTCAAAAATAATTCCTTCAATATTGATACTGGCAATATAATCACCGCCAGAATCAATATTTTTTTGGCTTTCACCAGATCCCAAAAGAACGCGAAAAGATAGCAAGAAAATGGCTACTATCATTAGGAATGATAAGTTTTTCCATTTTCTTGCTTGGTCCCTAAGGTGAATTAAGGTTGTGAAGTTATCTGATGATAAAGACATTATCTGTAGAGTTGATTATTTTTTCTCTTCAGAGGCCTTCGCAGCTGATTCTTGTAGAGCTTCTCCAAGAATTGCTCCTAAGCTAGATCCAGTAGATGCTGATTCGTCGTTAGAATAAACATAAGACTCTTGAGTGTCAGCTTCCATGTCTTTAATGGAAAGTAACATTTTCCCAGTTATGTTGTTGAACAAGCTAACCTTTGCTTCAAGACGATCTCCAATCTCGAATTTGTCAGTTTTTTGCTCGTGCTTGTTTTTACTAACATCTAATCTTTTGATGATAGCTTTCAAACCAACGTCAAGTTCAACTTCTAGGAAGTCTTTTTTAACATTTACTACTGAACAAGAAACGATTGACTCAGCTTTGATTCCAGTGATATCTTTTTTGAAATTTTCATTTTCAAGTTGTTTGATACCAAGAGAGATTCTTTCTTTTTCAAAGTTGCTTCCAAGAACCATGACTTTGATTTTTTCGTCTTTCTTGAATTCTTTGATAAGATTTTCTCCGTTTTCTTTCCAAGAAACATCAGAGATGTGAATCAAACCATCAACTCCGCTGTCAAATCCTACGAACAAACCAAACTCAGTGTAGTTTTTAACTACACCTTCCATAACATCTCCAACTGCATATGAGTCAGAGAAGTTTTGCCAAGGGTTCTTTTCACATTGTTTCATTCCAAGGGAAATTCTGTGGTTTTTAGAATCAATATCTAAAACCATAACCTGAACTTCTTGTCCAGAAACTAGGAATTTGTTTGGAACTAAGTTGTTTTTGAACCAGCTCATTTCTGAAACGTGAACCAAACCTTCGATCCCATTTTCAATTTCTACAAAAGCGCCATAAGTCGCAATGTTAGTGACTTTTCCACCCACAACACTTCCGACTGGATATCTTTTTTCAATTGACTGCCAAGGGTTTTCTTGAAGTTGTTTCATGCCAAGGGAAACCCTTTTTGTAGCTTCATCATATTTGATGATTTGAACAGAAACATTTTGTCCAATAGCAAGAACTTCTGAAGGGTGACGAACTCGGCACCAAGAAATGTCAGTCAAATGCAATAGACCATCGAAGCTTCCGAAGTCGATAAATGCACCGTAATCAGTGATGTTTTTGACGATCCCGTCCATAACATCGCCAATTTTGATTGTAGATAGAACTTCAGCTTTTTCTTTTTCTCTTTGACCTTCAAGAATTGCTCTTCTTGATACAACAACGTTTCCTCTAATGTCGTCAATTTTAAGAACTAAGAATTTTTCAACTTTGTTGATCAAGAAAGTGTCATCAGACAAAAGCATGGTATCAACTTGGCTTCTAGGTAAGAAAGCAGTGATACTGTCAACGTCAACGGCATATCCACCTTTAACTTTTCCAAGGATACGACCCTCAATGACAGTTCTGTCTTCCAAACATTGTTTTAAGTAATTCCAGTTGTTGAATTTTCTAGCATTTTCTCTGCTGATGATTAGATCACCTCTTTTATTTTCCAATCTTTCAAGCATAACGTCAACAACGTCGCCTTCTTCGATGTCTCCATCAACTCTAAATTCGGTAAGTGGAACGTATCCAATTGATTTTGCGCCAACGTCAACAGCAACACCTTTGTCACTAATTTCAACGACAACACCTTTAACTACGGTTCCTTCTTTAAGGACCTGACAGTCTTTTTCGTATTCTGCTAATAATTCAGCGAAATTTTCGTTTAAAACGAATTCTGGTTCTGGTTGGTTTTTGATTTGTTCTTGAGTCATGTAGGTAGGGCTTTTGAGGCCTGTTAAGGTTGATAAAATTTTCTTTAATTCGAGCGAATAAAAGATCAGTAAAATAAACGACGACGAACTCTATGAATCTGTTTTTAAAAATCAATTATTATTAACTAAATTATGCAGTTTAGTTCTGCTGTTTTAGTATCGCGGTCAAATATTTTTTTAGCACAAATAAGAACCTTACTCATTACAACTTCAATTTACAGTTCGGCACATTTGCCAATTTTAGATTTATATAAGGTGGAGTGACAAAAAAACCAGTAAAATTATATGTATTATCATTGGTGAAAATCATTTCTGGATAATTCAGTTTCCCTACTAATTTTTAAAAATTACCCTAATTAATTGGATTGATTGCTTAATTTGTCAATCTAAACTGCCTCTCTTCTTTTTAAAAAATTCAAAAATCATGCAACCAAAAATTATTACCCTCAAAAACGGTCTTCGTGTCGTTATTGACCCAGTCAAAACTGTTGAAACGGTTGCTATTGGAGTGTTTGTTAATACTGGAAGCAGAAACGAAACTACGAAAACCAATGGAATTTCGCATTTTTTGGAGCACATGGCCTTCAAGGGAACTAAAACTAGAAACGCTCTACAGATCGCCGAGCAATTTGATAATATTGGCGGCAGAATAAATGCCTACACATCACGCGAAAGAACGGTTTACTACGCTAAAGTTTTAAAAGAGGACACCGAATTTGCTACTGAATTTTTAAGTGATATTTTGCAAAATTCTACTTTTGATCAGGAGGAAATTGAAAAAGAGCGCGGAGTTATTTTGCAAGAAATTGCCATGACTAATGACACTCCGGACGATGTGGTTTTTGATTATTTCCAAGAATCTGCTTTTCCAAAACAAGCGATCGGCAGATCAATTCTTGGTCCTGTAAAAAATGTCAAAAAATTTGGACGTGATCATTTTATTGACTACATTTCCAAGCAATATAACTACTCAAACATCACAGTCGTTGCTTCTGGAAATGTTAATGAAGAAGATTTTGTCAAATATGTGGAAAAACATTTCAACAATCTTGGAACAAATAAATTAGAAAAATTTGAGGAAGGAAGATATCAAGGTGGGGATTTTAGAAAATATAAAAACCTTGAACAAGTCAATTTGCTAATGGGATTCAATAGTGTTTCCTACCAAGATAAAGATTATTACAAATGTCAAATTCTAGCTTCAATTTTGGGCGGAGGAATGTCTTCTCGTCTTTTTCAAGAAGTTCGTGAAAAGCGAGGATTGGCGTATTCGGTTTATTCTTTTAATTCTTCTAGTTTTGATTCTGGTGTATTTGGAGTCTACCTTGGAACCACTCAAGATAAGGTTAATCAAGCGATTGGGGTGATTGGCGAAGAGATGCTGAAAATCACCAATAACATCACAGATCAAGAATTGAAAAGAGTTATGGCTCAAACCAAGGCAGGCCTCTTGATGGCGAAAGAAAGCATTCTTTCAAGATCTCAAAAAATTGGTAGTGACGTTTTGGCTTTTGACCGCATTGTTTTCGAAGACGAAATATTGGAAAGAATTTCTGCGATTTCAAAAAAAGATATTACTAATTTTGCCAGCAAAATGATTGGTGGATCAAAATTGAATTTTTCAGCAATCGGAAAAATCAAAGATATTGACGATCATCAAACTATTGGCCAAAAATTCGTTTAAATTTTTAAAACCTGAAATAACACTTAGATAATGAAAGAAAATGATTTTTTAGAATTGTCAGAAAAGGAATTAATTGCCCTTGCTGACGAAATTGAAAATAATGACGCAAAATCATTATTTGATGTCGAATATTCTGACGGAATATTAAATATTGAAATTTTTTCCAGCGAGCAGATTTATGTAATTAATAAACATTCTGCGAGCCAAAAAATATGGTTTTCTTCTCCTGTTTCTGGAGCGAATTATTTTTCTTATGATTCTGGATGTGATAAATGGTTGGATGACAAGGGTCGTGAGCTTAGGGTGGTTTTACTTGATGAGTTGAAGGCTAATTTTAGGTTTTAGTTGGGATCTATTTTTGGATATTGACTTATGAAGTGCCGGATCAAGGGTTTCTAAAAGTGGTAAAAAACCACTTAAGAAACTCTATGTCCGGCATGACGATATCGAGGGAAGACATTTGGGAACTTTTATGTTCGTCACGATGGTGTCTACGGTATCTGTAGTTGGTGAAGGTTTATTTTTATTTAATTAATTTTCTAGCATTACAGATAATAGCAAATCTTCTAATTCTTCGTCTGATAATTCTCTAGATTCGTCATTTTTAGAAATGATTCCTACAGAATTTTGATTATCAGATTCAGCAAATTTTCCACCAAAATTTCCAATCAACAAATACAATGCCAATAAATTGATGCTAGACTCAATGTTTTTATTTTTAAATTTTGCGAAGAAAATATTGTTCTCATCAGTCAAATTCAAATCAGATAGATTTATGTCGATTTTCAAATTGTCGGATTTCTCAATTTTGATATTGAGATTTAAATCTTTTGCGGCTTTGGAGAGTGTTTCTGAAACTTGATCAATAGTTAAATCATCACTTGATTGATAGGTTTTTATCGTTGCTATTTTTTCATTGATTTTTTTTGCAAGATCAATTGAAAATAAGGTTTCGGCGACATCATGATTTCCAAAATCTTGATCAAAATCTTGGTCGTTATTCTTGGAATTGTATTTTTCTAAAGCAAAATCTTTGATAAAGCTTGAAATTGATTTATCGGCAGAATTTATTCCTTCAAAATTTTTAGAAAGAATAAGCAATAGTTTGGCGCGATCAACTTTTGTGACTTTGTTTTTTATGGAAATTTTTTCTGCCATCAATTGGTTACATTGAAAGCGCAGTTCGAACAATTCCATTGCTTGGGCAAGTTCTGATTTTAATAAATTGAAATCCCAAGGTTTTTGAATATATCTGGTTATTTCTCCTTTATTTACCGCTTCTATCGCATCACCCAAATCAGAATAAGCGGTGGTTAGGAGGCGAATGATTTGTGGATAATGATCTTTGAGATGCTTGAGCAAGACAACACCATTTCCTCCTGGCATTCTTTGGTCGGTGATGACAACACCGATGTTTTTGGAGTGTTTTGATAGGATTTCTTTGGCTTCTTCGACATTTTGGGCGGTAAAAACATCAAAATCATTGATCACTGCTTTGGAAAAATATTTACGAGTTTTTTCTTCGTCATCAACAAACAAAATTGCAAAAGATGATTTTTTATTTTCTGTTGTCATATTTTTTGTTTTTAAAGGTTGTTAATATTATTGAATATAAAGTGTATCTTTTGCCCAATTTTCTGGATTGGTTGAAATATAATTGGTTATTGATTGATAAGAATTTTCGTTGCGAATTATATGTTCATAATAATTTTTTTGCCAAATTGATTTAGAAAAATTTATTCGTTTGGTAATCGTTGATTTATATCCTCGAATAATAGCTCCAATTGTTTGCGATGTTCCTTTTTGGGGATGGTTGCATTTGCCATTTTTTGTAACATTAATATTGTTTTTGGTTGTGACATTTGGGCGAATGCAATTCGCCCCTACGGATTCATTGTTTGTTTGAACGGCAAAGGATTCATTGTTTGTGATTGCCGGTGTGCGAATAATAATTATTCCGTGAATATGGTTGGGCATTATGACAAATTCATCCAACACAATATTTTTTCTCAATTCCGCAGTTCTTATCCATTCATCATAAGCAACATTTCCAAATTTATTCAATATCATTTTTCCATCAATAATTTTTCCAAATAAACATTTTTTATCTTTGCAACATATGGTGATAAAATATGCCCCACTTTGTGAATAATCGTAATTTTTTAATCTAATTGACCTACGGCGGTGAACCTTTGGATCATATTTCATTGGTTTTGTTTTTGGTTAAAACATCTATTCGTAGGGGCGAATTGCATTCGCCCAAATTTGATAAACAAAAACTATGTATAGTCAGATAATACTATTTCCCACTCAAAATGGCATAATTAAATCGGTAAATCAAAACTAAATACACTTCCTTTACCAATTTCACTTTCCACTTTCAAAGACCCGTCGTGATTTTTCACAATTGTGTGGCAAATGCTGAGTCCCAAACCAATTCCTTCACCAACATCATTGGTGGTGAAAAATGGATTGAATATTTTATTTAATGTTTCTTCATTCATTCCGCTGCCGTTATCTTGAACACAGATCAATGCGCGATCTTCTGTTTGTTTGGCAAAAATATTAATTTCTCCATTCTCACTATTTTGTGAATGTTTGATCGCTTTGCAAGCGTTAGTAATTAAATTTATTAGTATTTGCACGATATGAGATGAAGAGCCGATCACGATGAGGTTTTTGTCGATCGAATTTTCAATTTTGATATCTTTGCAATCATGGGCAGTGAACTTCAAAACACTGTTGACAGCATCATGAATCAAGAAATTACCTTTTTTACTGGCTTCATCAGGATGAGCAAAGGCGTGCAAATCGGTGACGATGGATTTGATTCTTCCCATTCCTTCTTCAATATCTGCTAGAGTCTCTTTCAAATCTTCATCAGTTGTGAAAATTGGATCCATCTTCATCATTTGCAAAGCAGTCATGGTGTAGTTTAAGGGATTGTTGACCTCGTGTAATAATCCGGCGGATAGATTGCCGATAGCGTTGATTTTTTCACTATGGAGAAGTTGCGATTGAGTGCTTTGCAATGTGCTTAGGGTTGTTGCTAGATCTTCATTGCTGATTTGGAGATTTTCTTGCAATTTTCTGTTTTGTAGCAAATTGGCAATTCGACTTTTGATTTCAATACTGCTAAATGGTTTGGTGATGAAGTCATCGGCGCCATTTTCAAGGGCGGTGATTTTTGATTTTTCATCGGTCTTGGCGGTGAGTAAAATGATTTTGGTTAAGGCCAAATTAACGTCTCTTTTGAGCTCAGCACAAGCCACCAAACCATTGACTTTGGGAAGCATCAGATCGAACAAAATTATTTCTGGCTTATGTTCTTTTGCCATGTCGATCCCTTCTTGTCCGTCATGAGCTTGCAAAACATCGTAACCGTCTTTTTGCAAAATTGATGAAACGAATTTCAGCATCACCGGTTCATCGTCAACGACTAGAATTGTGGCATCTTTTTTGATCGCAGAATCTATGTCGTGAATATTTTCGAGAATATCATCTTCATCTTCAAGAATCACTCCCGAAGATTTGCGGGCGGTTTTATGTAGGTTGGATATTTTGTCATCTTCTATAACTTTTTCCTTAATGGATTCTTCGGATAAATCCTCATCCAAATCTGCCTCATTCCAAATTGGAAAGAATAAAGAAAAGTTGGTTCCCTTGCCGATTTTGCTGGAAACTTTTACCGATCCATTTTGAAGTTCGGTGAGTTCTTTGACCAAAGAAAGTCCAAGTCCAGTTCCTTGATATTGCCTAGTGTCTGAGCTGTCGATCTGCTTGAATCTTTCAAAAATATGAACCACATCAACTTCTTCCATGCCAATGCCATTATCGATAATTTCGATGATGATATTATTGTCAGAAATGCTGGTTTTGACCTCAATTTTTCCGCCTTGTGGAGTGAATTTTATGGCGTTATTGAGCAAATTGAGGGTGATTTTTTCCAGCGCACCAATATCAGCCTTGATAAAAACATCTTGCTCATCAATGTTTTTGGATAATTCAATTTGTTTCATATCCGCCATTTGACCCATGGAATCTGCTGTTGCGCCGATGAATTCATTGATATTGATTTTTTCGAGCCGAAGATTGGTTTTTCCTTCTTCCAAACTCATCACATCGAGCAAATCATTGACCAAATTCAAGAGGCGAAAACCATTTTGTTTGATGATGTTGAGGCTGTTATTTACAGCGGAGGAAAGTTTGTTATTTGAATCATAAAGCAATTCTTGAACCGGACCCAAAATCAAGGTGAGGGGAGTTCGAAATTCATGGCTGATATTGGCAAAAAACTGCGTTTTCATCTGATCCATTTTTGCCAGTTCTTCGTTTTTTTCTTCGAGTTCATAGTTGAGACAAAATTCTTTGAAGCGCAGTTTTGAGTTGAAGTAGCTGGCGGTGATACATATTACACTGGTGCTTATAAGAAAAAATAAATTATTTATTAGCATTGTTGTATTAATGGAATACTCAATAATATTGGCGTGAATTATAGTTGTGGATAAATACATTATTATCATTGAAAAGCATACAAATACTGTCTCATAAAATTTCCAAGGTAGCAATACAGATAGAGCAACAATTATAAGGTTTAGTCCAGCATAATAGGGAGATTCAACACCCTCCGTTATTAAAATCAGCATATCCATCGATATAAATAAGGATAGCGCCCAAAGAATTCCTAATATTTTTATATTTTTAAAATACTTAATATTAACAATTGCCAATAAAGTAATTAAAAATATAGCTGTAATTGCCCTAACTAAGAACAGTTTAGAAAAGTATTCTGGATAAACAATTAGGTCTAATAAGCTAAATACAGCAATAAAAATTATTCCTAATAATAAGCCGATCTTAAGTCTTTTTGCTCGAAGATTTATGTCATATTCATCATAAAATTTTATGATTTTTTTTGAGGCAAGTATTTGTGACATATGCCTTTTTTAATTATGTATTTCTAAACAAAGGTTTATCCCGGTAGAATCTGTGTAGACCTTTTTTGATGTATTTTTTGGTGCAAATGATGACATGGTTTCTTCATTTCTATATATAAGATACCATTCTAAGAGGATTTCCAAAGAGTAATGATCAATATCTTTTGAGTGCATATTAGTTACGAAAACTTTCCCATCAGTTTTTGTCATATCAAAAAACATTCTAGTTAGTTTGGAACAAATTCTGTCTGATAAGTAATCAAACAAACCTGAACAATAGACTAAATCATATCTTTGATCCTCTATTTTTCTATTGACGCTTTTTTTAAGCAAAACATGTACTGAATCTAATTGTGTACTAACTTCATAATTTTTCCCCTTAATTTCTTTTATGGCTTCACTTGAGGCAAAATCTAGAGTTTCTTGATTGAAATCTAATAATTTGAAATGGCATTTGACCTTTGGGTTGTATCTTTGGATGAATCTTTTTACTTCGACTGCAGGACCACATCCTATGCTCAAGGAATGAAACTCACGATTTTCTTTCTCAGCTCTTTTAATCCCTTCCTCAAGTAAAGTAATTAGTTTTGCAGTTCTATTGTTGACCGAATCCATTATCGGTATCTTGGAGCAGAAAACATTGGTAAATTTGGCAAAAAGATTTGGACCTTCGGCATTTTCTCTTTGGATCATATGCATCATCATATAATCGCCAGCAAAACCAAGCGGTTTAGCGTAGCATCTGTAAGGAAAAGGTGATGATAAAATAAGGGGATGAAGGTGGCTCTGTACAAAATTTTTATATAAATCTATTACGCTTGGATCAAGATTTGAGGATAGGGTTGAAAATTGATTATATAAGGTGTTTAGTTTTGTGAATAGGTTTTCAAAATTATCTAAAATGAATTTCGTGTCTATCTTTGATTTTGATTTTTCAAAAGATGGTTCTAATTTGTCGCACCAATTCTTAACGTTATGTAATAATGACCTGATCGACAAGATGCATAATTTGAATTCTGTGTCTATTTCTTGTTCTTTGTCAAAGCTTTCAATCAGATAGGTGATTTCAGTGCTTAGGCTTTCTTTGGAATCGACATCGAAATCTTTTTTCCAAGAAGAATCAGAAAGGGCGGCGGAGACGATTAGGACTATTCCAGTGTTGACGATGTTGGTGACAATGGCATTGCCTTGATAGATTGATTTGTTGGCTCTGAAGATTTTCATTTCTGAGAGAACTTCACTGAGCTGGACTATGGAATAGGGGTTGTAGACTTCAAAAACGATGAAGTTTTGGGCAAGTTTGAGGATGGTTCCTCGAGCTTCTAGGTCTTGGGAGTTTTTGAAGGTGACTAGCTCGGTTGCTAGGACGTTTGATTTGATCATTTCGTCAAAAAATTTTGATTAGAGTAGATGTTTTTTGAAGATTGACAATCTTTTCAATAAGGATTTATTAAGTTAGATGTTGTGTCGAAAAAATTCAAATAGAAAAATTGAAATAAAGATTTTTTGGTGAATTATTTTTTTATGAGATGGTTGTGATTGTTGTAGGGGCGGATTGCATCCGCCCTTTTTGGTAACATCAATATTGATTTTGTTTGTAAGATTTGGGCGG
>JBLHTM010000011.1:0-24942 GCA_047627215.1 Rickettsiales bacterium | reverse complement strand
GTGCTGTAGGCAGTACATGATTGCAGTATAAATATTGCGGTAACGACAAGAACTATTCTGTGAAAAAATTTCATAAACTACTCTCCGTTGAATTAGTAATATGATGTAATTATATTATAAAAATTGATCCATTGCAACAACATAGCATTATGTGCTTTTTTAGAAGAGATGAAAATTTGTTCTTAAGAGGGGGGGTAATAATTTGGTGGGCACGGATGGACTCGAACCATCGACAACCCGATTAAAAGTCAGGTGCTCTACCAACTGAGCTACGTGCCCAAAGAAGTTTAAAACAAACTATCGAAGGGGTTTATTAACGAGCCGAGCATTAAATATTGCAAGGCAAAAAAAGTCAAGAGCTAATCAGTAGTTTTTGAAAAAACTGTCATTTTTACAAAAATATCTAGATTTTTTACTAGATTTGGGCATCGTGGGTCAATCAAAATTTTATCAAAAAAATTTCTTTCATTATGACAAAAATTCTCACCATCATTCCAGCCAGGCTGGCATCAACAAGACTTCCCAACAAGCCCTTAGCGGATATTTTGGGTATTCCAATGATTTCAAGGGTTTTTCTTCAAGCCAAACAAGCCAACTTGGGAGAAATTATTGTCGCCTGTGATTCTTTAGAGATCGCCAATGAGATTGAGAAAGTTGGAGGAAAAGCAATTATCACCAACCCAGATCTTCCCTCTGGAACTGATCGCGTTTTTGCTGCAATGAAATCACTGCCCAATTACCAAGATTTCGATATTATTGTTAATCTTCAAGGAGATCTTCCTGCGATTGATCCGGAAGTTATTATTGCCGCGGCTAACGCTGCAATAAAAAGTGACTCCGATATTGCGACCGTTGCCTCAATAATTAAAGATGAGACAGAAATCAACAATCCCAATGTAGTAAAAATTGCTATTGCAGATTTGAATAATGAAAAATTAGGACAAGCTCTTTATTTTTCTAGAGCGCCAATCCCACACGGAAAGGGTGATTATTTTCATCACATTGGAATTTATGCTTACAAAAGAGCGGCTTTGGAAAAATTCGTCAGTTTGAAGCCTAGTAATTTAGAAAAAAGGGAGAGCTTAGAACAGCTTCGCGCCCTAGAAAATAAAATGAAAATCGCAGTTCAAATTGTCGATTCTCACCCTCTTTCGGTTGACACTGAGGAAGATCTACAGAAAGTTAGGGATTTGATATTGAAAAAATAATGACTGAATTTTTTGGGTATTATACCATTTCCATAAATTAACTTCTCTCTTAACAAAATATTTTGATTTTTAAATTTAATTCTAAAGTGAAGCTGTATCTAGATACCGCAAACTTTAGAATTAAAAATTAAAAATCATAAATATGAAGTTAAGAGAGAAGTTAATTTGTGGAAATGGTATTAGTCCTTGCGAATAACAATATTTACTCATCAAGATGAGCATGAATCTTCTTTAAAGAAAGTCACACCTTCCATCTCAACATTCCGCGGTAGATCCTCTTAATCATTTTTGTACGCTTAGAGAATCTACCTACAATAAAAGCTCATTGAGATGATTAAAGACCAAACTAAGCAGCTTCCATCCAAGTTAGGATTGGATTTTTCGCGGCTTTTACCTCATCCATTCTTCTTTTTGGAGTTGAAACAGGATAAGAATGGAATTTGTCACCCTCGCCTTTATCAATTGTTTTGGCGATGTAGATCATCGTGTTAACGAATTGATCGATCGTTTCTTTGGTTTCAGTCTCAGTTGGCTCAATCAACATCGCCCCAGAAACAACAAGTGGGAAGAAGACGGTCATTGGGTGAAAACCATACTCAACCAAAGCTTTAGCAATGTCTAGAGTTCCAATATCTTTAGCTTTTTGCAACTTATCAGTTATCAAGCATTCATGCATACATTTTCCTTTGAAAGGAACGTGGTAATGATCTTGCAATCTTGCCAAGACATAATTGGCAGATAAAACTGCGTCTTCTGCAACTTTTTGCAAACCGTCAGATCCATGGGAAAGCATGTAAGCCAAAGCACGAACCATCATTCCAAACTGGCCATGAAAACCTTTTACTTTTCCAACTGAATTTTCTGGAGTTACAAATTTAAATTCAACGTCGTCTCCTTGACCTTGTTTTTCAACTTGAGGTGAAGGAAGAAATTGAGCCAACTCAGAGCGAACTGCAATTGGTCCACATCCAGGTCCACCACCACCATGTGGAGTTGAGAAGGTTTTGTGCAAGTTGAAATGCATCACGTCAACACCAACATCTGCAGGCCTAACTTTTCCAACGATAGCGTTGAAATTAGCGCCATCACAATAAAAATAAGCCCCTACCTCATGAATCATGTCAGCGATTTCTTTGATTTTTGGCTCAAACTTTCCACAAGTATTTGGATTTGTTAGCATTATTGCAGCAATATCACCTTTGTTTTCTGCCATGATTTGCTTGAAAGCCTCAAAATCAACAACACCTTCTTTGCTGCTTGGAACAACTTTAGTCTTAAAGCCACAAATCACCGCTGTTGCAGGATTGGTTCCATGTGCAGAATCAGGAATCAAAACGATTTTTCTATTACCAAGACCTTTGGTTTCCAAAGCTTTTTTGATAACCAGCATTCCAGCAAGCTCACCTTGCGCGCCTGCTGCAGGAGCAAGAGAAACGGCACCAAGTCCGGTCATGGTTGACAACCAAAATTGTAAATTGTGCATCAATTCCAAAGCTCCTTGAACAGTGGATTCGTCTTGAAGAGGGTGAATATTGGCAAAACCAGCAAATCTAGCTACTTTTTCATTCAAGCGAGGATTGTGCTTCATTGTGCAAGAACCCAGTGGATAAAAACCACCATCAATTGAATAATTTTGAGAGGATAGGCGCACAAAATGACGAATAACTTGTGGCTCATTAACTTGAGGCAAGCCAATTTCTGACCTTGCTTTTTGACCAGTCTTAAGTTCAAAACTAGGAACTTCTGGTAAATCGACACCGATTGCACCTTCTCGGCTTTGTTTAATTAAAAGTTCAGTTGAATTATTTAAACCAACTTGTGCGGGAATGAAGTTTTCCATAGATATTATTTTTATTGAATGGCTGTATTTTAAGAAATGAGGATTATCATCCTTTTTTATTTTTTTGCAATATTTCTAATCAAAAAAACTATGAAAAAATTTATTACTTTTGAAGGTGTGGAAGGCAGCGGAAAGTCAACTCAAACCAAAATGCTTAAAGAGTATTTTGATGACAAAGAAGTTTCAAGTATCTTAACTAGAGAACCAGGCGGAACAAGGGTTGCAGAAGAGATACGTGAAATATTAGTAAATGGCGGAGTCGATAAAATGGACGGAGTCTGCGAAACATTACTTAATTTTGCCGCCAGGAGAAACCACGTTGAAAAACTTATTAAACCGGCGCTTTTAAAAGGTGAAATTGTCATTTGTGATCGCTTCTTTGACTCCACAATTGCCTACCAAAGATTCGGGCAAAATGTTGATCCGAAAATCGTTAATGACATTCAAGAAGCGGCCATTGGATCGTTTGCACCAGACATTACTTTTTTAATTGATATTGATGTTGAGGTTTCTTTTGAGAGAATAAAGCTTCGAGCCGACAATAACCGTTATGAAAAAATGGATCGCGATTTTCATCAGAGGGTTCGCCAAGGATTTTTAAAGATCGCAAAAGAAAATCCCAAAAGATTTGTAGTGATTGATGGGAATCAAAATGTAGAAAAAATTCATCAAGATATTTTGAAAAATCTCACAACTTAAGTTCTCTTTCTTGGTAAAATGTTTGAGGTGACTTAAAGTAGAAAATTAGCGTCAAAAACACCACTAAAAGTTTTTTCAAACCCACCAATCATGATCACGTCACCATTTTGACGCCAATCAATGAACAAGTCCCCACCTTTGAAGCTAATTTTTATTTTACACCTTGGAACCAGATTAGCTCTAATTGCCGCAACAGCAACAGCGCAAGCTCCAGATCCACAAGCTAAAGTTTCCCCAGCTCCACGCTCCCAGACACGAACTTTGATGTGATTTGGTGAAATGATTTTTACAAATTCAACATTGGTTTTTTGGGGAAATAATGGATGAATTTCCAAAGCTTTGCCGTCACGTAAAAAGGTTTCGTCACTCAAATATTGATCAACAAAAGTCACAATGTGAGGATTTCCCATATTTACCGCCGAAAATCGATATTGAGGAAACCCTTCAGCGACAAAATCTTCAGTATTTTTCTTATTTAAAAGCGGAATTTCTTGCCAATCAAATTTTGGTTGACCCATATTTACCGCAATTAAATTACCTTCTTTTTTAGCATTTAAAATTCCTGTGACAGTTTTAATGTTCACCTCATCACATTCTTTTTCAGCCATCAAAATCGACGCCACACAGCGAGTGGCATTGCCACAAGCCCCAGAAATAGATCCGTCAGAATTGTAAATTTCCATCAAAATATCAGCCTCACTGGAATCCTTAAGAACAATAAATTGATCACAGCCAACATTTGATCGATTACAAATTTTAGAAATTTGCTGCGAAGTTAACTCTAGGGCATTTTTGTTTTTTACAGCGTCGATGATCACAAAATCATTTCCCGCACCATTCATTTTTAAAAAATCCATCATCGAAAATTAGTCAATAATTTTATTATTCTCATCAACGATCACAACTTGTGGCTGAAATCCCTTTGCCTCCAAGGCCTCCATTCCGCAATAAGCAACGATGATCACCAAATCTCCAGCTTGAACCAATCTTGCTGCTGCGCCATTGACTTTTATTTCACCACCACCTCTTTTAGTGGGAATTGTGTAGGTTGTGAATCTTTGTCCATTGTTAATATCCAAAACATCAACTTTTTCATAAGGAAGAATTCCGGATGCGTCAAGTAAATCTTCATCGATTGAAATCGACCCCTCATAGTGCAAATCCGCTTCAGTGACGGTTGCGCGGTGAATTTTAGATTTCATTAATGTTAGTTGCATAAAAAGATAATGGTTGGTTGTTAATGTAAATATGTGTCAAAATAACAAACCTAACAAACGCGCCACCGGTAGCGCGTTTGTTAGATTGTAAAAACTATTCTGAAATAATCTTTTTCAGAATTTGAGTTACTTCAGGGTTAACAAGAGTTGAAATATCCCCCAAATCCTCATTGGCAATCAACCTTTTTAAAACCCGACGCATTATTTTTCCAGATCTGGTCTTTGGAAGATCGGCAACAATGTAAATTTTATCAGGTTTTGCAATAGCCGAAATTTCTTTTTTAACTAAAGATAGAATTTCTGCCTTAACAATTCTTTGCGCCTCTTCATCCAATCTTCCAACGTCATTTTTCACAATTGCAAAAGCCAAAATGCCCTCACCTTTAATTTCATGCGGATATCCGATAACCGCCGATTCACTAATCTTTGGATGCTCATTGATGACATTTTCAATTTCCGCAGTCCCAAGGCGATGCCCAGAAGAATTAATAACATCGTCAACTCTGCCAATAATTCTAAATAAACCACCCTCGTCGCGGAAAGCGCCGTCACCAGTAAAATAATACCCGGAAAACCTTTTAAAATATGTATCAACACATTTTTTGTGGTCACCGTAAACGCTGCGAATAATTGACGGCCAAGGCTGTTTGAAACACAAATTACCAACCTTATTAGGTTCTTTAATTTCCTTACCATCTTCATCTAGCAGAATTGGAGCAATTCCAGGAAGCGGCAAGCCGGCGAAAGTGGGTTTTGAAGTAGTTTTATTGGCAAGTGAGGAGATCATGATTCCACCAGTTTCAGTTTGCCACCAAGTATCTACAATTGGACATTTTCCTTTGCCAATTTTTTCATCAAACCAATTGTAAGCCTCTTTATTTATTGGCTCACCAACACTTCCCAAAACTTTCAAAGAACTAAGATCGAAGCCATCAACAAATTTATCTCCCCTTCCCATCAAAGCGCGAATTGCAGTTGGTGCGGTGTAAAAAATATTAACTTTATGCTTTTCAATAATTTGCCAAAATCTTGAAGGGGTTGGATGAGTCGGGACCCCTTCAAACATCAGAATTTTTGCGCCGTTCAAAAGAGGCCCATAAGTCAGATAAGAATGCCCTGTAATCCAGCCGACATCCGCAGTGCAAAACAGTAAATCATTCTCTTGGTAATCAAAAACATTGGCAAAAGAATATGCGGAATAGACCATGTATCCTGCAGTGCTGTGCAAAACTCCTTTTGGTTTTCCGGTGGATCCTGAGGTGTAAAGAATAAAAAGAGGATCCTCCGAATCCATCATGGCCGGTTTATTTTCTTTACTGTGGTTAGAAATTTCATCTTGCCAAATAATAGTTTTTGTGTTCGACAACGGTTTTTCATCAGATCTTTGATAAATAATAATATTTTCAACAACATCCAAGCCTTCAATAGCATTATTGGCGATATCCAATAACTTCATTTTTTTCTCACCGCGATGTAAGTAATCTGCGGTTATTAACATTTTTGCGCCAGAATCTTCAATTCTTCCTTTGAGAGCGGAAGCCGAGAATCCAGCAAAGACAACGCAGTGAACCGCTCCAATACGTGCGCAAGACAACATGGCGACTACGCTTTGCGGAATCATTGGCATGTAAATACAAACTCGATCACCGGATTTTATTCCATTTGCCAAAAGCAGGTTGGAAAATTGGCAGACTTGTTCAAATAATTCTTGGTAGGTAATTGATGTGCTTGGAGTTTCAGGATCGTTAGCTTCCCACGTAATCGCCACATCATTTGCTTTTTTTTCCAAATGTCTATCTAGGCAATTAACAACAATGTTGGTTTTTCCACCCAAAAACCAACTAGTTCTAGCGTTGATGAAATCAAATTTTAGAACCTGATTCCACGCTCTAAACCAGAAAAATTTACGAGCAATTTGAGCCCAAAAGCTTTGCGCGCTTTCTTCCGCCTGGAGGAGTTGATTTTGATATTCTTCTTTTGAATTAACTTTAAAACTCATCCTATTGATTAATCTGTAATTTAATTTTTAGAAAATTTTTCAAACATTTCAATCACAAAATCGCGTATTTTGGCGTCAAAACCAATATTCTCAACCGCCCATTCCTTTACAAAAGGTTCTGCCAATTTCCACATATTTAAATCCTTGTCTAAAAACACACCAACACCCTCAACCAGCATCATTGTTTTTTGTAAAAGCAACAATTCTGGCTTGGTCTGCATATTATATTTTTTAGTCATTGTGAGTAGGCTAGCCAATAATCTCGCCATAGGCACTTCATCAACTGACTTTCCAACCGTTGATTGGCCAATAATTCGACACGATAGAGCAAATTCCCCCAGGTTGGTGTCGACTGGGACTAGTCCAGATTCAACATGAAGTTTTGCAACTCGCCCGTAATCTTTATTTAGAAAAGCGATCATAATTTCAGCAATTGCAATTCGAGTTTTTTTATTGATCGATCCAGTGATTCCAAAATCAATCGCCGCAATATCGCCATTTTTCATCAAGAATAAGTTTCCCAGATGCATATCCGCATGAAAAAGGCCATGGGCGTAAACTTGATTAAAATAGCTTACAACTAAATTTTCAGATATTTTCTTCAGATCAAAACCACTATTTAAAATTGCTTTTTTATCAGAAAAGGCAATTCCATCAATCCATTCCATAGTCAAGACCCGATCCCCACTCAAATCCCAATAGATCTTGGGAATATAAAAACCTTTAACATTTGCCAGATTTTCTTTAATTTCACAGGCGGCGGCGGCCTCAAAATTCAAATTCAATTCTTTAGCACTACAATCTTCCATCACTTCCAAAATGTTAATCATTTTCTCACGATAATATTTTGAAAATAATCCAACACAAAAAGTCAAAAATCTCAATGTCGAAATATCACGCTTAAAAACCTTGTCAATGTTAGGTCGAACAATTTTTACTGCCACATCTTTACCATCAAAGGTCTTGGCTTTATGAACCTGTCCAATTGAAGCGGCAGCAACCGGAACCTCGCCGAAATCCATAAATATCGCTTCGAGTGGTTTTCCAAGCTGTTTTTCGATAATTTTTTTTGCTCGAGAGAAAGGGAAGGCGGGAAGTTGATCTTGAAATTTTGATAAAGATTCGGCAATATTTTTTCCAACTAAATCTGGTCGATTGGCAAGCAACTGACCAAGCTTAATAAATGTTGGCCCAGCATTCTTTAGAAAAAAATAGATTGCTTTATTTTTTATAAATAAAAAAATGAACCAAGAGAATAGGAACAAAAAGAATAGACGAAATAAATTAATGATGCTCAAAATAGCCATCTTATTGTTTAGTTTTTACCAGAAATATTAGATTCCAAAAGAGCACTTTTAATGCAATAAGCGCCATTGTAAATCTCTTTTTTAAGAGCAATTTCTGAGACATGATATATATCAGACTCGTTAACTCCACCCGAACTAACCCAACTAAATAATACGTCAAAAATTCTTTCAAAATAATCTCCGATATAAGTTTTTATTTGTGCCACATATCCATCAATAGCAACAACAGCATCACAAAGAAGATGCTTATTATCTTTCTCGAAAAGATGCTCCAATCCATCAAAAATCATTTTTCCGTCAACTACATTCAACAGAAGCATCGCCACTAAAACTGAAGACGCTCCAGAAAGCAGAACAATGATGAAATAGAATTTAAAGAAATTAAGCATGGAGTTGTATCAAAAATTATCAATTTACGAAGTAATCGAGATAAATATTAAGCGTTGCATAGGATTTTAATTTACCACCAGAATCTTCACGCATTCATATTTGATTAAAGAACTATAAGATTTTTGCGCATAACTTACGAGGATTTTTTCTTATAAAACTTTTATCCTCTGTTGATGGAAATTTTATTTTAAACTTTGTTAGATCTACTTTACATTTTTTATTAAGATTATCACTATTTCCACTTTTAACCTTTTTATTTTCGCAATTATTACCAAGATAAGAACCAAACATCTCATTAAGCAATCTAGATACAGATCCGGCAATATTTTTTATAACCTCTTGAGATCTATTTGTTACATTCTGAACCGCAACACAAGTCTTGCCTTTAAAACCAAGCTCTTTGGCATCGGTTATAGTTAGCACCAACATAATCATTGTGATAGAGAGAGCTGTCGTGGTTAACAGAATAATTGCTCGAAAATTAAAAAACTTCAGTATACCTAACATATAAAAACTTAAAATAAATTTACATTTAATATAAACACTCTCCAAAATAAGTTATCGGAGAAATTGGTCTGGCATTATAGCTTTTTTCAATCAAGTTTGAAAAGGTTATATCGTAGATTTTTTCTTGTTTAGAATTTATCTTAAAAGACAGATCTCCAGTTTGATTAATACAATATTTATCGCGTTTCAAAAGATGCATGAGTATCTTTAGTTCATCAACACTCATTTTCGAATATAAAGAACTGGGTCTGGAATTTGGGTGTTTTTTCAAAAAAAAATCACTAACAACGAAAGAAAAGCTTTTTTTATTGACTGAATCAAATAAAAACAACTTCGCACCCACACTATCCATCCTTAAAGAGCAAGAGAGTAAGAAAAGCAGTAAACAAAACAAGGTAGATTTATAAACTATTAACATAATATTACTGATAACCATACTTTATTTAAAATCTAATGTCATTTCCATATCCAACCCCCACCTTTTCTTAACTTCATCTTCATCATTTTTAATCTTTAATTTTAAAGATTGTGACATTTAAAGATATTTTGTTCAAAAGCCAGTTAATCTATGGGGGTGTCATAGCTGGATCGTTAAACAAAAAATACCAACAGCTAACGATGATACGGATGGCAGTTTTTGATCCCTAACTCGTTAAGAGGTTTTTTTCTGATAATTTCTAGAAAAATTTTATATAAATCTTACTTACGTTTATTAAGCCTAAATTCACTTTCTTTTAAGTGCAAAACAAATTTATTATTTGCTAATAAATTCAATTTTACCAATCTTTTTTTTGCAATAACTCCAAGAAGATTCAAGGCGATTGACATGACATTCTCCTCTGTAAAATTCATTTTGGGAATAAAAAAATTCGCTATGATTCCACCCGTTAACAATTAAGATATCGCAAACCTTCCGTCCATCTGAATAATGCAAGATCCTTCGATTATTTTACATTGTGTGATTAATTATAGATGCTCTTTGGTGAATTTTGTAAATACTCCACATAAACTTTTTCATCTCTTTTCACGAGGTCCATATATTGGTATTTTTCTGGCAGACTCCTCAACCCTTTTGTCTCTCACTCACTTAGATCCAAAATAAGATATCAGATTTAAAACTCACCACCATATTTTCCTAGTAGATTTAAATTATTTGCAAATAGCTGTTGGTGAACCTCGTTAAATATTTTGTTGATTATGCTTCTGTCAATCGATGTATAGATTTACGCCTTACTCACCCTCTTTTTAATGACTAAAATATCGCATAATTTATCTAAATTTCTTCTCAGAAACTCAGGAACGACTGAAATATTTACTTGCTACTTCATTCATAGGGCTCTGAGGATAGTTAAGTTTTACTTAGCCATTCAAGAGGGAAAGTTTTTATCAAAATCCACTACGGTAATTAGGGTTTAATTATCATTAATTTTGATAAAAACATATCTTTTTTGCGATTCG
This sequence comes from Rickettsiales bacterium, assembly GCA_047627215.1. Taxonomy (GTDB): domain Bacteria; phylum Pseudomonadota; class Alphaproteobacteria; order Rickettsiales; family UBA1997; genus JAJTCH01. The sequence goes on along the minus strand of JBLHTM010000011.1, from coordinate 14,317 downwards.
CGCTCAACTGATTATAGTTAATATAGGTCCTGTAAATTTTTAGTAGGACCAAAAATATCTTAACCTCAGAAGATCCGATGTTAATTTTTACAAAAATACCAACCAATATTACAAAAATAAAGCCTTCGTATAAAAAATACGAAGGCTTAGTAAAATTCTATAGTTTTTTTCAAGCAGATTTGTGAGCTAATTCAAGAAATCTAATTTTTCTTTAATTCTAGAAGCTTTTCCAGTTAGTCCTCTTAAATAATATAATTTAGCTCTACGAACAACACCTTTTTTTACTATATCAATGCCACCAATTAACGGGGAATATAGGGTGAACTTTCTTTCAACACTAACTCCGCTACTAATCTTTCTAACTGTAAAAGTTGAATTATAATTTTCAAAGCTTTTACTCTTGGCAATAACAACTCCTATGAAAGCTTGGATCCTGGTATTACTTCCTTCTGTAATTTTATACTTGACAGAAACAGTGTCCCCAACTTTAAAATTAGGAATAAATTTATCAAAACCACCTCTGGCTTTATTTATTTGATTAGCTTGATCTATGTTAAATAGTTCAATTAAGTTAGTCATCGTTTTTTAAAATGAATTGTGAATATTATTTTTTAATCTCTTTCTTTTTTTTAGAATCTTTAATTTGGTCTTGAGAAAGATCTTTCTTGTCGACTAACTCAATAATAGCCATAGGAGCTTTATCTCCAGACCTAAAGCCAAACTTCATTATTCTTGTATAACCACCATCACGATCTTTAACCCTAGGCCCAATGTCAGAAAATAATTTACCCACCAAATCTTTGTCATTCAATACCGACAAAGCTTGTCTGCGATTAGACAAAGAATCAACTTTCGACAAGGTAATAATTTTTTCTATGAAAGGTCTCAAGTCTTTTGCTTTTGGAAGAGTTGTTTTTATCAACTCATGCTTCAAAAGAGATTTGGTCAAATTTATAAACAAGGCTTTTCTGTGAGAACTTGTCCTATTTAGCTTTCTACCTTTAATTGCGTGCTTCATGTTTTTTACTTATTTCTTTTAAAGTGATTAGAACTCTTTGTTTTTTGCCTTAGACAATTCTTCAATATTTTTTGGCGGCCAGTTAACTAGCTTTGCCCCAAAAGATAATCCCATTGACTTAAGGTTCTCCTTCAGTTCATTTAATGACTTTCTTCCAAAATTGGATGTTTTTAACATTTCTGATTCAGTTTTTATAACCAAATCCCCAACATATATAATATTTTCATTTTTTAAACAATTATAAGATCTTACAGAAAGTTCTAGTTCGTCAATTGTTTTTAACAAATTATGATTAAATTCAGGCTCTCCATCACTTTCTTTTTTAATATCAGCAATTTCGCTAACATCAAAGTTTACAAAAATGTCCAACTGTTCCTGAAGAATTTTTGCAGCAACACCTAAAGAATCCTGAGGATTGATTGTTCCATTGGTTTCAATTTCCATTATCAATTTATCATAATCAGTAATTTGACCAACACGGGCATTTTCAACTTTATATGCAACTCTTTTAATTGGACTAAAAATAGCGTCAAGATGAATGACTCCTAGTGCAGAATCGGATTTCTTTTCCTGATTTGCAACAACATATCCTTTTCCACAGCCAATGTTGATTTGTATATCAATCGACACACCTTTGTTTAAAGTGCAGACAACCAGATCTTTGTTAATAATTTCAACACCGTCACTAACTTCAATCGACCCAGCCAAAACCGGACCAGCCTTACTGGAAAATAATCTTAGCGTACAGGGTGAAGAGTCGGGCTTGTTTACGGCTAATGATTTAAGGTTCATTATAATACTAGACACATCTTCTTTAACGCCGTCAACAACTCCGTATTCATGCAATACACCATCTATTTTTATAGACGTGACGGCAAAGCCGGAAATTGAAGAAAGCAAGATTCTTCTCAAGGCATTTCCAAGAGTGTTTCCGAAACCTCTTTCGAATGGCTCCATTATAATTTTTGCGCTTTTGGCTGAATCAATACCATCCTTAACAACAATACTTGTTGGTTTTGATAACAATTTCCAACTTTCTTTTAAAATAGCCATAATTTATAATTTAAAAAATATTTGATAGAATTTTAATAATCACACACCTAATCCTGACAAAGCAGAGATCACACCCTTCTTCTTTTTGCTGGTCTACAACCGTTGTGGGGATGATAAGTCCTGTCAACAATAGCGGTAACATTTATGTTAGCAGCTTGCAAAGCCCTCAAAGAAGCCTCCCTGCCTACTCCAGGGCCCAATATTTCAACAACAACGGACTGAAGACCAAACTCTTTAGCTGCTTCAACGGCGCTTTGAGTTGCAACTTGCGCAGCGTAGGGAGTAGCTTTTCTAGAACCTTTAAATCCATGTTTTCCAGCCGAAGACCAACAAAACAAATTTCCAGCAGAGTCGGTAATTGAAATGATCGTATTGTTGAATGTAGCACAAACGTGGAGCACTCCATTGACAAGAGTTTTTTTATTTTTTGATGAGGTTTTTTTACCGCTATATTTTACCATGGCTTATACTTTATAATTTAATTAAGTTTTGTAGCAATTTATAAAACTACTTGGTTATTTTCTTCTTTCCAGCTACAGCAACGCCTTTTCCTTTTCTGGTTCTTGCATTTGTGTGCGTTCTTTGCCCCCTGACCGGGAGTTTTTTAACGTGCCTAATTCCTCTATAGCAACCGATGTCAGCTAGCCTTTTAATATCTCCAGACCTTTTTCTCCTTAAATCACCCTCTAAAACCGGATATTCTTTTTCCAGCAATGATCTAACTTCAGAAAGCTTATTCTCAGAGACTTCGCTTGTTCTGGTAGTTAAGTTAATTTTCAGCTTGCTACAAATTTTGTTTGCAGTGGTAGGTCCAATCCCGTAGACGTAAGTCAGGGAGATTACAAATCTTTTTTCTTTTGGTATATTAACACCAGCTATTCTTGCCAATTTTGACTCCTTAAAGTTATTGTATAAATTCCCAAAAATTGGGAGGGTGGCACAAAACACACCACAAAATTAATTTGATATATTTAAAATTACCTTATTAATCGCCTCATTAATTTCAGAACTAATGAGGGCGATGTTTTTTAAACCATCTACTGAATAAATCAAGTCTTTTTTTATATAAAGATTAATTAATCCTTCAGTATTTTGATTATAAATTTCCAAACGCTTCCTTACTGTACTCTCGTTATCATCACTTCTACTACTGAATTCGTCGGAAGAACATTTATCACAAACGTTTTCTGATTTAAGATTTTTGAAAAAATGATTATAAACAGAGCCACATTTTACACAGGAAAAACGACCAGCAATTCTCTTTATCAAAACATCGTCATCAATATCAATATTAATGACGATGTTAATTTTTTTTTGAAAACCTTCCAACATCAAATCTAAGGAGACTGCCTGATCCGAATTCCTTGGGAAGCCGTCTAAGATGAACCCGTCATCACAATCACTATCAGCAATTCTTTTTTTAATAATATCAACCATGACATGGTCCGGAACTAACCTTCCTGAATCCATATAACTCTTTGCCAGTTCACCAACGTTACTTTTATTGGCAACTTCCTTTCTGAGAATATCACCAGTAGAAATATTAGGAATTCCTAGCTTTTCCGCCAACAAAGCTGATTGAGTTCCTTTTCCGGAGCCAGGAGCCCCAATAAAAACTATATTTACCATATCTTACACCTTTAATTTAACGCGCTTTCTTTTGCCCGTACCATTGTATTTTCCAGAAAATAAGTGTGACTGGACCTGATTGACCAAGTCCAGTATAACATTAACAACAATCAATACCCCCGTACCACCTATGTGAAGAGGTATTGAGTAGTTGACAATCAAGATTTCAGGCAACACACAAACAAATATCAAATAAACCGCCCCGAGTAGGGTTAGCCTAGAAATTATTGTGTCTAAGTAATTGGAAGTATTACCACCTGGTCTTATTCCAGGAATAAAACAATTACTTTTCTTTAAATTAGAAGCAACATCTTTGGTGTTAAAAATAATCGAGGAATAAAAGAACGAAAAGAACAGAATTAAAGCAGAAAATACGAACAAATAAAGAGAGCTACCTCTTGCCATTATTGACAAAATAGCCTCTCCTCCACTGCCAGAGAACTGAGAGATAGCTGAGGGAAACATCAAAATAGAGCTTGCAAAAATTGGAGGTATAACTCCAGAGATGTTAATTTTAAGAGGCAAGAAAGATGAATCAGCCATACCATTGACCCTCATCATCGCACCATTCGGATATTGGATTTTTATTCTTCTGTAAGTTTTTTCAACGAAAGCAACCAGGGCAACAAACAGGACGAATGAAAAAAAGAATATAAATACAAAAATCAAGGAGTAAGCACCACTTTTAGAAAGGTCCAAAAACTGTGAAAAAGTAGTTGGTATCGACGAAACGATTCCTACAAAAATAATCAAAGAAATTCCATTTCCAATTCCAGAAGCGGTAATTCTCTCACCAAACCACATTAGCATAACGGTACCACCAACTAGACTGACACAAGTTGTCCACATAAAAATACTAGAATCACTAATAAACATGTTGTTTCCAGATGAAGACAAAGCGTAATAGACCCCAATGGATTGAAAAAATGCTAAAAATATAGTTAGATATCTGGTATATTGATTGATTTTTGCTCGACCGTAGTCCCCATCTTTTTTCAAAGCTTCTAAGCTTTTATACATTGATGTTAAGAGTTGCATTATAATAGATGCGGTAATGTACGGCATAATATTAAGCGCAAATATGCTCATCCTCTCCAAAGCTCCACCTGAGAACAAGTTGATCATACCGAACATGCTCGCCCCTTCTCCAGTAAAAAATTTCTGGATGACATCACTATTAATACCAGGGATTGGAACGAAAGTTCCAAACCTATAGATCAATAAGATGAAAAGAGTGAATAATATTCTTTTTTTTAAATCGGAATTTTGCAACTTAGTTTGATAAATTATAAAGCATTTAGCATAAAGAACAGAAAGGTTGGCTCGTTAATATGGTTAACTAGCCGGCGAATGATTGGGCTCTCTTAGAGTAAAAATCAACCTTAAAGGTAATTTCAGAAGAAACTTTCTCCTTATCACTCATAATGAGCTTAACCTTTGAATGTTTATCACTTATCAGACCGACGTCAAAAAGATTTTCTTTTGTAATAGGTGAGGATGGGTCAATTATTTTTCTTTCAACAAACTGGAGCGTATCTTTCAAGCTCACAACTTCATATCTCTGTTTACGATGGCTGTTAAATCCTCTTTTTGGTAGCCTCATATGAATAGGTGTTTGACCACCCTCAAATCCATTAATAGCAACTCCACTTCTAGCCTTTTGACCTTTAACCCCATGCCCACTGGTTTTACCAGTTCCAGAGCCAATGCCTCGACCGACTCTCTTGCATTTGTTTTGTTTTAGTTTGGTAATTTTTTTTAAAGCATTAGGCATGATGAAAATTTATAAAATTATATATCGGAAACTTTAATTAGATGGCTGACTTTTTTTATCATACCAATGACATCTCTTGACGCCATCAACTCAGATGTTGTTCTTATGCCCCTTAGCCCTAGTCCAAGAAGGGTTGCTTTTTGTCTTTTTACCAACTTATTATAACTTTTGACCTGGGTCAAAGTAACTTTTTTGTTTAAAATTTTGTCAAATGACATGATTATGCCTCACCATTATTGTTGTTAGTATTTACCTTGAAAATTGCATTTCTTCTTTTAATAATTTCAGATATATCTTTAGATCTTTTTTCAGCGATACTTCTTGGAGAAGATAACTTACTTAAAGCCTGAAAAGTTGCCCACACCATATTGTAAGGGTTTGAAGTTCCAATTGATTTTGAAACAATGTCATTAATTCCAGCGCATTCAAATATTGCCCTCATTGCACTTCCGGCGATAACTCCCGTTCCAGCGGGGGCTGATCTCATATTAACTTTAGCCGAACAAAACCTACCTTCTACATCGTGATGGATTGTTCTTCCTTCCTTTAGAGATACTTTAACTAATGACCTTCTCGCTACTTCAAAAGCTTTATTTTTAGCATCAGTAACTTCCTTTGCTTTACCTTTTCCAAATCCAACCTTGCCATTTTTATCACCGACGATAACCAAGACAGCGAAAGAGAAGTTTTTACCACCCTTTACGGTTTTTGAAACCTTGTTTACGGAAATTAACTTTTCCACTAAGTCAATCGAGTTTTTGTTTTGGTTTGAATTTTTGTTAGGTTTTGACATCTTCTTTAGATTTATTTATTTTTATTAAAACTTAAGGCCAGCTTTTCGACAAGCTTCTGCAGCAGCCTTAACTCTGCCACTATAGCAATAAGAACCTTTATCAAAGACCACATCGACAAGACCTTTTTCAACACAACTCTTAGCAAATTTGTCTCCTACCATTCTGGCAACATCAATCCCTTTGCAATTTTTTAAATCTTCCTTGTCAATCACAACTGACGAACATGAATGCAAAACATTGCCGTCCACACCAATCAACTGGATATATAGGTTTTTATTAGATCTAAAAATTGAAACTCTCGACCTGGAGCTTCTGTTTCTTTTTTTAATGTTATTTCTAACTCTTAATTGTCTTTTTTCAGAACCACTAATTGAAGCTGGCATATTGAATATTAGTTAAATTTTATTTTATTTTTTCTTGCCTTCTTTACGAACAATTCTTTTTCCAGATATTTTTATACCTTTTCCTTTGTAAGGTTCAGGTTTTCTAAAAGAAATAATCTCTGAAGCTACCTGACCGACAAGAACTTTATCGTCACTAGTCAAGGTGATTAAATTTGGCTTTTCAAAAATAGCAGAAACATTGCTCGGCAAAAGATAGTATATCTCATGACTATATCCTAAACTTAAAACAATTCCAGAACCATTAACTACGGCTTTATAACCAACCCCATTCACTTCCAAAACTATTTTAAATGGATTTTCTAGTCCAGCAACAATGTTTTTTATATTACTCCTATCCATACCGACATTAACTGAGGCTTTATCAAAACCTTCTTTTGCAGATAATTTTATTAAGCCATCAACATATACCACATCAACAGATGGCATAACTTGATAAGTTTTTTTCACCTTACCATTGTCAAAACTTACTATACTACCATCAACAGCAGCTTTAACGCTACTAGGTAATTTTACTGGCAACTTACCAACTCGTGACATAACTTTTTTACAAATTAATTAAAATATTCTTAACAAGACTTCACCACCAACCTTCAAATCCCTTGCTGTGTGATCTGTTATAATTCCACCAGAAGTAGATATTAAAACTGTTCCTAGGCCATTTTTTACCGCAGGAATTTTGTCAGCAGAGCAATAAACTCTTCTGCCTGGGGTAGAAACCGTAGAAATTTGACTAACAACCGGGGCAGAAAGGTGATATTTTAACTGAATATCAAATTTACCCATATTATTTTTTTCGGAAATTTTGCTATAATTTAGTATATAACCCTCTTCCTTTAAAATTTTTAATATAGATTCCCTTAGGTTTGATATTGGGGAAGTAACAACTTTTCTACCAACCATGTATCCATTTCGGATTATGGTTGCCAGATCTGAAACTGAGTGATTAACTGCCATCGTGAATTACCAACTTGATTTGATTAAACCAGGAATTTGACCCCAAGAAGCTAGTTCTCTTATGGCTATCCTGGATAAGGAAAATTTTCTATGAACACCTCTTGGCCTACCCGTTAGGCTACATCTATTTCTATACCTTATTTCAGCACTATTTCTTGGCATTTCTGCCAACTTTATTTGCGCTTTAAGTCTATCATCAAAAGAAAGATTAATATCGTTCGCTATTTTTAGTAAAGCGGATCTCTTTGACTTTAATTTTATAGATAGAGATTTTCTTCTTAAGTTTTTTTCGATTGAACTTTTTTTAGCCATAATATTTTATTTAATAGGAAGATTAAGCTTTTTTAGCAAATACACTGACTCTTCTTTAGTTTTTGCATTGGTAATAATATTAATGTTCATACCGAAAACCTTCAATATATTATCCAAATCAACTTCCAAAAAAACATTGTGCTCTTTTATGCCAAAATTATAATGACCGCTCTGATTAAAGCCTTTTGGAGAAAGCCCCCTAAAATCTCTAACCCTTGGTAAAGCAATGTATACTAGGCGGTCAAAAAATTCGTACATTTTCTTGCCCCTAAGGGTTACCATACATCCAATGGCCATCTCCTCTCTCAGTTTAAATGTTGCGATTGATTTTCTGGATCGGGTTAGTACGGCTTTTTGTCCGGCAAGAGCTGATACTTGACTTGATAAGTATGAAAGAAACTTATTGTCACTGTCAACAGCTTTGATTCCAACATTGATACTAACCTTGGTTAGCTTAGGAATTTCCATATTATTCTTGTAAGAAAACTGCTTTTTTATATCGGCAATATTTTTCTTATATAACTCTTGTGTGTAAGACATCGTTTTTAAAATTTTCAGTTATTTAATCTATTTTCTTACCAGTCTTTCTGGAAATGCGAACTTTTCTATTAAAATTTTTTCCTTCACCATCTTCAATTTTGAAAGAAATCTTTACAGGTTTGTCGTTCTCAATGTGAGAGATACTAGAAATATGAACAGTACTCTCTTTCTTTACAATCTCTCCAGGCTGATCAGAGGTTGGTTTTTTATGGAAAGTGACCATGTTGACGCCACTGACTATAACTCTATTGTTTTTGATTGACAGAATATTTCCTATCTTTCCTTTACTAGATCCAGATAAGATTATTACTTGATCGTTTTTTTTAAATTTAAGTGACATTTATAGTACCTCTGAAGCAAGTGAAACGATCTTTAAGAAATTTCTTTGTCTGACTTCTCTAGCAACCGGACCGAAAACACGGGTAGCTAAAGGTTCTCCATCTTTGTCAACCAAGACAATAGCATTATCACCAAAGACAATAAAGCTTCCATCTGGTCTTACAGTTTTGCTTCTGGTTCTAACTACGACACCTTTAGCGACCTGTCCTTTTTTTACTTTTGAACCTGGTATAACACTAGTAATGGAGACAACTATAATATCACCAATTGCGGATGATATCATATGATGACTCCCACCCAAAACTTTGATACATCTTGCAGCTTTCGCCCCGGAATTGTCGGCAACCACCAACTTTGTTTGCATCTGAATCATTTTACTCCTTTTTAATTAATTAATATCCATCTTTTATTCTTAGATATTGGCCTTGTTTCGGAAATAGAAACCTCTTCACCAATATTTAATTTTTTATCACCCTCGTAGTGAACTAGATATTTTTTGTGAGACGTAAGATACTTTCCATACTTTTTATGAGCCTTATATAAGGTGGCTTCTGCTTTAAAAGTTTTGTTATCGATAATGTTTAGAATTTTTACCTTCATGGTTATTTTGTGTCATTAAGCTTAGTGAACAATCTAGCTATTTCTTTCTTGGTATTTTTGATGTTTTTAACAACTTCAGAATCGCCAGAAGAGCGCTTTATTCTTATCATTAAAAGATCTTTTTTCTTTAATGATATATCTTGTAGTATAGATTTTTTATCTTCAATTTTTGACATGAATGTTAGATCAAATTAATAATTTTAGTTTTGAACGGTAGCTTCGCAGAAGCTTTGTTTAAAGCCAGTATTGATGATGCCTCATCAACTCCATCAATTTCAAAAATTACTCTACCTGGCTTAACCTTAGCAACATAATATTCAACACTACCCTTACCGCTTCCCATCCTAACTTCGGCTGGTTTTTTTGTAACTGGAGTATGAGGAAATACAGATATCCACAATTTTCCAGCTCTTTTCATATAGCGGCTCATTACTTTTCTGGCTGATTCTATTTGTTTGGAGTTTAGTTTACAAGGCTCTAAAGCTTTAAGTCCAAAAGAACCGTATGTTAGGCTATTACCAGAATTTGCATTTCCTAGAATTTTTTTTCCGCCTTTTTGGGACTTTCTATATTTTGTTTTTTTTGGTACTAACATAGTGTTTAGTCTAAATTATTTTTTGTCAATAAAACCTTTACAAACCCAAACTTTTACACCTATGACTCCATAAGTTGTGTGCGCATTTGCAATAGCATAATCTATATCACATCTCAAAGTATGAAGAGGAACTGATCCTTCTTTGTACCATTCAGTACGAGCTATTTCAGCTCCACCTAGCCTTCCTGAGCAAGAAACTTTTATCCCCAGAGCTCCATATTTTAAAGCTGACTGCATTGACTTCTTCATTACTTTTTTAAATGCAGCACGGCTTTCTAATTGCCTGGCTATATTTTGAGCAATAAGCGATGCATTCATATCAGGCTTATCAACCTCAACGATTTTAACGTCAACTTTGCTACCGGATATTTTCTCAACTGCTTGATTGATTTTTTCAATATCAGCACCTTTTTTACCAATAAGAATACCTGGCTTGGAGGTTTTAATTATAAGATGAATTTTGTCCGCAGGTCTTTCTATTATTACATTTGATATGCCACAATGAGCATACTTAGTTTTAATAAATTTCCTAATTTGAACATCATTAACCAATTTTGTGGCATATGATTTTTTATCAAACCATACTGACTCCCAATTTCTTTTATTTAATATTCTAAAACCAACCGGATTAACTTTTTGACCCACTATACTACCTCGTTTTATTAATTTTGTTTTTCTGCTAACACGACCCTGATATTACTAAAGGTTTTTTCTATTTTACTAGATCTTCCTCTAGCGCGAGCGCTAAATCTTTTTAGGACGAATGCGCGACCAACATCTATTCTTTTTATAAATAGATTGTCAACATCCATATTGTGATTATTTTCAGCGTTTGACATAGCTGAATATACCAAATCCCTAACTGGCTTAGCAATTTTCAAGTTACAAAATTTTAACTTTGTAAGAACTTCAGCAACAGAAAGATTTGTTAAGTTTCTAGTTAATTTAATAACTTTCAACGGACTAGACTTAACGGCGTTCAGGTATGCAACCGCTAACTTTTCCTCTTCTGTATTTTGTTTTTTTTCTTTAGTTAAAGACATATTCTTTTAAGACTTTTTAATAGTTTTATCACCGGAATGACCATAAAAAGTTCTGGTAGGAGAAAACTCACCAAACTTATGACCAACCATACCTTCACTAACCAAAACGGAAACAAATTTCTTCCCATTATGAACCGCAAAGTTAACACCAACAAATTGAGGAAGAATTGTGGATCTTCTGGACCAGATTTTAATGATCTGTTTTTTTGAAGAACCGTTATATTCCTTAACTTTATTTAATAAATAACCATCAACAAATGGTAATTTCCAGGATGATCTAGGCATAATTTAATTTAAATTTTATTTTTTATGACGCTTTTTAACAACCAATCGATTGGACTTCTTTTTAGATCTAGTCTTTTTACCTTTAGCCGATTTACCGGTTGGAGATACTGGGTGACGACCACCTGAAGTACGTCCTTCACCACCACCGTGAGGGTGATCAACTGGGTTCATCGCAACACCTCTAACTGTAGGTCTGATTCCAAGCCATCTTGACCTACCTGCTTTTCCAATAGAAACATTCTTATTGTCAGGATTTGATACCGAACCAATTGTAGCTATACAGTCAAGTAGAAACAACCTTATTTCCCCTGATTGCATTTTCACCAATCCGTATCCCGCATCCTTACCAACCAACTGAGCATAAGTTCCAGCTGATCTTGAAATAGCAGCTCCACATCCAGGTTTTAATTCTAAGTTATGAATTATAGATCCTATAGGTATTACTGAAAGTGGCATAGCATTGCCAATTTTGATATCAATCAACTCTTTAGAGGAAGTTATTTTATCGCCCACTTTTAATTTATGAGGAGCGATGATGTAAGAATAAATTCCATCAGTATATTTTACCAAAGCAATGAAAGCCGTCCTATTTGGATCGTACTCTATTCTCTCAACTAAAGCGTCAACTCCGAATTTATTTCTCTTAAAGTCAATAATGCGGTAAGATTTTTTATGTCCACCAGATTTATGTCTAACGGTTATGCGTCCATTGTTATTTCTTCCAGCGTGCACATTTGTGCTAGTAGTTAAAATTTTTAATGGAGAGGATTTCCACAAATCACTCCTATCAACTAATTTTAACTGCCTTAAAGCTGGGGTAATAGCCTTGTAATTTTTAATTGCCATTTTCTAATTTAAACCCTCAAAATTTATTGATTGACCTTCTTTAATAGTAACTAAGGCTTTTTTATAAGATGATCTTTTTCCAATGATTCCTTTGAATTTTTTTACCTTACCGGAAACATTACTTATATTAACTTTAGATACATCCACAGAAAATAATATTTTTAACAGAGATCTAATTTCAATCTTATTACAATCTTTACTCACTTCGAAACAGTATTTATTTTGCTCGAGTTGTTTGTTAGATTTTTCTGTATAGATTAATCCTTTAATTTTATCGTATTTAACTGCACTCATTACAATGCCACCTCTTTAATTGTTTGAAACAAATTTTTATCAAGAATCAGAAAATCTGAGTTTAAAATGTCATAAACATTCAAACCCTTGAAATTTAAAGAATTGATATTTTTAATATTCTTAATTGACCTAGTTAGGCTAACGTTGGAAGCATCATTGTCTTGATATAAGAACAAAGCATTACTTATATTGTTAGATTGAAGCAATTTTGCTACCTTAGAGGTTTTTAACTCCGAGCTTAGTCCTGAAAATAGAATTATCTTGTTTTCTCTAAATTTAAGTCTAATAACATCAGCCAGAGCTATTTTTACAATTTTCTTAGGCAAGCTATATTCAAACGATCTAAACCTCGGTCCAAAACAAGTTCTTCCCCCTCTAAACTGCACAGATCTCTTGCTTCCCTGTCTTGCATGACCAGTACCTTTTTGGTTATGAGGTTTTGCCGTGGTTCCTGAAATTTCAGACATGGATTTTGTGTGGGCAGAACCTGATCTTCTTTTTGATAATTGCCACCCCAAAACATAAGCCGTAGCCCTTGGGCTTTCCAGCCTCAACTCCTCATCAAAATCAATATCAAGATCAAAGCTTTCGCTTGTAACCTTCAATTCATCAAAATCAATATTTCTTAAATCAGCCATATATATACCTACTTAACGATTTTTATTACAACATCACCACCTTTACTTCCAGGTATAGCTCCCTTGATGCCGATAGTTCTATTCTCTTTGTTGATTATCAAAACTTCTAAGTTTTTTACCGTAATATTGTCAACACCCATGTGTCCGGCCATTTTTTTTCCTTTAAAGACCTTTCCTGGGTCTTGACATTGGCCAGTTGAACCGTGAGACCTGTGAGATATTGAAACACCGTGACTCGCTTCTAGGCCGCTAAAGTTATGTCTTTTCATAGCACCAGCAAATCCTTTACCAATGGAAACGCCACCAACGTTAACAAGATCACCCTCTTTAAGAAAGGAATCCACAGTAATTACATCACCAACTTTGTGAGGTGAATTTTTCTCTACTCTGCACCCGTATATTTTCTTGTGGACAGGTATGTTCTTTTTTAGGAACACTCCAGAGATTGGTTTAGAAACTTTTTCTGGCTTAGGAGATTTATCAAAACCCACTAATATATTGTCAAACTCTTTATCAGGGTTAACACTTAGGTCAATTATACAATTATCATATAGCTGAACCATTGTAAAAGGTATTGCAGCACCACTTTCTTGATAAAGGTGGCTCATTCCAATTTTTTTGGCAATTAAATTAATCATTAGTTACTAGCCCCGTTAATTGCGATTTTAATGTTCACACCAGATGAGAGATTTAATTTCATCAATGCATCTACAGTCTGAGCTGTTGGAGATATTATCAACAGTCTTTTGGAAGATCTGATTTCAAATTGCTCCCTAGAGTCTTTATCGACGTGCGGTCCGCGGATAACTGTAAATTTTTGAATTTTAGTTGGCAAAGGAATTGGGCCTTTTAAGGCTGCACCAGTTCTCTTTACGGTATTGATTATTTCTTGCATTGCTTTGTTCAGTATTACGTGATCAAAAGACTCAAGAGATATTTTTATTCCTTCTTTACTGCTCATAATAAATTTTTATTTTCTATGTCCCAAATTAATTTTGGAATATGGTGTTAAGTAATTTTTTTACCAAGATAAAATCTCCTACAAAAAACTTACTTAACTTCTAATCCTGTGAATTTTATTTACTTAACGATCTTACTAACAACACCAGCACCAACAGTTCTGCCACCTTCACGGATTGCAAATCTTAAACCCTCTTCCATGGCGATAGGAGCGATTAGCTCAACATTGATTTTAACAT
>JBLHTM010000010.1:0-25464 GCA_047627215.1 Rickettsiales bacterium | reverse complement strand
GTTGCAAAGTGTTAATAATGAGTTTTAGAGACTCGGGACAGAAAGATTCGCCCCCTAAGCCCCTAAAAAATTCACAAAATACAAATCTTCTAACTAGACATCCAAATTAACCACCTTCAAGGCGTTCTCTTGAATAAAATCACGTCTTGGCTCAACAACATTTCCCATCAAAATCGAAAAGGCTTCATCGGCGTCGTCATATTCGTTGATTCGAACTTGAAGCAAAGTTCTGTTAGAAGGATCAAGAGTGGTGTCCCAAAGCTGCTCAGCGTTCATTTCTCCAAGACCTTTAAATCTTTGAACTGACAGACCTTTTCTGCCAATTTCATTGATCAGGTCAAGCAAAGCAACTGGGCTTGAAATTTGGTATTTATCTTCTTTCTTGATCAATTCTAAAGGTGCCTCAAAATCTTCAGTAATTTCAGGAGAAATTGTTTTTAAAGCTTGAGCTTCAGGAACATCAACGATGTTTTTGTCGATGAAGATAGTGTTCTTGACGCCCCTAGTTTCTTTGATGATGTTGATGTTTCCAGCAACAATTTCGCTCGACCAAGTGATGTCGCCATCAATGTTATTTTGCTGTAGTTTTGCGGCTAGTTTTTTAGCAACAACGGCTGCAGACACTTCATCGTCAGCCCATGAATTGTCGAACAATCCAACCAAAGCGCCAATTTCGGCGATATGAGTTGGCAAGATTCTGGAAATTCCAGAAACCAAGATGTTGAATTTGTTGAGTTTGGCAACAAAGTCTGCCAAATCTTTTCCTGATCTGTCGCCCGTTGATGATTTTAGAACCGCGTCACCCAAAACATTTTCCAAAATATAATCTTGCAATGCTTGTTCATTTTTCAAATAAACTTCGCTTGAACCTTTTTTGACCTTGTAAAGCGGTGGTTGAGCGATGTAGAGATATCCTTTTTCGATCAATTTTGGCATGTGACGGAAAAAGAATGTCAAAAGCAATGTGCGGATGTGAGATCCATCGACATCGGCATCGGCCATGATGACGATTTTGTGATAGCGGATTTTGTTTTCGTCAAAATCTTCTTTACCAATTCCTGCGCCAAGTGCGGTGATGATGGTTCCAATCTCAGTTGATTGTAGCATTTTGTCGAATCTTGCTCTTTCAACATTTAGGATTTTACCGCGAATTGGAAGAATAGCTTGGTTTTTACGATTTCGGCCTGATTTTGCAGAACCGCCAGCAGAGTTTCCTTCTACGATGAACAATTCACTAAGTGCCGGATCTTTTTCTTGGCAATCCGCCAATTTTCCTGGCAGGTTACTAACTTCTAAAACTGATTTTCTGCGAGTCAATTCGCGAGCTTTTCTGGCGGCTTCTCTTGCGTGAGATGCTTCTAAAGCTTTTCCGATGATTGCTCTGGCATCAGCTGGTTTTTCTTCAAACCATTGGCTGAGCTTTTCTGCAACTCCAGACTCTACCGCTCCGCGAACTTCACTGGAAACTAGTTTATCTTTGGTTTGAGAGGAGAATTTTGGATCAGGAACTTTAACCGACAAGACGCAGGTCAAGCCTTCACGAACATCTTCACCGCTTAAAACAATCTTTTCTTTTTTGAAAAGTTTGTTGGTCGTTGCATAATTGTTGATGACGCGAGTGATTGCCGCTCTGAATCCAGCCAAGTGGGTTCCGCCGTCTCTTTGACGAATATTGTTGGTGAAACACAAAACATTTTCGTGATAGCTGTCATTCCATTGCAAAGCAACTTCAAGGGAAATTCCGTTGTTTTCTGGTGAGTTAATAACAACAGTTTGATGAACTGCGGTTTTGCTTTTATCGAGGAATTTTGCATAAGCCTCAACTCCTCCCTCATAACATAAAATAACTTCTTTTGGAGCAACTCCTTCTGATGATTTTCGCAAATCTTTGAAAACGATTCGCACTCCAGAATTCAAGAAAGCAAGTTCACGCAAGCGATGTTCGATGGTTGAAAAAGTGAATTCGGTGGAAGTGAAAGTTTGGTCAGAGGGGTGAAAAGTGACTTTTGTTCCTTTTTTACCCTTGGCGTCGCCGATGATTTTCAAAGATGAAACTGCATCTCCATGCTCAAAGCGCATTTGATATTCCTTGCCATTTCTCCAAATGTTGAGCTCTAGCCAATCAGAAAGTGCGTTGACAACTGAAACACCAACACCATGCAAACCGCCTGAAATTTTATATGAATTTTGGTCAAATTTTCCTCCGGCGTGAAGCTGAGTCATAATAACTTCTGCGGCAGAAACACCTTCGCCTTCATGAATGTCGGTTGGAATTCCACGTCCGTTATCACTAACACTGACTGATCCGTCTGAGTTCAAAGAAACATTAACTTCGTCGCAATGACCAGCCAAAGCTTCGTCAATTGCGTTGTCGACAACTTCATAAATCATGTGATGAAGACCACTTCCATCGTCCGTGTCACCAATATACATTCCTGGGCGCTTTCTAACGGCTTCAAGACCTTTTAAAACTTTGATGGATTCAGATCCATATGCTTTATCAGCTTCAGAAATTGGATTATTGTTTTCTAGGTCTTTTGTAAGGTCAGTCATTTTAAATCATTGATTAATTTTAGGCGGAAGGAATAATGGCGCGCATTGTAGATTCAGCAGTTTAAAAAACCAATAAAATTTAAAAAAAATGACCGATAAAATAGACCATAAAATCAGGATAATCCTCAATGGTGAGGAGAAGTTTATTGCTAGAAATATTGCGATTGAAAATCTCATTTTGGATTTGGATTTGGATGTTAAGAAAATCGCGATTGAAAAGAATTATGAGATAATTTTACCTGAGGAATTTGGAAAAAACATGTTAAATGATGGAGATAGAATTGAGATTGTGCATTTTATTGGTGGTGGTTGATTTGAGGCCTTTAACGAAGATCGATCAAGAATTGCGCAATTATTTACGTGGGTTCTTTGTTTTTTAAGGAAGAAATTTTGACGCTATTAGTTCAGGGGTTATTCGAGGGAAACAATGTGAATATTCTATAAATATATTATATGACGGATCTGGATTAACGTCCTTCATTGGTGGAGATCAAAAAGACTTAAAGTTAATAAATCTAACAAATTCTATTATTTACTAATTACCTTGAGCGTTTTGTACATGAGCCTGCTGATCAGCTAACCTTGCCCCAGCAGTGTCAAGGTCTAATGTCGCAGTATTAGTCTCAAATTTTTCTTGAAATTCAGGGCCTCCAGACTTAAATTGAAAAATACGCTGAGAAAAATCGTCAGGCAACTCAAAACCCCCCGTTCCAGCCACATTTCGCCAAAAACCAGTCATCAATCTGGCGTCAACCTCTATCATTTTATTCATAGGATCGCTCAACAAATCTCCTAGAAATTCCGTATCTTTATCCATACCATGCAATCTGCCCATCATTTCTCCAAAACCTTTTTCATTGTCAGACAGAATCGTTGCAAGCAATATTTTGAACATTGAAGCGACCAAACTAGCCGATCCCGTGACCGCAGCAACTCCAGCTGTCGCAGGAACATTGGCAACTACCAATACCGTTCCTCGAACGGTGGCAGGAATGGCGTTCAGTGGAGCCGGGGAATTGGAAGGTCTTCGTTGTGCGGATGCTGCCATTTTCTAATCTCTAAAATTAATAAATTGTAAAGGTAAGTCGATATCAAAGTTTTTTAGTTCATTCATGACACTTTGTAGATCGTCGCGTTTTTTTCCTTCAACACGGACTTCCTCACCTCGGATTGAAGCTTGGACTTTTAGTTTTTTATCTTTGATGTGTTTGGTGATTTTTTTGGCGGTTTCTGCGGCGATTCCTTCTTTGATTTTTATCACTTGACGAAGGCTTTGTCCGCCGGCTTTTGTGACTTCTTCGAATTCCAACGCTTTAACGTCGATTCCTCTTTTGGTGGCGAAAACTTTCATTGAGTCACCAATTTGACCCATTTTATATTCGTCTTCGGCGTGGATGTTAATTTTATTGTCTTTGCTGTCGATGGTGATTTCGAAGATTGCTCCTTTAAAATCGTAGCGGTTTTTTAGTTCACGCAAAACAGAATTGACGGCATTGTCAATTTCTTGCATATCAATTTTTGAAACGATGTCGAAGCTAGGCACTGTGTATGTGAGTTATGATTGATAAATTTTATTATTTATGAATTAAACATCTATTGGCGATCAACATCAAGGGTTTCTTTTGGCGGAAAAAAACTCTTTTAGGAGGTCTTCTGAATCTTTGGCGCCGATTTGGCCGTAGATTTCTGGTTTGTGGTGGCATTGCGGATGAGAAAACACTTTGGCACCGTTTTCTACTCCACCTGATTTTGGGTCACTTGCGGAATAGTAAATCCTTCTTATTCGAGCATGAGAAATTGCTCCAGCGCACATTGTGCAGGGTTCCAAACTGACGTATAAATCGCATTCGTCTAGTCTGTGATTTTTTAGAATTTTGCAGGCTTGGCGCAAAGCGAGAATTTCGGCATGGGCAGTTGGGTCATTTAGGGAAATGTTTTGGTTGTGGGCGGAGGCGATGATTTTGTTGTTGCAAACTACAATTGCCCCAACAGGAACTTCGCCTAAATTGAAGGCGATTTTGGCTTGTTCTAGGGCTTTGATGATGAATGGATTTGGTTTATTCATGGGCGTTTTTGAATAGCTGGAAGAAATTTTGGGTGGTGGTTTGGCGGACTTCTTCAAATGTAATTCCTTTTAAATCGGCGAGAAATTCTGCAGTGTGGAGAGTGAAAGATGGTTCATTGGTTTTGCCGCGATGTGGGGTTGGGGCTAGGTATGGAGAGTCGGTTTCTACTAGTAAAAATTCTAGCGGCAAGTCTTTGACGATATTCTGTAGGATTGTGGCATTTTTGAAGGTGACGATTCCAGAAATTGAAATGTAGATTCCCAGTTCGATTGCCTTAATTGCCAATTCTTTTGTTGAAGAAAAACAGTGAAGAAGGGCCTTGAATTTTCCTTTTTTCATTTCATCTTCCAAGATTTGAGCCATGTCGGCGTCGGCGTCGCGGGTGTGGATTATTAGTGGCAATCCAGTTTCTCGGGCAGCTTTTATGTGCTCGATGAAGCTGGATATTTGATTTGTTCGAACAAATCCTGGGTGGAAATAATCGAGTCCAGTCTCACCGATTCCAATGATTTTGGGGTGGGATTTACAGAGCTTTATTAGTTCTTCGCAAGAGGTCTTTGGCTCGTCTTCAACATTGCAGGGGTGAATTCCTGTGGATGCGAAAACATTTTGGTATTTTTGGGCATATTTATAAACATCCGGGAAATTGCTGATTTTTGTGCCGATGGTTTGCAGGATTTCTACTTTATTTTTTATGGCATTTTCGACAATTTGATCAATGTCAAAACCTCTTTCCGCCAGAAGATCAAGGTGGCAATGGCTGTCGACTAGGAAGTTGTGTTTCATAAATTGTTTAATTTTAGCTTTTCTGGGTTGTCGCGCCTTTGCGCTTGCGATGACGTTATCTGAAAGATTTGGTGATGTCTAAAAGTTTTTAATAAATTAGTAGGCGGATGTGAAAGGCGGATATTTTGCCTCATGAGGTACCGGATGAAGATTTTGTTAGTCAGCAAAGCTGACTAACAAAATCTAGCTCCGGCATGACGATAAATGGAATACATGGTGATAACTGGAATACATGGTGATAACTAAAATAACCGCTCATTTTGGGGAAAATACGGTTTTTTGTTATCCTAAAATAATTGCGGTTAAAAGAATTATTCCCACCCAAACGTTGGATTTGAATTTTTCTAGACAATCAGCTCCGCTGGAGAAATTGCAAGTTTTTATCTGGCACACTAGGTGAAAAAATGCTAGTGAGATTAGGATGTAGTAGGTGAATTGCAGGTTCATTAGGAGGCCAACTAGGGATAACAAGAATAAATATGCTGCGACTAGGGAGAAAAAGATTTTTTGTGGGTTCTTGCCAAATTTTATTGAGGTGGATTTTACGCCGATTTTTAGGTCGTCTTGCAAATCTTGATAGCCGTAGATTGTGTCGTAAATTATTGTCCAGACGATATTTGCCAAATAGAGCAGGAAGATTGGCAGGGTTATTTTTCCTAAAACTGCCGTGCTAGCAAAGAGTATTCCTAGGTTGAAGGTGATTCCTAGGAAAGCTTGTGGATAGAAAATTATGCGCTTCATCAATGGGTATGAGGCAACGAAAATTAGGGAGATGAATCCGAAAATTATGGTTTGAATGTTGAATTGCAGCAAAATTAGCAATGCCGCACATAATAAAACAGCAAGAAAAATTAGCGCTTCCTTGACCGAAATTACACCGCTGGCGATTGGACGGTTTTTGGTTCTTTGGACGTTTTTATCAAATTTGCGATCAAAAATATCGTTGATGACACATCCAGCCGATCTCATTAGGAATGATCCGATGAAAAAAAGGGAGGAAAAATAGATGATATCGACATTTTGATTTTTGGACGCCAAAAAAAGCCCAAACAAGCAAGGCAAAAAAAGGAGCCAAGTTCCAATTGGCTTGTCAGCTCTGATTAATCTAAAATAATTACGCATATTTAACATTTAAAAACTTAACCACTTACGACTTATAACTAATAAAATTACAACTAATAATATTTGTTTGAAATATTTGTTTAGATTCATATTATCCTCGACTTCAACAAATTCCATTCAATTTTAAATCATTTATGACTCATAAATTACTCATCGCCAACCGTGGCGAAATTGCTTGTCGTATTATCAAAACTTGCCGCAAAATGGGCATTGCAACTGTCGCAGTTTATTCCGACGCCGATACCAACTCACTATTTGTGCAAATGGCAGATGAGGCGATCAACATTGGAGAGGCTCCATCTTCACAAAGTTATTTGAGGATTGATAAAATCATGGATGCGGTGAGAAAAACCGGAGCAACATTGGTTCACCCCGGATATGGATTTTTGTCAGAAAATAGTCTTTTTGCTGCAGAACTAGAAAAGGAAGGAGTCGCTTTCGTTGGGCCGAGCACATATTCAGTTGAGATGATGGGAGATAAAATTCAATCAAAAAAACTTGCTATTGAAGCTGGCGTGAGCTCAGTTCCTGGCAATATGGATGTGATCAAAGACGGAAAAGAGGCGATCAAAATTTCTAAAGAAGTTGGCTTCCCTGTGATGATTAAAGCTTCTGCTGGTGGTGGCGGAAAAGGAATGAGAATTGCTTACGAGGAAAGCGAAGTTGAAGAAGCGTTTTTGTCGGCAAGCAACGAGGCGAGAAATAGTTTTTCTGATGATCGAATTTTTATTGAAAAATTCATTGAAAATCCTCGCCATATTGAAATTCAAGTGATTGCTGATAAATCTGGAAACACGATTTGTTTGGGCGAAAGAGAATGTTCGATTCAACGTAATAACCAGAAAGTTATTGAAGAAGCACCAAGCTCTTTTGTTGACGAAGTTACTCGCCAAAAAATGTATGCTCAAACTGTGGCTCTTGCCAAGAAAGTTGGGTATTATTCTGCTGGAACGGTGGAATACATCATGGATAAAAACAAGAATTTCTATTTTCTTGAAATGAACACCAGATTGCAGGTTGAGCATCCAGTTACTGAGCTGATAACTGGTTTTGATATTGTTGAATTGATGATCAATATTGCTTTGAACAAGAAATTGAAATTCACCCAAGACGATGTGAAGCTTACTGGATGGGCGATGGAATCAAGAATCTATGCTGAAGATCCATCTCGTGGATTTTTGCCATCTTCTGGGCGTATCAATCTCTACATTGAGCCAAAGGAAAGTAAAAATGTTCGTGTTGATAGCGGAGTTTATGAAGGCGGTGAAGTGAGCATGTTTTATGATGCGATGATTGCCAAACTTTGCTCTTATGGCGACAATCGCACCGAGGCTATTAAGCACATGAAGAATGCTCTTGAGAATCTTCATATTGGTGGAGTGGCCCATAATATCAGCTTTTTGGAAACCATCATACAAAATGAAAAATTTATTAGTGGAAACATCACAACCGCTTTTATTAAGAATGAGTTTCCTGAAGGTTTTGCTGGAAATGAACTTGATTCACAGGCTAAAGAGGTTCTGATTGCTATTTCATTATTCATATTTTTGACTAACTACATCAGAAATGCTCGCATCAATGACAGGCTCCATAATCAAGAAAAGCAAATTAGTGACAGATGGGTGGTGATAGTTGACGACCAATCTTATTTGGTGGAAATTCTGAAAAAAGATGAAGATCAATATAAATTGATTTGTAATCAAAAAGAGATCGATATTCATAGTGATTGGTCTCCTGGGGGCAAATTATTCAGAGGAATTGTCAATGGCAATGCCGTTGCTGTGAAGGTTCGCGACAATAATCGTACCGGAGGATTTTTGCTTCAATATTCTGGATCAGATATCTACACCAATGTTTACACGACCAGAACTGCTGAGCTTAACAATTTCATGCCGATCGTTGAGAAGAATCCAAAGCCAATTCAACTGAATTCACCGATCACTGGGAAGGTTATTCGCTTCAAAGTTGCTGAGGGAGACGAGGTTAAGGCTGGATCTGAGTTGGTGATTATTGAAGCCATGAAAATGGAAAATATCATTCGCACCGATCACGATGTTAAAATCGAAAAAATTTCCTTTAAGGAAGGCGAGCCAGTTGGAGTCGGTCAAATGATTATGAAATTTGAAGAATAATTGATGCTAACAAAACTCGTACATAAAAAACTTTTTTTCATCGGTCTTTTGATTGCTGCAATTGTTGCCTTTTTGGATCTTTACAGTAAAAATTTGGCGTTTGATTTTCTTGATGGTCTGAATTTGGAATATCCTGGAATTGTGGTTTTTGATTTTTTCAATCTTGTAAAAGTTTGGAATCAAGGCGTTAGTTTTGGAATGTTCAACAAGATTGAGGGCGGAAAATACATTATTCTGGGCGTCAATTCAGCAATATTGTTGATTTTATTGATCTGGCTTTATCGCAACAAAATTATCTATTTGTCCATTGCTATTTCTCTGATTATTGGTGGGGCTTTGGGAAATATTATTGATCGCATCATTAATGGAGCGGTCGCTGATTTTCTTGATTTTCATGTCGCAGGATATCACTGGCCGGCCTTTAATTTAGCCGATTCTGCGGTTTTTCTAGGCGTGGCTTTGCTACTCTTAGAGAATTATTTTGTTAAGCCGAAAAAAGATAAAAAAGATAAAAAAGATGAGAAATAAATTTATTACTTTGAGTGCAATAAGTTTTTTGATGCTTGGATGTTCTAGCAACAAATACAACGACCCACTGCTAATACCTCCAAATTTCAATGAAGTTCCTGATCTAAAAAATCCTGAAAAACCAACCTCAAATTCATCAGATCAAGATTTGCAAGAATTGAAGGATTTATTGCTTAATAACGATAATTAGTTCACCAAAAATCCACCCTCAGAAAATATCTCTTTCGCGCCGTCAGTTTTAATAAATTTTAGAAAATCTCGCGCCTTGTTCATGTTAAATCCTGCCACTACCAACCCTTGATAATAAACTTCTCCGCCTTCTATTTCTTTTATGATTTCTACATTTTCATAATTTTTTAGTGCACTATCCGGTACTATTCCACAATATTCATTACTGTCATTGATGATTTGGGCGACTGATTTTCTATCTTCAAGAATGCGGCGGAAAAATCTTTGGCTGGGAATGTCAGAATTTTCCAAAACTTTGGTAGAAGCTCGACCTAAGGAAGTCTCTTCCGGATCAACAATAATGGGGATGCGCTTATTGCTTAAGATCTGCAGAATCTCATGAGATTTGGGCAATTTCTTTAGCTCTTCAATATTAATTTTTTTATTATTTTTTGAAGCAACTAAAAGCAGCTTGTCTTCCGCAATATTTACCAGATTATAGACATCTACTAATCCTTTTTGTTTTAAAGTTTCAATCAGGTCAGGGTCTGAGGAAATAAAAACATCAGCGGGCTCACCATCGTCAATGTCACGGATCAGCTGGGAAGATTGGTCGAAATTTATGGAAACAACAGTGTTTTTTTGCTCTGAATAAAGTCGAGCAATTTTAACCAAAGGATACTCCATTCCTTTTTCAGAAAAGATGGTCAGATTTTCTGTTTTGTTGGCTTTAAAAGCATAAGATTCTGAGGAAAATGACATGAATAGTAACAGAGACAGAACAATTGTCGATTTTGCTAAATTGCGAAAGAAGCAAGTTCTTGTTCCAGTGTGACAAGCAACTCCAGTTTGCTCAATTTTGAGAATCAAGCAATCGCTGTCACAATCAATGAGGATTTCTTTTATCTTTTGAACATTTCCAGAAGTTTCACCTTTTTTCCACAGGCTTTGGCGTGATCTTGAAAAATAATGAGCAAAATTGGTTTTGAAGGTTTCTTCTAAAGATTCTTTGTTCATCCAAGCAAACATCAAAATTTCTCCGCTTTTGGCGTCTTGAGCGATGGCGGGAACGAGGCCTTTTTCGTCAAATTTGATATCTGATATTCTTTGTAGATTTTCTTGCATTGCTAAAATATGTTTAGGGAAAATAAGGTTCGCGAGAATTATGAGAATATCAAACAAGTTTTAAACAATTAATTACCAATCTGAATTTATGAGCAAAATAACCTGCACTAGAAGAATCGAATTTGATGCCGCGCACCGCGTTATGGAGCATTACAGCAAATGCAGAATGCTTCATGGTCACAGATATGCGATTGAGGCAACTTTTTGCTCTGACGCGCTTGACGACATGGGAATGGTGATTGATTTTGGGATCATTAAAGAGCTTCTGGGCGGATGGATTGACGAAAATTGGGATCACAACACAATTTTAAACATAAAAGATAAAGAGCTTGGCGATCAAATTGCCAAAATCACGGATCAGAAAATTTATTATTTGAATTGCAACCCAACCGCTGAAGAAATGGCGAGTTATTTATTTGAAAAAATTTGTCCAAAACTTTTTGCTGATTACAAGATTTCTTGCAAAAAAATAAAAATCTTCGAAACCCCAAATTGCTACGCGAGTGTTAAATAAAGAGCGCGAAAAAAACGAAGAACTCATTAGTGGAGCCCCAGGTCGCGAGAATCATCAAGAAGAATGCAACACAAAGACCTCACGCCAAGAAGTTGGCGATGGTGAATTTTCTGCATCTTACCGAATTTACTACGAAGACACTGACGCTGGCGGCGTCGTTTATTATGCCAATTACTTAAAATTTTTTGAAAGAGCTAGAACAGATTTTTTGCGCTCAAAAAACATTGTTCAATCTAAATTAGCAGAAGAAACGGGGGTGGTTTTTGTGGTCAGAGATTGTTGTGTGAAATATCTCAAGCCGGCCCGAATGGATGATTTGGTGGATGTTTCTGTAAAAATTGTTGAGGTTGGAAAATTGTCATTAAAAATGGAGCAAGAAATCAGTTCAAAAGGAATGGTCTTGAATAGAATGGAAGTTGAGATTGTTTGCGTTAATGCTGATAATTTTAGGCCGACTAGAATTCCAAATATCGTTTTAGATAAAATGGGAATCATCAGATAATACACCCGCCACAATCCGGAGGAAATTTTCAACCACCCATCGACCTCGGCCAGAACCAAAAAACCTAATTAAAGGTTAGAATTAGCCGATCTTCATAAAATTCATATTTCTCAAAACGTCGCAAAAAACTCATTCCGAGAAGTGAAGTTCCCATGTTGCTATTGTTGACCGCCAAACTCACGTCATTAAATCTTATTCCCGCAACTTCCATCTGATCAATCTTTGCAAGGCCATTTGTTATTGTGCCATTGGCAGTTTGATATCTTCGAAAGGAGGTTAAATTTTTAACATCAATTCCGACTTTTTTGGCATCGGACAAATTTAAGCTAATATCGCTCGCTCCTGTGTCGACCATGAATCGAACTTTCTTGGAATTTAGTTTTATGTCGATGTAGAAATGTCCGTCATTGGCGATGGAGACGGCGATTTGCTTAGGGTTGATTTGAGTTATTTTTGCTGGAAAAAGCTCTCCGGCAATTCGATTTTTTAGTTTGTCAAAATCAAAACGAAAACTGTAGATGAATAAAATCACCAAAATGATTGCCGCCCAAATCAATAATTGACCCAAAACTTTTGAAGCCTTGATTTGGCGATTAAACAAAATGCTGCTCGCCAAAAACACTAGGAGCAAAATCAAATAGACCATTTGAGGTAAATCTTCAGATCCGATCAAGTTCTTTCTCCAAAAATTGCCGATCCAATGCGGACAAAATTTGCGCCAATCTCCATGGCAATTTCAAAATCTCCGCTCATTCCTGCAGAAATATTTTTTAGATTATTCTCATCAGCAATTTTCTTGAGAAGAGCAAAATAAAGCGCCGGATTTTGATCGGCTGGAGGAATCGCCATCACTCCGGTGATTGGAAGTTGGTGATCTTTGATCATTCTTTGGATAAATTCACCAGCATCTTGCGGGCTGATTCCTGATTTTTGCTCTTCTTCGCCAATATTTATTTGGACAAAAAGTTCAGGGAACTTACCTTGTTTGTGCATTTCTTTTTTCAGCGCAAGCGCGAGTTTTTCGCTATCTAGAGTTTGAATCACATCAAAAGTTTGAACGGCTTCCTTGGATTTGTTGCTTTGCAGATGCCCGATTAGATGGAGTTGAATATTTTTATGTTGGACTCTTAAATTATCCCACTTATTTTTTGCCTCCATCACCTTGTTTTCACCAAATATTTGACAGCCACAAGCAATTGCTTCTGATATTTTTTCCTCATTAATGGTTTTTGATACCGCAATAAGATTAACTTTGTGATGAGAATTTTGAATTTTCTCATTAATAATTTTTAGATTTTCAACAATAGACATGTTTAGGATATTTTTAGGGAAAAAGACGATTCTAAGTTCTTATTGAGTAAATCTTGGGAGATTCCTACAATGTGTGGCGCCGAGTATTCAGCGTCCTTTAAAAGTAAAATAAAGATGATTAATAATCTACCAAAGATGTTCTTTTTTACTGATCGCAAAAGGGCGGGTAATATTTTTGAAACAGTAAAAAATTTACCCCAAAACACCGCAATCATCATTCGTGAATATGATCTTGATTATCTTTCGCGCTTAGAATTTGCCAAAAAAATAGCTTTAATTGCCAAGAGCAAAAAGCAAAAAATTCTGGTCGGAAAGAGCTGGAAACTGGCTCATGAAATTAGGGCAGACGGCGTTCATTTTTCTGATTTAGACTCCGTGTTTAAAATCCCCGCATGTCGTAAAAAGATGATTCTAAGTTTCAGTTGTCATCAGCCAAAATCCTTAAATATTGCCAAAAAAATAAATGCTGATTTGGTGTTTTTTTCACCAGTTTTTGCCACAGAATCTCATCCCAATAAAAAGCCAGTTGGAATTTATGCTTTAAGAAATTTTGCTAAAAAAGCGCACTTAGAGGCAAATATTCCAACTTTTGCTCTTGGGGGAATAAATAAAAATAATCTCAGATTATTGTCTGGAGCTGGGGTTTGTGGTTTTGGAGGGATTTCTAGTTTTTGCAAAGGGTGATTACTTATTTTTGTGCTACCAGTAGCACAAAAATATGGGGTGAAAATAGTAGCAATCGTCATCCTTGTAAAAGTGAGGATCTCGTGAGTCAGGATCGAGGGTTTTTTAAACGAATAGATTGATTACGAATTGCAGACGGATATTTGCCTCATGAGGTACCGGATCAAGAGTTTCTAAAGCGGAAAAAAGCCGCTTAAGAAACTCTATGTCCGGCATGACGGTAAATCGCATCGATAACTTATGGTGGTAACTTTTACAGTTTATTCTTGGTATTAAGATGGTACTTAATTGAGCCGATCATTTTGGGAAGGAGTCCTTTTACCTATCCAACTTATTCATCATTGTCTTGACGGAATTTTGGTCCATTTTTCCGACCTTACCCATCATTTTTTGCATGGTTTTAAATTTCTTCAAAAGACTATTAACCTCCTGAATCGTTCCACCGGAGCCAATCGCAATGCGCCTTTTCCTAGAAGAGTTCAAAAGATCTGGCTTTGAGCGCTCTTTTGGGGTCATAGAATTTATTAAAGCCTCTTGCTTTTTGATTTCTTTCTCAACTTTAGGATTGGAAAGTTGATCTTTGATTTGTCCGGCCCCTGGTAGGAATTTCAAAATTCCACCAATGCCACCCATTTTTTTCATGTTTTTGATTTGTGACAAAAGATCATTGAGATCAAATTGCCCTTTGCGCATTTTCTTCTCGGCCTTATTCATCTCTTCTTCGTCAAAATGCTCTGAAGCTTTTTCAACTAGCGAGACGATGTCACCCATTCCCAAAATTCTACCAGCAATCCTTGTGGGATCAAAAGCTTCAAGATCATTGATTTTTTCCCCTGATCCCAAAAATTTGATTGGGCGCCCAGTGGCCATTCTCATGGTTATTGCCGCTCCACCACGAGAATCTCCGTCGATTCTGGTAAGAATGATTCCATCAATTCCTAAATTGTCTTTGAAAGAATTTGCGACATTGACCGCGTCTTGCCCAATCAAAGCGTCAACCACCAAAATTGTTTCTGTTGGGTTGGCGATTTTTTTAACTTCCACAACTTCCCGCATCAACTCCTCGTCGGCATGAATTCTTCCCGCCGTGTCTAAAATTAGAATTTCGTAATTAAGATCTTTGGCTTGATCTAGCGCTCTTTTGGTAATTTCTTTGGGATCTTGACCGGGGATAATTTCCAGCGAATCAACACCGGCTTTTTTGGCAAGAATTTCGAGCTGCTGCTGGGCTGCTGGGCGGTTGGTGTCCAGTGAGGCGAGTAAAATTCTTTTTTTACCAAGCTTGTTTGAAAAATGGTAAGCAAGTTTTGCTGCTGTGGAGGTTTTCCCTGCGCCTTGCAAACCAACCATCATCAAAACCACTGGTGGTTTGACGCCAAGATTGATTTCTGATTTTGTCGATCCTAGCAATTCAACCATTTGGTCATGAACGATCTTGATGATCATCTGTGACGGAGAAACGGTCTTTAGAACCTCCTTGCCAAGAGCTTCGGCTTTGATTTTATTAATAAAATCTTTAGCAACAGGAAGCGAAACATCGGCCTCCAGAAGCACAATGCGAATTTCTCGCATGGCGTCGTTAAGATTATCTTGGGAAAGAAATTTTTTTCCGGAAAAACTGTCAAAAACTTTTGACAGGCTGCTAGTGATGTTATCGAACATTATTGTTTACAGATAATATTTAAGCCTTCCAAAGTTAGGTCGGGCTGGATGAATTTGGGATCAACTAATGCTTCGCCAAAAAGAGATGAAAGTCCGCCGGTGAGAACTAGCTTCATTGGATGATTGAGTTCGGATGTTATTTTTGCAACCAAGCCCTCAATGAGGCTTATGTAGCCGAAATAAAGACCTGAATTCATCGCTTCTACCGTGGTTTTGCCGATAACATTTTTTTGTACCTTAACTTGAATTTTTGGCAATTGCGCGGTCATGTCATGAAGGGCTTTGATGGACAAATGAATTCCTGGGGCAATGACTCCACCAAGATACTCTCCATTCGCTCCGACCACATCTAGAGTAGTGGCGGTGCCAAAATCAGCAATTATCAAATTGCCGCCAAATTTTTGATAACCGGCAATAGAATTGATCAGGCGATCTTGCCCGACTTCTTGTTTATTTTTAAGATCAATTTGGATGTTTATTTTTAAATTACGACCAGCGATTAAAACTTCACCACCGTAGAATTTCTGAACTGCATTTTCAATTGTTGAATTGAGATTTGGAACGACTGAAATAAGTGCAACATTGACGATCTTTAGACAATCTATGTTTTTGTTTAAAAATAATTCAACAATGTCAATGGCGTAATCTTCTGAAGATTTTGTTTTGTTGGTTTCGAGCCTAAATTTGTGAATTAGTTTTTCACCCGTAAACAACCCAAAAACAATGTTGGTGTTGCCGATATCGATTGCCAGTAACATAAGAATTATTTATTAAATGATGGGCCGTAGGGGCGGATTGCATCCGCCCTTGTCCGCCATAGAAATTATTGATTCTGGAAAAGGGCGGATGCAATCCGCCCCCACAAATATTAACCTAATTTATTGCAGGCGTCGGAAATTCTTTTCATGGCATCTTTTAAGAAATCTTCAGATGCGGCATAGGAGATTCTAAAAAACCCTTCAGATCCGAAGGCGATTCCTGGAACAACGGCAACCAGAGCATTTTCTAGCAAGTAACTAGCAAAGTCATTGGAGTCTTTTATTTCTGTTCCTGACGGAGTTTTTTTGCCGAATAATCCAGCGCAAGAAGGGAAGACATAAAACGCGCCATTTGGTTTATTGCAGTCAATTCCCTCAATGTCATTAAGCAATCCAACCACCATGTCGCGGCGAGATTGGAAAATTGCCACAGAATTCTTCACATAATCTTGATTACCATCCATGGCCTCAACTGCAGCAGCCTGACCAATCGATGATGGTGATGATGTGCTTTGAGATTGGATCATCGCCATTGCTTTGATCAAACTAGCCTCTCCGGCTGCGTAACCAATTCTCCATCCAGTCATTGAATATGCCTTTGAAACGCCGTTAACTACCAAAGTGCGATCTTTTAATTTTGGCTCAATTTCAGCGATGTTGGCGAATTTTAGCCCGTCAAAAATTAGGTATTCATAGATGTCATCTGACATGATGTGGACTTGCGGATATTTAAGCAATACATCAGCTATTGCGCGCAAATCTTCAGAAGTGTAGCAGCCACCAGTTGGGTTGCTTGGAGAATTTAGAATAATCCATTTGGTTTTGTTGGTGATCACTCTTTCCAAATCTTCCGGAAGCATTTTGAAGTTGTTTTTCGCAGAACCTTCAACAATTACCGGAACTCCTTGCCCAAGCAAAACCATGTCTGGGTAAGAAACCCAATATGGAGCAGGAATAATCACTTCATCTCCAGGGTTTAAG
Organism: Rickettsiales bacterium; assembly: GCA_047627215.1. Taxonomy (GTDB): domain Bacteria; phylum Pseudomonadota; class Alphaproteobacteria; order Rickettsiales; family UBA1997; genus JAJTCH01. The sequence goes on along the minus strand of JBLHTM010000010.1, from coordinate 8,572 downwards.
GTCGCCATTAGCGCGTTGTAAATGACTTGTTTGGCGCCAGTTGAAACCATAATTTGTTTGGCGTTGTACTCAAGACCATTATCTCTTTGAAATTTTGATATAATTGCTTTTTTCAAGGCAGCAATTCCGTCAACTGCGGTGTATTTTGTTTGCCCATCCCAAATGGCGGCAATTGCAGCTTCTTTAATATTGTCTGGAGTATCAAAATCTGGTTCTCCCATTCCAAGACTGATGATGTCTTTGCCTTGAGCTTTTAATTCGGCGGCTTTCATGCTAACAGCGATTGTTGGAGATGGCTTGATGTTGGCAAGATTTTTTGCAAGAATAGACATAAGATTTTTATGAATTATGGATTGATATTTGTGAAATAATGCGGTTTTAAAAAGGCGCATTATGTTGATTAGATTTAAAAATTCAATTTCTATTGTTTTCTAAGGAGTTTCTTTGCTAAGATTGCCGACTTTCAATTAAAACAATTTAGCTATTTATGTCCGGATCAGTTGGAACAGACGCTCTATTTTTAGGATTAACTCGCCCGCCAATGTTGGCTGGAGTAAGCTACACTCTAGCTACATTAAATCTGTTGATATCCCTAATGGCATTCGTTGTCACCAGTGAATTCGTTTATCTTTTGGTAATTTTGCCAACAGTTCACGGTATATTTTACATGGTTTGCTTAAAAGAGCCTCGAGCCATGGAGCTTTTGCTGGCTCGAAATTCAAAATGCCGAATTTGTCGAAATCGCATGTATCATGGAGGAACCAACTCCTACGACTCCTATTAAATTCTCTTTAAAAATCTCAAAATTAATCAAAAATGTACAAAAACAACCCCTACCGCACTCATTCTTGTGGAGAACTGACCAAAGCAAATCTTAATGAAGAAGCCAAATTATCTGGCTGGGTTCATTCAAAAAGAGATCATGGCGGTTTGATTTTTATTGATCTTCGTGATCATTTTGGAATCACTCAGATAGTCATTGATAGTGCCAACGCTGGTTTGAATGTTGATGAAATTGCAGTAATAAAATTAGAATCCGTAATCACAATTGTTGGAAATGTTTTGGCAAGAGATTCTGAGGCAGTTAATTCCAATATCAAGACCGGAGAAATTGAAGTTAAAATCAGTGAGTTGATTGTTGAATCTCTGGCCGATCAAGTACCTTTTCCAATCAATGACAAAGGCGAGGAATATCCTGAAGAAATTCGTTTGAAGCATCGCTTCTTAGATTTGCGCCGTGAAAAAGTTCACAACAACATTATTTTGCGCTCAAAAGTTATTAGTTTTATTAGAGCTCAAATGACTTCAATGGATTTTTTGGAAATTCAAACTCCAATTTTAACCGCTTCTAGCCCTGAAGGAGCTCGCGATTATTTGGTTCCAGCCAGATTACACCCCGGAAAATTCTATGCACTTCCACAAGCTCCACAACAATTCAAACAGCTTTTGATGGTTTCTGGATTTGATAAATATTTCCAAATTGCACCATGTTTTCGTGATGAAGATTTGCGCAGCGATCGGGCACCAGAATTTTATCAGCTCGACATGGAAATGTCTTTTGCCACCCAAGAAGATGTTTTTGGAGTTGTTGAACCGCTTCTTCGCAGTGTTTTTGAAAAATACGGTGTGAAAAAAGTTGAAGATGGTGATTTTCTCAGAATCGCCTACAAAGAGGCTATGCTAAAATATGGAATTGATAAACCAGACCTTAGAAATCCAATCACAATTTCTGAAGCGACTGAAACTTTTGTTGGTTCTGGATTTGGAATTTTTACTGGCGCAATTGCCAAAGGATCAATCATCAGAGCAATTCCTGCCCCAGGATGTGCGACAAAACCAAGGTCATTCTTCGACAAAACCATCGAATTTGCTCAAAGCTGTGGAGCCAAAGGTTTGGCTTACATTATTTTTGACGAAAATGGTTTAGCAAAAGGCCCGATCGCAAAATTCTTGGCTCCAGAAAAATTGGAAGAACTCAAACAAACCGCAGGTTTAAACAACGGTGATGCAGTATTTTTCGCTTGTGGAGGAGAATCTGAAGCGGCAAGAATTGCCGGCCAAGTTCGAATCAAGCTCGGAACTGATTTAGAATTAATCGATGAGTCAATTTACAAATTTTGTTGGATTGTCGACTTTCCTATGTATGAAATAGACGAACAAACCGGAAAAATCGACTTTTCTCACAACCCATTTTCAATGCCACAAGGCGGAATTGAAGCTTTGAATTCTCAAAATCCACTCAAAATCAACGCTTTCCAATATGATGTGATTTGTAATGGCGTTGAATTATCTTCAGGAGCAATTCGAAATCACAAACCAGAAATCATGTACAAAGCTTTTGAAATTGCCGGTTACGGCAAGGAAGTTGTTGAAAAAGAATTCGGCGCCATGCTAAACGCTTTCAAATTCGGCGCTCCTCCGCATGGTGGAATTGCCCCAGGAATTGATCGTATCATCATGCTTTTAGCTAATGAGCCAAACATCAGAGAAGTGATTCCGTTCCCAATGAATGGTAAAGCTCAAGATTTGATGATGGGAGCTCCTGCTCCTACAAAAGAAATCCAGCTTAAAGAGTTGAATATCGAGCTTAATCGCAAAGCCAAAGAGAACACTCAATAATAGATGTATTTCTATCTCATCAAACGAATTATACTAATTGTTCCAACATTGTTTTTAATAATGTTGGTCAATTTCCTAATTATTCAGGGGGCTCCTGGAGGTCCAGTGGAAAAGGTGATCAATGGATTGAATCACTCAAATCAGAAAATGGGTGAAGTTGCTATTTCCAGCCCAAACTTTCAAGCGTCAGTCGGCGAATCAAGCAATATCAAATATCGAGGATCTGGTGGAATTGATCCTGAAATTATCAGTAAAATCGAAAAAATTTATGGATTTGATAAACCATTAGGAGAAAGATTTTGGTTGATGTTGAAAAAATATCTCACTTTTGATTTTGGCGACAGTTTTTATCAAGACAAATCGGTTGCAAATTTAGTGATTGAAAGATTACCCGTTTCTATTTCACTGGGTCTTTGGACAACTTTGTTGGTTTATCTCATCTCAATTCCTTTGGGAATTAGAAAAGCTGTAGAAAACGGTAGTAAATTTGATATTTATTCCAGTTGGCTGATCATTATTGGTTACGCGATTCCATCATTTTTATTAGCAATTTTATTAATGGTTTTATTTGGCGGTGGAAATTTTCTTAATATTTTCCCTCTGCGTGGATTGGTTTCGACGAATTTTGATGAGTTTTCTTGGTTTGAAAAAATTGTGGATTATTTCTGGCATTTAGCCCTGCCAATAATTTCGATGGTTGTTGGCGGTTTTGCTAGTTTGACTTTCCTTTGCAAAAACTCCTTCTTAGAAGAAATTAATAAACAATATGTGGTTGCGGCTCGAGCTCGCGGATTGAATCAAAAACAAGTTTTGTATTTTCATGTTTTTAGAAATGCTCTATTGATCGTTATTTCCGGATTTCCAGCTGCATTAATTTCAGTAATTTTCACCAGCTCAATGTTAATTGAAATTATCTTCTCTTTAAATGGACTTGGTCTTTTGGGATTTGAAGCGGCCATTTCAAGAGATTATCCTGTGATGTTTGGAACTTTGTATTTCTTTACTTTATTGTCGCTTATTTTTAGCATAATTGGCGATTTAACTTACCGCTTGGTTGATCCAAGAATTGATTTTGAAAAAAGATAATTAACTAATGCCAATAGAATCTGCAATTGAAAACACCAACCTATTAATGGGGATTATTGTTGGGGTTTTAATTTTAATGTCAGCGTTTTTTTCTCTCACCGAAACCGCTTTTACTAATTGCTCACAAGCAAAAATCCATCGCCTCGCCAAAGACGGTAATAAAAGAGCAAAAAAAACTGAAGAACTTTTAAAGCGAAGCGAAAGCACTATTAGCACAATTTTGCTTTTCAACAATGCCATCAACATTCTCGCTTCTGCAATTTCCACAAGTGTTCTCATTGGAATTATTGGCGATAAAGGTGTGATCTACGCCACTTTGATCATGACTGTTTTGGTGTTAATTTTTGGAGAAATAACTCCAAAAACCTACGCTCTTAAATATTCTGAAAAATGTGTTTTGGTTGCGGCTCCATTGATTTTGATATTAGTAAAAATATTCAGTCCTTTAACAAATTTCTTACAATATCTCATCGCCAAAATTTTTGAATTTTTTAGCAAATCCAATCAAAAATATGAAAAACAAATACAACAATTTTCTGATCTAGAAGAAATTCGTGGAACAATCGAGTTAAAACACAAAGCCGGATCAATTGTTAAATATGACAAAGACATGCTCGACAGCATTCTTAGTTTAGAAGAAACAACGGTTGAACATGTGATGATTCATCGAAAAAATATGTCATCCATTAACATCGAACAAAGTTTGGATAAAATTTTAAAAATAGCCCTAAATATTAATCACAGTAGAGTTCCTTTATGGAAAGGTGACGAGGATAATGTGGTGTCCATTTTGAATGTTAGAAAGTTGGTTTCCTTTATTCAAAATAGTCGTGGCGATTTAAGTAAGATTAATCTTAAACAAGTGACTTCCAATCCTTGGTTTGTTCCATATTCTAATAATCTGAAAAATCAGCTGATATCATTCAAACAAAAGAAGGAAAAATTTGCCATTGTCATTGACGAATATGGGGCTTTGCTTGGAATAATAACTTTGGAAGATATTTTGGAAGAAATTGTCGGAGATTTGGAAAATAGTGACGACAACCAGAAAAAACTGAGAATCATTAAATGTAAGGATGGAACTTACAATATTCCTGGTGAATTATCTTTAAGGGATATTAATCGCAAATTAAGTTGGGATTTACCAGAATCTAATGATAACGCTTCAACTTTAGCTGGTTTAATAATTTCTCATCTTGAGAGGATTCCTGAGGAAAAAGAGGAATTTAAATTTAATGGATTTTCTTTCAACATTCTCAAAACTTTGCAAAACAAAGTTATTTTTGTGAAGGTTGGAATTATCAAATAAAGAATAACCTCGATACTACTAGTAGTATCGAGTTAATATCTAATTCCAAAATTTGTTAATTAACTTCTCTCTTAACAAAATATTTTTATTTTTAAATTTGATTTTAAAGTGAAGTCTTATCTGAATATCTCAAGCTTTAAAATTAAAGATTAAAAATAATAAAGATGAAGTTAAGAGAGAAGTTAATTTGTTAAAATGGTATCACCTCTCAAAACTTTAAGAACTTTTTCAATATTTGAAATTGGCGTATGTGGAAGAACTCCATGGCCCAGATTGAAAATGAATGGATTATCTGAAAAATGATTCAAAATATTCCTCACCTCTTTTTCAATTTCCTCTTCACTACCATTAGATAATAAAATATTATCTAGATTTCCTTGAATAATTCTTTGATGTTTTTCTTGTAAAATTTCTTTTGCCCATTTTTTCGGAACATATTGATCAATTGCCAAACAAACATCTGGAATGTTAATCGCAACATTTTCATATCCAGCTCCAGCACTTCTGGTAAATAAAATTATTGGAAATTCTGGATATTCTTTTCGAACATTTTCGATAATTTTTTTATTTGGATCAATAACCCATTTTTTAAATTCTGATTCTGGTAAAACTCCCGCCCATGAATCAAAGAGTTTTATCACTTCAACTCCTGCTTCAATTTGTTTAATTAAATAAAGTGAAATTGATTCAACTAGGATATCGATCAGTTTTTGAAAAAATGAAGGATCAGAAATTGCTAACATTCTAATGTTCTCAAAATTCTTCGAACCTTTTCCTTCTACCATGTAGGTTGCAATTGTCCAGGGTGAGCCAGAAAAACCGATTAGAGTGGTTTTTTCATCTAATTTGGACTTTGTCAGCTCAATATTTTCAAAAACCGGTGAGAGGTGTTTTTCTATATTATTTTGATTTAAGTCTAATAAATCTTTTTCATTAAGAGTTTTTTGTAATTTTGGTCCTTCATTTTTTACAAATTCAACTTTTACACCTAGAGCGTCTGGTATTACTAAAATATCTGAAAATAATATTGCTCCATCAAATCCAAATCTTTCAATTGGTTGAAGTGTAATTTTACTGGCCAGCTTTGGATTATAACAAAGATCTAAAAAGTTTGAAGCTCCTGCCCTTATTTCTCGGTATTCCGGAAGGTATCTTCCTGCTTGTCTCATCATCCATATCGGAGGTGTCCCAAATTTTTCTCCTTTTAATGTTCTTAATATTTTTTTCATTTAGATCTAGTTTTATTATTATTTAATAGAGGCATTATTTTGTTTAAAAAAGTTATTAACAAAATAATTAACAAAAAAAATGTTAATAACTTTGTTAATAAACATTTTAGAATCTTTATTTAAAAGGATTTATAATGTTAATAAAAAGTTATTAACAAAAAAATAATCATATAAATTTTTTTATTAACTGTTAATAACTTCGTTAATAAGATATTAAGTATGTTGATAAATAGCTTCCAATCTTCAATTGTTAATAAGTCCAATTTTATTAACAAGTTATTAACAAGTTATTAACAATCTTATTAACAAAATATGAAAGAAAGAATATTTAAGAAATTATCGGATAATTTGACCATCAAAAATTTGCAAGTAATCAACAAATCTCATTTGCATCAAGGACATGCTGGTGACGATGGAACTGGAGAAACTCATTTTGATGTTGAAATTTCAGCGAGGGAATTGTCTGGAAGTAGGGTAGAAAATCAAAGGAAAATTAATCAAATTTTGAAAGATGAATTTGAAAAAAATGGACTTCATGCTTTATCGATTAAAATTGTTTAATGTTTTTTGTTTTTGTTAATTTGATGGATTTTTAATTTAAATCTGACACTTAAATTTTAGTGAAATATTGAAGATTTTTAACTGCAACCACTAAAAATTTCTATTTTAACTTATCAGCAAAAACATGATTAACATCACGATGTTTGCATTCATCATCTCTTACAGCAATTACAACATCTCTTAATCTTGCATTCTGATCTAAATTCCAATAATCAATAGCGATTTTTGGAGCTGGAATATTTTCTTGTCTGCCTTCATCAATTTCCCGTAAATATTCAGTGTAACTAACAACAGCTTCTTCTTCAAAATAACCGACCATTCTATGTGCGGTTTTTGAAAAAAATAAATACAAGAAAAAGTAAAAATTGTAAAAAATAGCCTGTACAATCATGATTATTATTCGTTCAAAAATAGAAGGCTTAGCAATGTGAATAAATGTCATTAAATGCATGCGCTCGTTTTCAGCTTCATCCAAAAGCTCACGAATCCAACCATCATCATCTTTAATGTTGCGGATTGATTTTAAATGTTGAAGTAATCCACCAACCATTCCAGGAACTGAAGCTACTGTTTCGAGAACTACAGCGCGATTTCCATATCTTTTGGCGAAAAAACTATCAGCAAAGAAGCGTAAAATTTTTACAACAAAATGAGCAAATCTATCGCTGAATCCTTTGGGTTTTCTGTGGATTGTGTAGAATTCTTTTTCCATTATTTTGATTAATTTAATAAAATTAAAAACGATGTTTAACACCATATTTAATAAGGGATAAAATGGAATAAGTCCATCTGTAATTAACAAATATTTTGAGTAAAATGATAAATCTATTCAAAAAATAAATGCCCAGTTTTAACATAAATCAAAGCTCCATCTTCTTTTGTAAAAGGAGTGTGAAAACTTAAATGAGGAGATCTAATCCATGATCCTTGGGGATATTTTTCATATTCATCATAAAATGTTCCTTTTAAAACAAATATTTCCTCCCCACCCCAATGTTTGTGAAGATTAAATTTGGTATTTGGAGACCATTTTACCAAAGCCACGTTTTCCCCTTCAAATGAATGTAGCAACATGACTTTTAATCCATCAACCATTCCTTGTCTCCAAGGCTCTTTGTTAGTATTAATTTTAACTTGATTTGAATCATCTTTAGAAAATTGCTGCAATTTAACAAAAATAGTTGCTCCACTAGGTCCAATTTTTGGTGCGTGTTTTGTTCCAATTGGGTTTCGAACATAAGTTCCGGCGGGATATTCTCCATTTTCATCTTCAAAAATTCCTTCAAGAACAAAAAATTCTTCCCCTCCATTGTGGATATGTGTTGGAAAATCACTGTTTGGATTGTAGCGAACAATGGTTGTGGCTCTAGCAATTTCATCTCCAATTCGATCTAACATCATTCGATCCACTCCTTTTTGAGGAGATTGTTGCCATTTATAATCTGTTGGTTTAATGACAATTCTCTGATCAAAATCAGCATTTAAAGTGAATGATTTTTTATCCATGATCTAATTTATTTTTAAAAATCAATTTTACTGGTTTTATAATTTAATAAAGCAAGTAATTGGCTCTTTTTCAAAATGAGTGGGTAAATTAATTATTTACTTAAAAAGTGATCTTGATCTTCCTGATGAAAATAGCCTAATTTGAGTGGTGGAATTTTATTTATCGTCATCTTATTTTCCATTTTTACATCCCCTCACAATCTCTAATAATCACAATCGTTATCCTCACATAATTGCCACACTCACATAATCGTCATCCTCA
>JBLHTM010000009.1:0-28451 GCA_047627215.1 Rickettsiales bacterium | reverse complement strand
GATATAACCTTTATTACAACGAACATCGTATTCATCAAGGTATTAATAATAAAATGCCAGTTGAAATGGTGTGAAATTTGATGCTTAAATCGAACCGAATTAGTGAACTTTTACAAGGATGACGATTGTATGGATATGGTTTATTATTACTGAATTGGCGATGAGGATTTGAGAAGAAGAGACGAGTAACAATAATTTCAATCCTAATAATATGTAAAATAATATAAATCTTGCGATCTTTTGATTTAAAAACGCGAAGCTCATAAAAAAACCGCCCCAAACTATTTGTTTTGGGCGGTTTTTTTATTTTTTAAATAGGTAGAAATTTTAAAGTAATCCAGCAATCACTTTGGTCAAAGGATCTAGATATGCCAAGAAAAATAGGTTAACCAAGGCCATTAGAATCAAAACGATCGAAGCGTTGTTGATTACTAGAGAAATGTTTTTTTGCCCGGAATGTTCAGAATCAAAATAAACAATTTTAATGACTCTCAAATAGTAAAAGGCGCTGACAACGCTGCATAAAACTGCGATGATTGCTAGAGAATAAAAACCTTTTCCTACCACTGCAACCAGAATGTAGAATTTAGCAAAGAAACCAGCAAGAGGTGGAATTCCCGCCATTGAGAACATGATTGTGGCAAGTGACATGGCAATTATTGGGCTGCTTTTAGCAAGCCCAGCGATGGAAGAAAGCTGATAGATATGGTCATTTTTAACATCCTCGTCCTTTTTTCTGTCATCTTGAAGCATAAGCAAAAAGGCAAAAGCTCCTAGTGAAACACTAGTATATATTGTTGCGTAAAGTAAAATCGCTCTCACAGATTCATTACTTCCGGCTGAAAGACCAGCCAAAATAAAACCGACATGACCAATCGCACTGTAGGCTAATAATCTCTTCAAATTTGTTTGTTTAATTGCTCCAAAAGCTCCGACAACCAAAGAAAATATCGCTACCATAATGATTATTTGGTGCATATCTTTCCAAACAAAAGTCAATGTGAAATAAAGCTTAACTAAGATTATGATTGAAATAAATTTTACCAATGTTGCGAAAAGAGTGGTAACAATTGTGGTTGATCCCTCGTAAACGTCTGGTGTCCACATGTGAAAAGGAGCGGCGGAGACTTTAAAAAGTAAAGCAATGATAACTAAGGTAAATCCTAAAAATAAAGCTACCGGAATATTTCCAGCATTTTGCTGGTAATAATTTGAAAGACCATTCAAATCAATAGTTCCAGAAAAGCCATAAATCAATGAAATGCCAAACAATAGAATTCCTGAAGCAACAGACCCAAGTAGGAAATATTTCACTCCAGCTTCAGATGATTTCGTCGAATCGCGCTTGATTGCAGCAAGTAAGTAAAGCGATAAAGCTTGAAGCTCCAAAGACATGTAAATCGGCAATAGGTTATTTGATGAAATCATCAACATTCCACCAACTGTTGCGATCATTGTTAAGGAGAGAAATTCTGAACTAATTCGCTCCTCATTTTCTACAAAATCTGCGGACATAAAAATTATTAAAGCCAGAATTGACACAGCGACAATTTTAACAAAAGAAGTGAATTTTGTACTGTAAAACATTCCGTCAAATGCTGAATAGAATGAATCGTAGCCGATGAAAATTGAAATTAATGAAGTGATAACAATGGTTATTGCAAGAATGAATAGAACTCTTGGCATATTGCTGATTTTTTTTCCCAAAAAAACATCGATCATTAGTAATAATAATGCGCCAATAAAGATTATTGCTTCAGGTAGGAATGCGAGGATATTCATGGTTTTAAAAAATTTTATTAAAAGAAATTTATTGGAATGAATTAATGATTTCCTGCGCAGGAACATCAAGGAACCTGAGTACAATAGAAGGGTAAATTCCGATCAATAGAACTAAAACAGCGATTGAAAGGAGAACAAAAAACTCAATCTTATTAACATCTTTGATGTCTTTTAGTTTTTCATTTTTAACTTCTCCAAAAATCACTCTTGAATAAAGCCAAAGCATGTAGGTCGCACCCAAAACAACTCCAACAGCAGCTAATATTGCAGTTATTTTACTGACTTGGAAAGCGCCAATAATTGTCAGAAACTCTCCAACAAACCCACTAGTTCCGGGCAATCCAACTGCTGCCATGGTGAAAAGCATCATGAATCCGGCATATTTTGGCATTTTACTGACCAGACCACCATATTCAGAAATTTGTCTGGTGTGCATGCGATCGTAAATCACGCCAACACCAAGAAATAAAGCCGATGAAACCAATCCATGACTGATCATTTGAACGATTGCACCTTGAATTCCCTGCATGTTGAAAGCAAAAATACCCATGGTGATAAAACCCATGTGAGCAACTGACGAATAGGCGATCATCTTCTTCATATCTTCTTGCATCAAAGCCACAATTGAGGCGTAAATGATGGCGATGACACTCAAAGTAAAAATCATTGGAGCGAAGAAAACTGAAGCTTCTGGAAAGAAAGGCAGTGAAAATCTAAGAAAACCGTAGGCTCCAAGCTTGATTAAAATTCCAGCCAAAATCACAGAACCTGCTGTTGGAGCTTGAACGTGAGCGTCGGGAAGCCAGGTATGGAATGGGAACATTGGAACTTTGACGGCGAAAGAGACAAAAAATGCTAAAAATAACCATTTTTGAATTCCAAGCTCAAGAAGTGGTAATTTACTTTTCAAGATTACAATGTCTGAGGTTCCAGCAATGTTGTAGGCGTAAATGATGGCGATAAGAAATAAAACTGAGCCAAAAAGAGTGTAAAGAAAAAATTTGAAAGAAGCGTAAACACGGTCTTTTCCGCCCCAAATTCCAATGATTAAGAACATTGGGATCAGCATTGCTTCAAAAAATATGTAGAACAAAATAAGATCGGTAGAAACAAAAGATCCAATAACAAAACTTTCCAAAACCAAGAAGGAAATGACATATTCCTTAACCCTACTTTTGATTGAATTGACACTTACCAATAAACAAATAGGAGTTAAAAATGTTGTTAGTAAAATCATGAGAAGGGAAATTCCATCGATTCCTACGCGATACTTTATTTCAGATCCGGAAATAAAGGCAAAAACTTCAGTGAATTGAAAACCAGCAATATTTTTGTCAAAGCTAACAGCAAGCTCTGTGGAAATGATAAAAGTGACCAAACTAATGAATATCGACCAACCAAAGAGATTTTTCTGAGATTTTGGACGATTTGAGGGGATAAAAAATAGGATAAATAACGCCCCTAAGATTGGCAAAAAAGTTAGGATCGACAAAATTGGCAATTGGTCAGCGATTGATGAAGAAAAATTCATGTTCTTTCGAGATTATTTAGTATGGAAATGAGCGGACACTTTAGATATTTGCAATTTTAGAATCAATTTAAAATATTGGGGTTTTGGGAGTCATTCAAAAGAATAATTTTAATGGCAAGTTGGGACATAAGATGGTAAAAAAATTTACCCATTAATTTTAAAAAATGACTGATTTCTTTCAATCAGTAAAATCCAACCCCGATAACGAGATTAGATTTTAAGTTTTTTATTTCTATTTCTTCAAACTTGCTTCAATCCTAAGTCTTAGAGCGTTCAATTTAATAAACCCTGCTGCATCTTTTTGATCATAGACCGAATCTTCTTCAAAAGTGACATGCTCTTCTGAATAAAGAGAATAAGGTGATTTTCTTCCAATCACCGAAACCGAACCTTTGTAGAGTTTTAAGCGAACAGTTCCTGAAACATTTTCTTGGGTTTTGTCGATGGCCGCTTGCAGCATTTCTCTTTCTGGGGAAAACCAAAAACCATTGTAGATTATTTTGGCGTATCTAGGCATCATTTCGTCTTTCAAATGCATAGCTTCACGATCAAGGGTGATGCTTTCCATGCCACGATGTGCAGCAAGCAAAATTGTTCCTCCTGGGGTTTCGTAAACTCCACGAGATTTCATGCCAACATATCGGTTTTCAACGATGTCCGCCCTACCAATTCCATTAGCTCCACCAACTTCATTAAGCTTAGTTAAGATTGTAGCTGGAGAAAGTTTCTCACCGTCGATTGCAATTGCGTCGCCTTTTTCAAATTCAACTTCAATGATTGTCGCTTTATCTGGTGCATTTTCTGGAGAAACAGTTCTCTGAAAGACATATTCTGGAGCTTCAACCCAAGGATCTTCTAAAACCTTTCCTTCAGATGAAGTGTGAAGCAAGTTCGCATCAACCGAATAAGGGGCCTCCCCTCTCTTGTCCTTAGAAACTTCAATATCATGTTTTTCAGCATAATCAATCAATTTGGTTCTAGAGTTCAAATCCCATTCGCGCCATGGCGCAATGATTTTGATATCGGGATTTTTGGCGTAATAAGCAACTTCAAAACGAACTTGGTCATTTCCCTTCCCAGTGGCGCCATGAGCAACTGCGTCAGCACCAACCATTTTGGCAATTTCAATTTGTCTTTTGGCGATCAACGGTCGAGCGATTGAAGTTCCAAGCAAATAGGTTCCTTCGTAAATTGTGTTAGCGCGAAACATTGGGAAAACGTAGTCACGAACAAATTCTTCACGAAGATCTTCAATGAATATTTGTTTAACACCAAATTTCTCAGCTTTTTTTCGAGCCGGCTCAAGTTCTTCACCTTGACCCAAATCAGCGGTAAAGGTCACAACTTCACATCCGTAAGTTTCCTCTAGCCACTTCAAAATCACTGAAGTATCAAGTCCACCGGAATATGCTAGGACGACTTTTTTGATTTTTTTGATTTCTGTCATTTTATTAATTGTAATTTGTTAAGCTTGGATTAAATTGAACCATTGAAAGTCCAAACGGTTAAGATTAAACTACATTCCGAAGCTTAAAAATCAATGAATTACAAGCAAAAAACAGCACAGAAAAACAAAGGGATATTGCCTAAATGGAAATTAATAAAAAGAAAATTCATTCTCACTCCGTTCTTAGTCCTAAAATCCTCCATCAACGACACTATTGAACAAAATGGCGTCGAGCATTCTGGATATTTGGCTTTTTTATCGGTTCTAGCACTTTTTCCATTTTTGATTTTTTTATTTTCCATCCTGACTTATTTTGGAAATTCTGAGACTTTCATTAATTTTATTGACGAGTTTTTACTAACTTTACCAGAAGCAGTCTCAAAACCTCTAATTCCCAGAATAAATGAAATTATTAACGGACCGCCACAAGGAATATTAACGATTGCGATTATCGGAATCATCTGGACGGCTTCTTCTGCCGTTGAAGGTCTAAGGACAATTCTTAATCGTGCCTACAGAGCTCCAAGCCCGCCGACATATATTTTAGGAAGGCTGTTAAGTGTCGCACAATTTATTGTCATGACCTTGGTAATTTCACTAACAATATTGGTGTTGGTTTTGGCTCCAGCAATTCTTAAAAAATTAGAAATTCTTCTTTCATTGGATTTTAGCATAAATTACGACTGGCTCTATTTTCGTCAATTTATCATCATGCTGATTTTATTTTTAACCACCTCATCGCTTTACTACCACATAACCGATGTTAAACAAAGAGTTATTGATACCTTCCCAGGAACAATTTTGACAATCATTTTGTGGACAATGATTTTAAAATTATTCACCATTTATTTAGAAAATTTTGATCAATTCAATCTTATTTATGGAAGTTTAGGTGGTTTTATTGGTGTTTTGATGCTATTTTATTTCACCAACCTAGCTTTCATTATTGGCGCTGAATTCAATTACCATTTTAGAAAAGCTTACCACCCTAATTTTCACCAAACTTCAATTAAAAAACGATGAAATTCCCTTCTTGGCCAGAACCTGCTGGACACCGCGATGTCAAACTTGGACTCTCAAGAGTCAACGAACTATTGGGTCGCCTAGGAAATCCACACAAACAACTTCCACCAACAATCCACATTGCAGGAACTAATGGAAAAGGTTCAACTCAAGCTTTTTTGCGAGCAATTTTTGAAGATGCAGATTTGAAAGTTCATTCCTACGTTTCTCCGCATTTGGTGCGTTTTAATGAGAGAATAATTCTTGCCAATAAAGAAATTGAAGATGATTTTTTGAATGAAATTTTGGAGGAATGCAAAAAAGCATCACAAATAGATCCGCAAATCAACGTAACTTTTTTTGAAGGAATCACCGTCGCAGCATTTTTGGCATTTTCACGCATTAAAGCAGACATTCTGATTTTGGAAACCGGAATGGGAGGGAGGTTGGACGCTACAAACGTAGTTGATAAACCATTTTTTTCAATCATAACTCCGGTCTCCCTCGATCACATGGAGTTTTTGGGAAATACTTTACCAAAAATTGCTTTTGAAAAAGCAGGAATCATTAAAGAAGGCTGTCGAACGATCGTTTCGAAACAACATTCGTCGGTTTTGAAAGTTATTGAGGAAGTCGCGGAATCAAAAAACAGTAAAATAATTTCCTTTGAAAACATCCACCATTCTTGCGTCGGTCGAAGAAAATTGAATCTGTCTTTACAAGGAGATCATCAAATCATCAATGCCAAAACTGCCATTGCCACGGTTCTCCACCAAAATCTTTTTAATATTTCGTCAAAAAATATCACTAACGGTCTCAAAAAAGCAGTTTGGCAAGCAAGGCTTCAAAGAGTAACGACAGGAAAGTTTTCCAAAAATATGCCTAAGCAATGTCAATTATTCCTTGATGGTGCTCACAATAAAGCGGGAGCAAGAAGCATTTCAGAGTGGTTGACAAATAGTAAAAGAACTAAAAATTATGTAATATTTGGAATGTTAGCCGACAAAGATCTGGCTGGGTTTTTGAAAATTATTGCCAAGCAAACGGAGATTTTGGTTGCCGTGGACATAAAAGATGAAAAACAAAGTAGGTCAACTAAAGATATTTGCGCTCACGCCAAAGATCTGGGAATAAACTCCCAAGAAGCAGTTGGATTTTCCAAAGCGATATTAAAAATCAAAAAATACCACCGCGACAATTTTCCCGACTTTCCTTCAAAAATCATTATTTGCGGATCACTTTATTTAGCTGGACAATTTTTGAGTGAAAATGTTCCGGTTTTGACAAAAAAATTGAAAAAAGAGCAAATATCTCTAGAAAATGTTAGTTAATCAGTTAAATTGCAGGTTTTTTCATATTATTAACGCTTTTTTATAAAGTTTTTTCATCTCTTTTTCAAAATGATCGTGTATATGAATTATCCACTTAATAAAGAGCTCTTGATCTTCCTTATTAAAATAATCTGATTTGAATGATATAATCTTAATATTCCATTTTTACATCCTTATACAATCTCCATCCTCAAATAATCGAGATCCTCACGAAAGTGAGGATCTCGTGAGTCATGATTGAGGATTTTTTAAAAGAATAGATCGGATCAATAATTTTAGGCAGATATTTTTCCTCGTGAGGTACCGGATCAAGACTTTCTAAGGCAGCGAAGCTTAATAAGGAAATCTATGTCCAGCATGAAGATAACTTGTGATAGCAATTCTTTTACAATTTATTCTTGGTATTAAGGTGACGATTAATTTACCCGCTAATTTTGAAAAAGATCCGTTTTTTCTAATATCGGGCATATTTAGAAAAACCTGTATTAAAAATAAAAAAGAACATGAGGAGAGCAAAAGATCCAGAGCCAAAAAGAAACGCATCTTCCTCCATGTATATTCCAAAAACTGGAGTTTTTTACCAAAATAAAAAAAATACTCACTCTTAAGATTTATTTCAAAAAATTACGATTCTTTACAGAAGATTACGATTTACTTAATTCAAGCCTGATTTTACTATTTGCAGCTATTTTAAAAACTAGTATTTATCTAGTAATTTTTAACTCGTAATTTGTAACTAAAAATGTGTGGAATCGTCGGAATTATTTCCAAAAATAATATTGTCCTTGAAATTTTAGAAGGTTTGAAAAAACTAGAATATCGCGGATATGATTCAGCGGGAATTTCACTGATCAATGGTGAAACCATCAATACCATCAAAAAACAAGGCAAGATTGTCAATCTTGAATCTGCAATTAGCAAAAACAAAGAATTCTCCGGAAATATTGGAATTGGTCACACAAGATGGGCAACTCATGGGAAACCTAGTGAAAAAAATTCTCATCCTCATCAAAGTGATGATGTTTCAGTGGTTCATAATGGAATTATTGAAAACTACCAAGAGCTAAAAACAAATCTTCAAAATGAAGGGGTTAAATTTCAAAGCCAAACCGACACTGAAATCATTCCTCACCTGATCTCCTCTGCTTTTAAAAAAACTGGTGATAAAAAACAGGCAATATTTGATGCGATCTCTCGGCTTCATGGGGCTTTCGCACTGGCGATCATTTTCAAAGGTGAAGAAAATTTCATGGCAGTTGCCAAAAAAGGATCACCCCTACTTATTGGATTTGGAAAAGAAGAAAACTACGTCGCTTCCGACTATTTTGCCCTCGACCACCTCACAGACCAGGTCAGCTACCTGGAAGATGGTGATGTGGCATTTTTGACTTGCCAGTCAGTTGAAATTCTTGATGCGAATTTGAAGAAAGTTTCTCGCAAAACAAAAACCATGGAAAAAGATTTGGAAAAAATCACCAAAGGTGATTACCAACATTTCATGCAAAAAGAGATTTTTGAACAACCAAGGGTGATTCGCGATATTGCTGACAACTACATCTCTGCCAAAAATGGCAAAATATCTTTACCCAATTTTCCATTCGATCTAGCAGCAATAGACAAAATAACCATCGTCGCCTGTGGAACTTCTTACTATTCTGCTCTTGTAGGAAAGTATCTCATTGAGTCACTAGCAAAAGTGAACGTGGAAGTTGATATTGCGTCAGAATTTCGCTACCGCAACGCTGCTTTTTATGGCAATAATCTTAATATTTTTATCTCTCAATCCGGAGAAACTGCAGACACTATTGCGGCTCTAAAATACACCAAGGAAGCTGGGCAAAAAACCCTCGGAATTGTCAACGTTGCCCAAAGCAATATGGCTTATTTGTCAGACGCCATCATTCGCACCATTGCCGGACCTGAAATTGGAGTTGCATCCACAAAAGCTTACATTGCGCAGGTTTCTGTTTTGATTTTATTCGCGCTTGAGCTTGCCGAGCTAAAGAAAACCATTGATGAAAAAGCCAAAAAAGAATTTATTGCTAGCTTTTTAGAGGTTCCAGACAAAATTGAAGAAATCTTAAAAATAGAAAATCTAGATCAAATCAAATCGGCAGCAAAATTCATCAGCAAATCTCAAAGCCTGATCTACATTGGTCGCGGAGTTTCCTACCCAACCGCTTTGGAAGGCGCTTTAAAACTCAAAGAACTTTCCTACATTAATGCTTTTGGAATTGCTTCTGGAGAATTAAAACACGGAACAATTGCCTTAATTGACGAGAAAATGCCAGTCATTGCGATCGCTCCAAACACTGAATTATTTGAGAAATCAGCTTCAAACATTGAAGAAATTGTCGCTCGTGGCGGGAAAGTTATTCTAATTGGAAACGATGCGGGAATTGAAGAATTAAAAGGAATTACTCACAAATCAATCCGACTTCCTAAAATTAATAACATCATTGACGAAGCTTTGACTTGCGTAATACCAACTCAATTGATCGCCTATTTTGCAGCTATTTACCGAGGAAACGATGTTGATCAGCCAAGAAATCTGGCTAAATCTGTTACAGTGGAATAGAGTTTGAATGTAATAGAGTTCTAATGGAATAGGGTTTGGTTTTTAGCCAATATAAAAAAACAAACGACCCTAATTCTTCATCCTCACGAAAGTGAGGATCTCGTGAGATAATATTGAGGATTATTTAACGAGGATCGATCAAAAATATCATGCGGATATTTTTCCTCATGAGGTGCCGGATAAATATTTTCTAAAGCGGTAAAGCCACTTAAAAACATCTATGTCAAGCATGACGGTACCTTTAGATTTTTATTACATGGCATTAAAAACAGAAAATAACTTAAAAATTACTTAGATGAAAATTGCAATAATTGGATCAGGAATATCTGGATTGTCCTCAGCTTGGCTTTTGAATAAAGATCACGACATTACTTTGTTTGAGAAGAATGACTATTTGGGTGGGCATTCTAATACTGCTTTGATCGAATATGATTCTAAAAAGATTGCTGTTGATACTGGATTTATTGTTTTTAATTTTCGAACTTATCCCAATTTAAAGGCATTTTTTGAAGTGTTGAAAGTTCCAATTCAGAAGAGCAACATGTCGTTTGGCATTAAAGATTTGGACAATGGTTTTGAATATTCTGGAGATAGTTTATCTGGACTTTTTGCACAGAAGAAGAATTTCTTCAATTTGAAATTCTTAAAAATGCTCAAAGACATTCTCAAATTCAATAAAAATGCCATCAAACTGGTTGAAAATGGTGAGGATTTTAAAGATAAATCTCTTGGGGAATTTATTGATGATTTGAAATTGGGTGAATATTTTAAGAATTATTATTTATTTCCAATGGCCGGAGCAATTTGGAGTTGCCCCCTAGATTTGATTAAAAATTATCCCGCAAAAAATTTTTTGCAATTTTTCTACAATCATGGTCTTTTGACAATTTTGAATCAGCCGCAATGGTATACAGTTTCGGGCGGGTCGAAAGAATATGTGAAAAAGATGAGTGAGAGTTTTGCAGATAAAATAAAACTCAATTGCAACATTATTGCCTCAAATCAGGCGGAGGGGGGAATTATTTTAACTTGCGATCAAGGTAAAAATTATTCATTTGATCATGTGATTTTTGCATCGCACGCTGACCAAACTCATCGCATCATTTCCGACAAAACTCCTCTTGAAGAAGAGATTATATCGAAAGTAAAATACAGCGACAATATTGCGGTGTTGCACAAAGACCAAAATCAAATGCCTAAAAACAAAAAAGCTTGGGCGAGTTGGATTTATTTATCTAAGCAAAAGGAACAAAAAGTTGCTTTGAGCTATTGGATGAATAATTTGCAAAATATTGATCATCAAAATCCGTTATTTGTCACTTTGAATCCGATTGAAAAAATTGATCAAAAAGATGTTTTTGGTGAATATAAATATCAACACCCAATTTTTGACGCAGAGGCAATTGACGCTCAGGAAAATTTGGAAAAAATTCAAGGTAAAAGAAATATTTGGTTTTGTGGAGCTTGGACAAAATATGGATTTCATGAAGATGGTTTGAACAGCGCAATCAATATTGCAGAGAAACTAGGAGTAAAAGTGCCATGGAAAAAATAACTCAAAAACCATTTTTGATCAAAGGTGCCATCTCTCATCGTCGGTTTTTTCCCAAGAAAAATCATTTCAACTACAAAAGTACCTACATTTCTTTTCCACTTTCTAGAACCTCTTCTTTAAATAAATCCCTATTTTCCTTAAATAAATTCAATCTATTTGGCTTCTACCCAAAAGATTACGGCAATAAAAATTCACAAAATATCAAAGGCTGGATTGAAAATATCCTGCAGGAAAATGAGATTTACAGCATCAAAGAAATTGTCTTGGTGACTCACCCCAGAATTTTGGGATATTCCTTCAATCCAGTTAGCTTTTGGCTTTGTTTTGATGAAGAAAAAAACCTCATCGCAGTTTTGAGTGAAGTTAGCAACACTTGCGGACAAAAACACAATTATCTTTGCTTCAAAAATGGTCTAAAACCAATAGAATCAACAGATTGGATTGAGGCAAAAAAAGAATTCTACGTTTCCCCTTTCATGGAAATTGAAGGGAAATATCAATTTCGTTTTCAAATTCAAGAAAATAAAATGAACCTTTTTATCAATTATTTGGTTGGTGGAAAACTAAAATTAAGCACTTCTTTAAAATGTAATTTAAAGGAATTGACCAATAAAAATTTATTGGTTATTTTTCTAAAAATTCCTTTTGCAACTTTCAAAACAGTAATTTTAATCTACTATCAAGCCATAAAACTTTTTTTAAAATCGATCAAACACCACCCTTACCCAAAAAAATTAGATAAAAACCTAACCAAATCTGAGAAGTGAAAAGAAAAATTTTTAAACATCTAGAAAAAGCCAAACATGGCTATTTGAAAATCACCACGCCTTGTGGAAATGACATTGAAATTGGTGACAAAAATAGCCAAATCAAAGCAGACATCCAAATTGAAGATTGGAATGTGCTCGATTTGGTTTTATCAAAAGGAGATATTGGCTTTGGAGAAGCCTACATAAAAGGACTTTTTACGAGTTCGAAAATAGAAAATCTACTACTTTTCATCTCTCTCAATCACAAAGAGTTTGAAGCAATCTTTCACAGCAACATCATTTACGGGGCATTTTTTGCCATCAAGAATTTCTTCAAGAAAAACAGCCTGAAAGGCAGCAAAAAAAACATCGAATTTCACTACGATTTGGGTAATGATTTTTATTCTCTTTGGCTTGATGAAACTATGAGCTATTCATCGGGAATTTTCTGTAAAGCAGATTGTTTAAAAAAATCTCAAGAAAACAAATATCAAAGAATCCTAGATCAGATCAATAAAAATGGATCAAAAATTCTAGAAATTGGTTGTGGTTGGGGTGGTTTTATCAATCAGGCAAGCGCTCAAGGATTTGAAGTTAAGGGACTAACTTTATCAAAAGAACAAAAATCTTACGCTGATGAGTTGATTTTAAGCAAAAATTTAAACTCCAAAATTGACCTGCAAGATTATCGCTTAGAGAAAGAAAAATTCGATAATATTGTTTCAATTGAAATGTTTGAAGCTGTTGGCAAAGAATATTGGAATGAATATTTCTCCAAAATCAAAGAATGTTTGAAAGAAGGGGGGAAAGCCGTAGTTCAAACCATCACAATCGATGATGAATTCTATAAAAAATACCACGAAACTTCTGATTTTATCAGAGAATACATCTTTCCAGGCGGCTTTCTTCCTTCTCCAGAAATTTTCAAAAAAACCGCCAAGAAAAATGGTTTGCAGGTTATTGACGAATTCAAATTCGGCGATTCCTACAAACAAACCTTATTGAAATGGTTGGATAATTTTAATGCAGTTCAAAAACAAGTTCTTGAACTTGGATATGATCAAGAATTCATCAGAAAATGGCAATTCTATTTGGCCTATTGTGCAGCTGGATTTGAGTCAAAGAGAACTGATGTAATTCAATATTCACTAGTTCATGCAAAATGATTCTAAAATTCTCAATTCTAACAATTTCTGTTTTTTTGTTTTTATTTCCTCAGGCAAAAGCTAGTTCGGTTGCAAAAAAATACGGCTATGAATCTTGCAATCACCACAAATTCACTTTTGCGTTTTTAAAAGTTTACGATGTTTATCTGTGTGCCAATGAAAAGGGCTATTTTGAGCCTTTAAAAATCTATCAAACTGATTTTTCACTGGTAATAAATTACGATATGAACTTTGACAAAGATGAGCTTTCAAAATCTTCAATTGAGGAAATGAATCGTTATTACCAAATTAGTGAGGAAACCCAAGATCAATATTATCAAAAATTGCTCGATGTTTTTCCTAATGTTAAAAAAGGTGATGTGATTGAAGCTAAGTACAATAAATTGGGTTTTATTGATTTTTATCACAATCAGTCACTAAGTGGGAAAATTGAAAATGCCGAATTTTCCAAAAGATTCCTCGATATTTGGCTTTTTAAAGACAATAAATATCAGAAAATGACTAAAGATTTATTTTTAAAATGATGAGCAAAATCAACAATAAAAGCCTGATATCCTATTCTCTCCTCGCCTTTTGCCTATCTTTTGTGGGCATGCCGCTCTACATCTATTTGCCCAATTACTACGCCGACAATTTTAGGGTCAGTTTGCAGACAATCGCAATAATTTTGCTAGTCACCAGACTTTTTGACACCATTCAAGATCCAATTTTTGGTATTGTTAGTGACAAATTTTCTCATTTTAAAAGGAAAATAATTTGCTATTTCTCACCTCTTTTAGGGCTTTCATTCCTGCTGCTATTTTACCCACTAAATTTCTTCAGCATTGAAGTTTGGCTGATTATATTTCTGATCACCACCTACAGCTTCTTCAGCATCATCTACATCAACTATCAATCCTACGCAGTGGCTTTTAGTGACGATTACCACTTCAAAACAAAAATCATTTCCTACCGCGAATTTGCCTTCATTTTTGGAATCATTTTTGCCGCTGCCAGCCCAGCAATATTGTTTCCATATTTTGGTGAAATTAGATCATTTTTATTCATCGGAATTGCGTATTTTGTTTTGATCAGTGCTTTTGCTTTTAATTTCTATTTTCATGCCCCCAAAAATGTTTACAAAAAAGAGAGTGGTGGCAGTTTAAAATCAGTTTTCCAAATTCCAATATTAAGAAAATATTTCATAGTATTCTTCCTAAATGCAGTTGCATCTTCAATTCCAGCGGTCTTGATATTGTTCTTTGTTGAGAATGTCATTAACGCCAAAAATTTGGTGGGGTTATTCCTCATTTTGTACTTTTCTGGATTATTGATTGGTGTGGTTTTGTGGACAAAACTTTCAAAAAAGATCAACAATAAAGTCCGAACTTTTGTGATTTCAATATTGTTTACAGTCTTTATTTTCGCCTGGTGCTATTTTTTAGTTGAAGGAGATATTGTATTTTACGCAATTATTTGTGTTTTATCGGGAATTGGTTTTGGCGGAGATTTTGCCCTTTCCTATTCAATATTGACCGATTTGATCCAAAAACATCATTTGGAAAATAGTCAAACCACAATATTTGGAATTACGAACTTTATTATTAAAATTTCCCTGACATTATCTTCATCAATTCTGATTTATTGCATCGGTTCTTTTGAAAATGACGCTGTTTTCCAAACACAATTTATCTCATTTTCCTACGCTCTATTGCCAATAATATTCAGAGTTTTTGCGGCCTTTACCTTACATAAAAACTTCAAATAAATTATGTTTACAAAATCAATCTCAATTATTTTATTAGCCATGACTTTATTTTCTTGCTCAAAAATTACCCCAAAAAATTATCAAGATAACTCACCAAAACTCGACATTAGGCAATATTTAGATGGGAAAATTAAAGCTTGGGGAATGCTTGAAGATCGTAGCGGAAAAGTCACTAGAAGATTTGTTGTCGACATGAATGGAAAATGGAATGGCAATGAAGGGGTTTTGGAGGAATATTTCACATTTGACGATGGCGAAAAAAGCGAAAGAATTTGGACAATAAAATTCAGTGACGACAACAATTTCACCGCTTCTGCTGGCGATGTGTTTGGAGAGGCAAAAGGTTCTCAATATGGAAATACCATGCAGATGGAATATGTTTTGGATTTGGTCGTCGATAAAGAAAAAGGCACAAAATACAAAGTAACTTTAGATGATTGGATGTATCTTTTGGATGACAAGATTTTGGTTAATAAATCTACCATCAAGAAATTTGGAATTACCTTTGCTAAATTAACAATTTTCTTCCAAAAAATAGATGAGTAAAAATCCTAATTTTAAGAATAAAAATGTTTTGATAATTGGCGGAAGCTTTGGAATTGGTGAAGAATTGTGCAGGGAATTCTCAAATCTTGGTGCTAATTTAGCAATTGTTGCTAGATCGAAAGATAAGATTGACGATTTGTGTAAAAAATTATCAGGACACAACCTATCAATTCCTTGTGATGTTTCGATAAAAAAAGATTTAGAAAAATTATCCAGAATTTTAAATCAAAAATGGCAAAAAACTGACCTAATTGTATTTTGCGTTGGAGCCTACCAGCCGATGAATCTTGATAATTTTGATTTACAAAAAGCCAAAGGAATTATTGATGTGAATTTGAATAGTTTTTTCAATTTTATTGACGCTTTTTTACCTTCCTTTAAACAACAAAAAATCTCTCACCTAGCTATAATTTCCAGTGTTGCTGGATATTTTGGAATGCCAAATTCTTTGGCTTACGGAGCTTCAAAAGCGGCTTTATCTAACCTATCTGAAAGTTTGTTTTATGAGCTGAAAAAATATCAAACCAAAGTTCAATTGATCAATCCTGGATTTGTAAAAACCAGATTGACCGATCAAAATGATTTTGAAATGCCTGGAATTATTGAGCCTCAAAAAGCCGCAAAAATCATCATAAAAAGTTTACAGAAAAATAAATTTGAAATTAAATTTCCTTTCTTTTTTACTAGCGCAATGAGGTTCTTATCAATCCTACCTTACAAAGTTAGATTCTTTTTGTTCAAAAAAGTCTAAACTTACCATTTACTTATCACCTTATTTTCCATTTCTACATCCTCACATAATCTCCATACTAACATAATCGTCATCATCGCGAAAGTGAGGATCTTGTGAGTCAGGATCGGGTATTTTTCCTCATGAGGTACCGGATCAATAGTTTCTAAGACAGCAAAGCTACCTAATAAAACCTATGTCCGGCATGACGGTACTTGTAGCGGTTAAATCGTTATAGTAACTGATTGCGGTGGCTCATGATGGTGACTTTTTTACAATTTATGCTTAGCACTAATACCAAGTCCCATCTTTAAATGGGTTTTTTAACAAAATATTTTTGAGGATAAAATTTTAAAGAAAAACCTCCCGTATCGGGATATACAGAAGGTTTTTCTTTTAAATTTTAGATCAAGAAGATGAAGTTAAAAAATCCATTTAAAGTTGGGATTTGGTATAAGGCGGTAATTAATTTACCCACTCATTTTGAAAAAGAGCCAACTTTTGCTTACCAAGAACTAAAAAGTTAAATTTTAGGCAGCTATTTTGTTGTTAATTTTAATAAATAAAATTTCGTAGTCTCAAACCAAGACTAAAATCAGAATCTTATTAACGGATTGAAATAGAATTAAAATCGATTCTCTTCAAAGATTCTTCCTTCCCTAAAATTTCTAGCACGTCAAAAATTCCTCCCGCCGAAGAAGATGTGAAAGTTAAAGCGACCCTAAGTGGTTTGCCGAAAACTTTGAATTTGATATTTTTCAAAGCAGCATATTCACCAATAGATTCTTTTATTCCATCATGATTCCAATTTTCAATTCCGATAATAACCTCTTTGAGTTCTGCCAAAATAACTGGATTTTCTTTAATAATTTCAGAGTCTTTTTCATCTAACTTTCTGGTGAATCCGTCAGCGTAAATCTGAGCCGCTTCAGTCAAATCACCTATTTTTATGGCGCGTTCTTTGATAAATTTTAAGGATTGGACAATTTTGTTTTTATTATTTTTTGCATTTCCAAGAGAAGGCTCAATAATTTTAAACAATTCTTCTTCTGATTTGCACTTGATGTAATGCTTATTGAGATTGTCTAATTTTGCAAAATCGAATCTTGATGGAGATTTTCCAACGTGATCAAGTCCAAACCATTTTATGGCGTCCTCATCACAGATGATTTCATCATTTCCATGAGACCAACCCAAACGCAGCAAATAATTGCGCAAAGATTCTGGCAAATATCCCATTTGGTCGTATTCCATCACTGAAGTTGCGCCATGTCTTTTTGACATTTTTGCGCCGTCAGAGCCATGAATCAATGGAATGTGAGCAAAGTGGGGGATTTTCCAACCCATTGCCTGATAAATTATTTGCTGACGAAAAGCGTTGGTCAAATGATCATCACCACGAATGACGTGAGAAACTTTCATATCAAAATCATCAACTACAACCGCTAACATGTAAGTTGGAGTTCCATCAGATCTAAGTAAAATCAAATCGTCAATCTCAGAATTTGCCACCCTCACCTCACCTTGAACCAAATCTTTGATGATTGTTTCGCCATTCATCGGCGATTTGAGGCGAATTACCGGAGCAACATCACTTTTTTTAGAAGGAGTTTTATCGCGCCAAGGGCTTTGAAATCTAAATACTTCATTTTTTGCCTCCGCCGCGCTTCTCATTTCTGCCAAATCCTCAGCTGGGGTGTAGCAATAATAGGCTTGGCCTTTTTCTAGCAATTCCATCGCAACTTGTTTGTGGCGGTCGATATTTTTTGATTGGAAAACAATTTTATCGTCATTTTTTAAACCAAGCCAATCAAGACCATCCAAAATTGCTTGAGTGGCCTCATCGCTTGAACGTTTTTGATCAGTATCTTCGACCCTAAGTAAAAATTTTCCGCCGTTATTCTTGGCAAAAAGATAATTAAAAAGCGCAGTTCTGGCGCCACCAATATGTAAAAATCCAGTCGGAGACGGGGCGAATCTAGTTGTAATTTGCATTGATTATTCCTTGACTTAAATGGGGGTTGGAGCGAATATTGACGCCCTTTCAAAACGACGGTAGAACTTACATTGCCAAACTTACAAAATAAATAAAAACTTCCAATTTATGTCTAAAGACAAACGTAAAGTCACCCGTAAAGATGCCCTACCGGCAGGTGATATTGGGCTTAGGCTGTTGGATGAGAAAGTGATATCCGAAGATCAGTTGAACGTTGCCATTAAAGAGCAGGTTCGCACTCAGAATAAGAAAACCATCGGGGCAATTTTGGTAGATATGGGCGTCATCACTGAAGGTGCTCTTGGTGAGATTTTGAATGAATCTTCTGGCATTAAAAAATTCGACATCAAATCCTCAATCATCGACCCCAGATTAGTAAAAAAAGTCACTAAGGAATTCTCCTCTCAAAATAAATTGATTCCAGTCGCCTATTTCAAGACCGAAATCACGATCGCAATGTCAGACGTTTTCGACATTGTTGCTATTGACCAAGTTAAGAGATTCTTTCCTCATCATTTTTCAATTCACCCCGTCTACGCTCCTGAGCAAGATATTATTCAAGCAATTGATCAATATTACGGCTACGAGATGTCGATTGAGGGAATTTTAAGAGAGATAGAAAGCGGAGACGCCACTGAAGATGAAGCTCAGCTTAAAGGAGATTACAAAAGTCCAATGGTACGTTTGGTTGACTCAATTTTAACTGACGCAGTTCATCGTGGTGCATCGGATCTTCACTTTGAGCCAGAAAATCTATTCCTTCGTGTTCGTTATCGTGTTGATGGAAAAATGGTTCAAGTCCGAAGTCTTCACAAAGATTATTGGTCGTCAATTGCGGTTAGAATAAAAATCATTTCGGGAATGAATATTGCTGAGACCAGAAAGCCACAAGATGGTAGAATTAATTCCGAAATCCTAGGAAGGCCAATCGATTTTAGGGTTTCATCGCTTCCAACAATTCATGGCGAAAATATCGTAATGAGGATTTTGGATGAGAAAAAATCAATTCTCTCCCTAGATTCACTTGGTTTTAATCAGCACAGTATCGACCTTTTCAACAAGCTGGTCAAAAGACCTGAAGGTGTGATCATCATGACTGGACCGACAGGATCTGGAAAAACCACCACTCTTTACACCCTTTTGAGCTTGATCAACACTATTGATAAAAACATCATGACTTTGGAAGATCCGGTTGAATATCGGATTCCACTGATAAGACAATCAAATGTGAAAAATGAAGTCGGAATGGATTTTGCTTCAGGAATTAGAGCTTTGCTCAGACAAGATCCAGATTCAATTTTGGTTGGAGAGATTCGCGACAAAGAGACGGCAATAACTGCAATTCAAGCGGCAATGACAGGTCACCAAGTTTACACCTCACTGCACACCAATGACGCACTTGGCGCGATCCCCAGATTGATGAATATGGGAGTTCCAAGCTACCTTATGGGAGGATCTCTGATTGGAATCATCGCTCAAAGATTGGCACGAAAAATATGCTCTTCTTGCAAAATTGAAGTTCCAATTAGCGATTTTGATCGCCAAATGATCGGAAAAAAACATCATCACGTCAAAAAACTATTCAAAGGAGAAGGCTGCTCAAAATGCCTAGAAACTGGATACAAAGGAAGAACTGTAATCGCTGAAATTCTACCATTTGATCGTGATTTTGACGAGTTGGTTTCTAGTGGAGCTAGTCGAAAAGAAATGTATGAATACATCTTGAGTCAAGGATTTATTCCTATGGTTGAAGATGGGGTCGATAAAGTCATTAAAGGCGACACTGACATCAAAGAATTGATGCGCGTCGTTGACATGACTGACCGTATTGAAGTTAAATAAATTTTTTAAAAAGAACGCGGAATGTTCCGCGCCCCACGCTTGTGGGGATCCCTGCACTATCGTGCATTTTATTTTAAAGAACGCGGAATGTTCCGCGCCCCACGCTTGTGGGGATCCCTGCACTATCGTGCATTTTATTTTAAAGAACGCGGAATGTTCCGCGCCCCACGCTTGTGGGGATCCCCATTGTTAATTATTAAAAGTTTTAAAATGACTAATTTGTTGATTATTGGAGCCGGAGCAGCAGGATCTGTAGTTGCTCAAAAATGTGCAATGAACCGTGATGTATTTTCCAAAATTCATCTTGCCAGCAGAACTATTTCAAAATGCGAGATCATCAAATCACAATGTAAATCTGACATCACAATTTCTCAAATAGATGCCGATATTGTGCCAGATTTGGTTGCTTTGATAAATCAGGAAAAACCAGATCTAGTTATCAACATGGCGCTTCCATATCAAGATTTGACCATCATGGATGCATGTTTAGAAACTGGAGTCAACTATATCGACACTGCAAATTATGAGCCAAAAGACGAAGCAAAATTCCATTATGGCTGGCAATGGGCGTATCAAGAAAGATTCAAAGATAAAGGGTTATTCGCTCTTTTAGGTTCAGGTTTCGATCCTGGCGTAACTAATGTTTTCTGCGCCTATGCTCAAAAAAATCTTTTCGATGAAATACATCATATCGACATTATCGATTGCAATGACGGAGATCATGGAAAATCATTTGCCACCAATTTCAACACCGAAATCAACATTCGCGAAGTCACTCAAAAAGGAAAATATTGGGAAAATGGTAAATGGATTGAAATTGACGCTTTGAGCATCAATCAAGAAATTGACTTTCCAGAAGTTGGAATTCGCAAAGGATATTTGATCTATCATGAAGAACTGGAGTCTTTGGCAAAAAACATCAAAGGTCTAAAATCGATCAAATTCTGGATGACTTTTTCTGATAATTACATCAAACATCTCGATGTTCTGCAAAGCGTCGGTATGACCAGAATTGATGAAGTTGAATATCAAGGGCAAAAAATCATTCCTTTGCAATTCTTGGCCGCACTTCTACCAGCCCCTTCTTCACTAGCTGAAGGTTATACTGGAAAAACCTCCATTGGTTGCATCATTGAAGGAATAAGAGATGGTAAAAAGAAAAAAGTTTTGATCTACAATGTTTGTGATCACGCCTCAACCAACAATGAAGTCAAGGCTCAAGCAGTATCTTACACAACTGGAGTTCCTGCAGCTACCTCTGCAATCATGGTCGCTAAAAATATTTGGGGTGGAAAAGGAGTATTTAATATCGAACAGATGGACCCAGATCCATTTTTGGAAGAGCTAGACAAACAAGGATTGCCTTGGAAAGTAAAAGAAATTAAGTAATAAATAGTTGTAAGTAATAAGTTGCAGTATGTAAGTAATTAACACTTACTTATTATAACTTATTACTTACAAATTGAATGAATTGCAACTTACAAGCTACTGCCCATGTTACATATAATACAAAAAATTCAAACCCCTTCCTACGTCGCTGACATCTATAAACTAAAACAAAACCTCAAAACCGTCTCAAGACTAAAATCAGCCACAAATTGCAAAGTGATCTTCGCCCTCAAAGCATGTTGTCAATTCAGCCTTTTTGATCAAATGCGTGAATATTTCGATGGTACTACAGCCAGTGGAATTTATGAAGCACGATTAGGTCATGAGGAATTTCACAAAGAAGTCCACGTTTACAGCCCGGCTTACACGAAAAGTGAAATTGAAGAATTAGCCAAAATCAGCGACCACATTTATTTCAATTCCATTTTCCAACTAGAACAATACGCCCACTTAGCAAAACAAGTAAACCCAAAGATAACAATCGGACTTCGGGTAAATGCTGGAATTTCACTAGTTAAAAACAATGAAATTTACGACCCTTCCTCACCTTGCTCCAGATTCGGAGTCGATGCAAAAACAATTAATGATGAGGTTTTGGAAAAAATAGATTTGCTGCATTTCCACAATCTTTGCGAAAATCTCGATGGAGATTCGGTGAAGTTGATTAGTCACATCAGCGAAAAATTCGGACATCTTCTAAAAAAAGTAAAATACGTTAATCTCGGCGGAGGTCATTACATCAATCACAAAGATTACAATTTGGAGAATCTAATTAACGCTGTGAATAAATTTCAAAAGGAATTTGATATCATAGCAATCCTAGAGCCAGGTGGAGCGATTGCTTATGACGCCGGATATTTAGTGGCTTCAGTTTTGGATGTGATTATTTCTGGTGGTAAAAATATTGCAATTTTAGACACTTCAGCAACCTGTCACATGCCTGATATTTTGGAAGTTCCCTACAGGCCTAATATTATTGATTCTGGCGAGGAAAATGAATTTGAACATAACTACCTCCTAGCCGGAAAAACCTGTCTAACTGGCGACAATATCGGAAATTACAGCTTCAGAAAACCATTAAAAATCGGCGATAAAATCATATTCACCGACATGCTGCAATATTCAATGGTCAAAAACACCACCTTCAACGGCGTTCCTTTACCAGATATTGGAATTTTAAATGAAGACGGAAGTTACGAACTGGTTAAAAGATTTGGCTATGAAGATTTCAAAAATCGCCTCTCTTAGAAACTTTTTAGAAAAACTAAAAAGATTTCTGCCAACCCAAAGTTATTTTGTAATCATTTTCAAGCTGAATCCCATTAACTTTTTGATAGATCGGAATTCCGCCTTCAATAGCTAATCTATTTCCTCTTAGAAAACCATTTGGAGCAATAAAATTAGCACCGATCAAAAAATCTAACCTCCTTCCTCCACTTGAAAAGGTATCATTAGCCGGCATCATCATTGAATTTAGCGCTTGGTCAAATCCTTCAATTTTCTCAGAAATTGTGTAATTAAATCTAGATGAAACAGAAAAGGCGTTGTTTAGTTTTTTTGCGCTCCAAGCTGTCAGATTGTAACTATCACCCAATTTGTAGCCGTTATTGTTATTATTTACCCTAAAAACTCCATTCACTTGAGCGCCATAAGAATAAGAATTCTGATGTCCACCATAACTAATTCCAGGAAGGGCCTCATAAGATCCAGATCCAAGTTGCATCGGATAAACAAGCCTATTTCCCCCAACCTCCTGTTTAATGCTTCCAGTTGGAATTGACAGACCCAGATTGAATTGAGCTTTATGATTGTCATTTTTAAAGAATTGATACATGGATTGAATTTTTGTATCGCCAAAACCAGAAACTTCTCGGTTAATAGTTTTATCCATGCGATTAAGCATTTCCATATCCTTTTCCACAAAACTACTTGCCACCGCAATAGTAAAATTATCCACCAAACCATACATCGCGCCAACCATGTGCATTTTCATATTCATTTCCTGAGGCGCCATCATATATTTTTTCAAAATTTCATTGGTAGAAATATCATCACTTCCACTTCTTGCCCCTTTCATCCTCATAAATGCAGAGCGGTAGGAAAACATGTATTCATTTTTTTTATGTATATGATCTCGCATCACCCCAATTGGCGCGTGATCATCTGGCCTTGAATTATCATAATCTTGTGCATTTGCAGTAGAAAAAACCAAACAACCAAATAAAAATTTAGAAGCTAAAAGAAATTTAAATAAATTGGAATTTTTCATAATTTTATTAATATTGTGTCTAAAAAATTGTTCATTTAACGCAATGTTAAATCCAATGACAACAACAGATCACCAAGTGAGACAATTTGTCCAAGTCGCTTTTTAATAATTCCCTAGTTATGATCAAAAAAATGAAACGCACAATTTACCAAGAAACCAACAAAAAGAATCTTTTACAGCTAATTTACCTGCGCCTCATTGCCATATTTGGTCAGGTTGCAACCATTCTTTTTTCTCATCATTTTCTAAATCTTTCCCTACCGATAACTTCAATGTTTTTGGTATTAACGCTTCTTTTAATTGTCAATTGCGCTTCTTTTTATCGCTACAAATCAAATCAAAATATCAGCGATAAAAGCCTGTTCATCGAGCTCTTATTTGATGTTACCACCCTCACCACCCAACTTTATTTTAGCGGTGGAATTTCCAATCCTTTCATCTCACTATTTTTGCTTCAAGTAATTATTGGCGCAATTTTGCTTAGGTCTTTTTATGCGTGGATGATTGCCTTCATCACCATCTTTTGCTATGTTTGGCTTAGTTTTAATTATGAAGAATTGCACGCTTTTCACCAACATGAGAGTGGTAATTTTTTTAATCTCCATCTCCACGGAATGCTGGTTAGTTACATTTTTGCTGCAATTTTGTTGATCATTTTCATCACCAAAATCATCAGAAATCTCCAAGAAGGTGACAAAAAAATCAATCTTCTAAAGCAAAAATCAATTGCAAAAGAACAGGTTGTTCGCATGGGATTGCTCGCAACTGGAGCAGCTCACGAACTTGGAACTCCACTTTCAACAATTTCGGTGATTCTTGGTGATTGGAAAAAAATGAATTTGAGCAAAGATTTGATTGAGGATGTCAAATTGGTTGAATCACAGATTACGAACTGCAAGAAAATTCTCTCAAAAATACTCTCATCATCAGGAAAAACTCGCGCTGAGGAAGCCAAAATAGCGCCGATAAAAAATATATTCGACAATCTCATAAAAGAATGGAGCGATTCAAGAAATCCCCAAAATTTGATTTACAATTTTCAAAGCGCCTCCAAGAAACAAATAATCCTCGACGATTTACTATCCCAAGCTCTTTTCAACATTTTCGATAATGCCTTAGAAGAGTCTGCAGACTTTGTTTTAATTGATGTAAATATTTCCAAAGAAACAATTCAAATAAGAGTGGAAGATCAAGGAAGGGGTTTTAATGAGCAAATCATTAAAGAGATAGGAAGGCCAAATTTGAGCACAAAAAATAGCAGTGGAATCGGCCTATTTATCACTCTCAACAGCCTTCATAGAATTGGTGGGAATTTAAAAATCAGCAATTTACCCATTAAGGGTGCAAAAGTTTTAATAGAAATTCCTTTGAGAAACTTATGAAAAACCACCAAGCAATTTTAATTGTCGAAGACGATGGAGATCTGGCAAATAGTCTAGGCAGGTCTTTTGAGCGTCGTGACTATGAGGTAAAAATTGCCAGAAATGTCAAAGAGGCAATTCTAGCACTAAAAACTTTTTACCCTTCACATGCGATTGTCGATCTCAAAATGCCCGGAGAATCCGGCCTAGAATTCATCAAACATCTGCACAAATTTGACGATGAGATAAAAATAATCATGCTCACCGGATATGCCAGCATCACCACCACAATTGAGGCAATAAAATCTGGCGCTTGTTATTACCTAGCCAAACCCGCCAACGCAGACATGATTATTGCCGCTTTTGAAAATAAAATAAATTCATCAGAAAAACCAATCTCAGCCAAAAAAACTTCAATAAAAAACATTGAATGGGAACATATCCACCAAGTTTTGGTGGAAACCAATTTCAACATCTCCAAATCCTCCCGCATCCTTGGAATGCATCGCAGAACATTGTCTAGAAAATTAGATAAAAATCGAGTTTCATAGAAAACCATTTGTTTTTTTACAAAAACTATAAATCATGCTATTTTCCACTAAATTTTTTACAATCACCCAAAATGAGAAAACTACCAAAATATTATCGCAAGAAAAACCGCAAAATTCCAAAATTGAGCAACCGCTCTGGCAATCATTATTTATTTTTGCTAATTACTTTTTTATTTATCGCAACTTTCATTATTCTGACCCAGCAAGATAATCTAAAAATTCCCCAAAAAAATGTTACCGTTAAAATTGACATCACCGATAAAATAAAGAGCTTCAGATGAAATTTGGATCAACAGAAAATCAAGATTTAACCAAATTATTCACTGATGTTTTAACCAGTGAAAGAGGCCTTTCTAAAAACACCATTTTGTCATATTTGAACGATCTAAAACTATTCCTCAGATTTCTGCCCCAAAACAAAAATTCCCTAATAAAAGTTGATGAAGATATTTTTAAATCATATCTACGCGAGCTTCACAAATCCCAAACAAAACCTTCAAGCCTGAACAGAAAAATTTCCACTTTAAAAAATTTCTTCAAATTTCTGGAATTAGAAGGAATCAAAAAAGACAATCCAACCATCAATATCGATCAAGTTAAGAACAACCAAAGCCTGCCAAAATATCTAACCGAAAAAGAAGTTTTTTCACTTCTTGATTATGCACAAAAAGACAAATCCCATTTCGGCATCCGCCTTTCTTGCATGATGGAAATTCTTTATGCGGCAGGACTTAGAGTTTCAGAATTGATTTGTTTGCCAATATCGGCAATTGGGAAAAACTTTGTGGATGGAGAAATAACTTTTAAGAATTATCTGATCGTCAACGGAAAAGGCAATAAAGAGCGTATCGCCCCACTAAATAAAACCTCTTTAAAAATCCTACAAAACTATCTAAAGGCGCGAGAACAAATGGGTCATGGAAATTCCAAATGGCTATTTTGTGGAAAAATACGCATCAACAAAAACATCAACCAATTGCGCAACCCCCAAAAACTTATCGACGCCCACCTAACTCGCCAAAGACTCAATCAAATGCTCAAAGAATTAGCAGTTGATGCTGGAGTTGAGCCAAGAAAAGTCTCTCCTCATGTTATTCGCCATTCATTCGCCTCACATCTTTTAAACCAAGGCGTTGATTTGAGAATCCTACAAGAATTATTAGGCCACAGCGACATTTCCACCACCCAGATTTACACTCACATTTTAGACTCAAAATTAAAAGATTTGGTTTACAAACATCACCCCCTGTCCGGCAAGAATAACTAAAGTTTATTGGTTCTGAGATACGGCGTGTAAATTATTACTCATTTTAACAGATTGTTGATTTTGTTAATTACTGCAGCTAACTGAAAATCAAAATTACCCAAAGATTTAATATATCTTCTTAAAAATGAGTGGTTAAATGAATTATCCACTTAAAAAGTGATCTTGATCTTCCTTATGAAAATAACCTAATTTGAGTGGCAGAATCTTATTTATCATCATCTTATTTTCCATCTTCACATCCTCACATAATCTCTATTCTCGAGCAGTTTAGGCATTTTTAACCTCAAATTAAGTTTGTAAATATTGATAAATAATTTATCATTAAATATGAAGTATCCTGTCATTCATTTTTTTAATAAAAAAATTATGCAAAAAAATAGAAAAAACAAATTAGCATTCTCTCTAATTGAGATTTCGATTGTGATTATTGTAATTGGAATTCTAGTTATTGGAATTACGAAAGGATCAAAAATTATCAAAAAATCAAAAATAACCTCAGCACAATCCCTAACGATAAATTCACCAGTTGCTTCAATAGAAGGATTGGCTTTTTGGCTGGAATCAACTCTGGATGCAAGCTTTGTTGAAAATGCGGCAGTTGATACAGACCTTGGTGACGATGGAACAATAACCGTTTGGAATGATATCAATCCTCATGCGCCAATTAAAAAGAACGCTACTCAAGGCTCAACGGCTCTTGCACCAAGATATATTGCAGATGGTATTAATGGTTTGCCAGTTGTAAATTTTGATGGCGATAATAATGGAGGATCTTCAGAAAATGCCGGAGGTTCTGCAACTCGAGATTTTATGATATTACCAACAGCAGAAGATTTAGGGCTTGTTGAATCAGATTGGGAAATATTTATAGTCTATCAAATTAGAAATTATTCAGTAAGTGACCATGCTCAATTTTTAATTGCAGGAAGCGATTCTAGGAGTTATGAGATTCACTCACTATATACAGGATTCTTAAGAGTGATTGCTGATGGAGACGGTAACCTTGCTGATTATCCAGATTCAACAATTACCAACCAAATTTCTCCTCACATAGCATCAGGGGCGGTTCGAGGAACTTCATCTATTGCCAGATTGGATGGAGGAGGCGATAATGCTGATACAAATGACTTTAGTCCAAAGTCCAGTGAATCAGGAAATTTGATTATTGGAAGAAGAGGTGATGCATCTTTTCCTTTAAATGGAGATATTGGAGAGGTAATAATTTTCAATAGATCTCTTAATAATTTTGAAAGAGATGGTGTTGAGGAATATTTAAGCGCTAAGTGGGGAATTGAATTGCAATAACTTAAGGAAAAATACTTTCTCTTAAAATTTAAAAAACAGAATATTTGAGGAGAATTATTAGAATTCTATTGATAACGTTCCATTTCTGTGTCAATTCAAGAAAAAAGAACCAATACCAAGCCCCGACTATATAGAATTATAGGCGAGATTTGGTATAAGATATTCAGTTTATTCTTACTGAAGATTCATTTTTATTATTCTAGTTGGGAATGTCCAATCCTCTGTGTCAATTTAAATTCTGATCCCATCTAAGCCAAATCCAGTTTAACTCTTCCTTCGAACTTTATAGAAAATTGGCTGATAATCA
>JBLHTM010000008.1:0-28990 GCA_047627215.1 Rickettsiales bacterium | reverse complement strand
ATGGTTTTGTAACCATTTTTGACCAATTTAAGGTGATAATCTTTATTGGGGGTCAAATTGACTTGCTTTGTGGTTTCTCCACGATAGACGCCGTCGATGTAAATTTTAGCTCCTTCGGGCTTGGTGTAGAATGTTAAGTCGATACCTTTTTGACTAGAACAAGAAGAGAAAATTCCAATAATTATAATTAAAACAATCTTTGACAGAAAACTATTCATTACTAATTTCTGCCATAAGGATTTTGATTCTGACTGGGAATTTGATCTTTGTACTGATTGTAGAATTCTTGATTAGGGTTTTGATAAGAATCAGGCTGTTTTTGATATTGTTGATAATAACTGTTTTGATATTGATTTGATTGATTTCCATAGCGATTCTGATATTGACTGTTTGGGGATGAGCTCCTATCTGGATTTCTTGTTTGTTCAGGAATTTCTTTGGCTTTCAATTCAACAAAATAGTCGGATTGTTTGAACGAACCGCATTTTTCTGGAGCAAACAATAAAACTATCATAATTGGCAAAACAAAAACCGAATCACCTATACATCTTTTTCCATCACCCCCATTACCATCTCGAATTGAATACCAAGTCTTCATATCAATTTTTGTCGATTCGTAACCTGGCTTAGAAAAAGTTGCTTGATAATTTTTACTTGGTTTTAGGGCGATGAATGCGGGTGTTTTTCCATATTTTTTTCCGTCAATAACAATTTCTGCACCAGGAGGATTAGAATTCATTGGTATTGTGACGGTAGACTTGTTGGCAAAAGAGCAAGAATTCAAGACAAAGATAATTGTCACTATCGATAATTTTAATAAATTTTTCATAGCTTTAAATTACCATTTATTTTCAAATTTATTGCGAATGTAAACCGCAATACCATTAAATCCAATCAAGAACGCCAATAGTACCATGATAGCTGCAGCTGATTTTTCAGCAAAACCAAGCTCGGGACTGTCCGACCATAAATAAATCAGCACCGGCATCACGGTTGTGGGATCTGTAAATCCCTCTGGAACATCTGCAATAAAGGCTACCATTCCTATCATCAAGAGCGGGGCCGTTTCGCCGAGCGCTCGAGAAACCGCCAAAATTGTTCCCGTCATAATTCCTGGAAGGGACAATGGTAAAGTATGATGAAACATAACCTGAACTTTACTGGCTCCCATTGCAACTGCCGCTTCTTTGATTGAAGCTGGAATTGTTTTAATAGCGTTTCTGGTGGAAATAATGATCACCGGCAAAACCAGCATCGACAATGTCAATCCACCAACAATTGCCGAAGACCTTGGCAAATGCATAAAATTCAAATAAACCACTAAACCCAAAAGACCAAAAATGATAGAAGGGATTGCTGCGAGATTATTGATGCTCACTTCGACAATGTCCGTCATGGTGTTTTTTGGAGCAAACTCTTCCAAGTAAAATGCCGCCATAACTGCGACCGGGAAAGAAGCGAGAAGGAAAATGATGACCGTCAGAATTGACCCGATGATAGAAGCTGCCATTCCAGCTATTTCCGGCTCAGAAGAATCGGCATTTTGAAAAAAATTCCAGTTAAAAACCGATTTAATCAAATTTTCATTTTGCAAAAATTCAATCCGAGCAATCTGTTTATCATTGATTTGACGAATGTCATTGTCGGTACTTTTTAGAATTTTGCCTTTCAAAAACATATCAACGTCCGACGAGACAACGAACCAGATAATTGGCTTTGAACCTTTTAATTCGGGATTTTCTTTTAATTTATCTCTTAAATCGAAATGCGCGTTTTTATTAAGCAATCGATACAAATTTGAAGTTCTAGGTTTTGGAAGCTCTTCTTTAAATTTTTCTTTCAGTGAATTTTTAATAACTCTTCGATAATTGATTTTTTTATCCTCAGAAAGGTCAATTTCTAGAGCAATTTGATGAGTTTTGAAGGCTGGAGCTCCTCTGTAAATAATTGAGGTAAAGAGAATTATCAAAAATAATACCGCAATGGTTATTGACAATAGGCCGCATAATTTAAAAATCTTCTCGTTGCGATACCTTTTTTTTAAGCTCGCTTTAATTCTTTGACTGAACATTTTTTAACTAAATTTTTTGTTGTATTTTTTCACCACCATAAGAGCAATGACATTAAAAATTAAAGTCATGACCAACAAAACCAATCCAATAGCAAATGCTGCTAGAGTTTTGGGGCTTTCTGCGTCTTGATCACCCACAAGTAATGTCACAATTTGAGCTGTTGCAGTTGTCACTGAATCAAGTGGGTTGAAAGTTAATTTTGCTACCAAGCCAGCTGCCATCACAACAATCATGGTTTCGCCAACCGCCCTTGAAAAAGCCAATAAAATAGCACTTACAATGTTTGGAAAAGCTGAAACCAAAACAACCTTCTTGATAGTTTCTGATTTGGTACTTCCCATTGCCAAAGCCGCATCTTTTAAAGATGTTGGAA
This sequence comes from Rickettsiales bacterium, assembly GCA_047627215.1. Lineage (GTDB taxonomy): Bacteria > Pseudomonadota > Alphaproteobacteria > Rickettsiales > UBA1997 > JAJTCH01. The sequence continues at coordinate 26,545 of JBLHTM010000008.1, read as the reverse complement.
CGGCGTTAATTGCATCGTCAGATAGTGATAGAATGAAAGGAATGATCATCACACCCATAACCAATCCTGCAGCCAGAGCGCTTTCTGAGGCAATTTCTACTCCAAAATTAGCAAAAAACCCTTTCAAAAACGGCGCCACCATGATTACCGCAAAATAACCATAAACCACAGTCGGCACACCAGCTAAAATTTCCAAAATAGGCTTGAATACTGATCTAGTTTTAGGTTTGACATACTCAGACAGGTATATCGCCCCCATCAAACCAAGTGGTATTGCCACGAATAGAGCCACGAAAGTGATTAATAAAGTTCCCATAAATACCGGAACAACACCAAACGAACTTTCTGAAAGGCCCTGCCCTTTATAAACTGCAATTTGCGGATTCCAAGAAAGGCCAAACAAAAATTGAATCGGGCTGACCATTTCAAAGAACTTCAACGCCTCAAATAGAATCGAAAAAGTAATAAGAAAAGTAATAATAACCCCAAAGGAAGTGGAGAGAATCAGAAAAAACTTAGTAACATTTTCAAGATGTTTTTTAGCGTTAAAAGTTTTTTTGAATAAAAAAATTGTAAGAAAAGAGCAAGAAACTAAAGATCCCAAAAGCAATAAAATCTTCGGCAATAATTCAAAATTAGAAAATGCCGACATGATAATTACCAGCAAAATGATCGACCAAATCACAAAGCAGTAAAGATAGTGGTTTTTTAAGGAGTGGGAATAAGTCTTACCAGCACTTCTTTTTTGGGAGTTTTTCTTGGTAATGGCAATTCTTTGCTTTAAAAAGAAAAAATTGATTGTAATGATAGCGGCGGCAATTGCTAAAAATAACATAAACTTTTGATTTATTAATTATGAAGAATATCCGTCTTTTTTTTGAGTCGTGCATTAAACTAGGGTCAATCATAGAAATCAACGATAATAATTTTAATTATCTAACAAAAGTTATGCGCAAGAAAATTGATGATCAATTTTTGATTTTTAATGGCAAGGATGGTGAGTTTTTAACTAAAATTTGTCAAATAAATAAAAAAAACCTCCAAGCACAAATCATCAAAAAAACCAAAGAACAGTATTTCCCCCCTAAAATAACCCTCGCCTTTGCTCCTGTAAAAAATGTTCGCATTGATTTTATAGCCTCCAAAGCCACAGAATTGGGAATAACAAAGTTTCAACCAATAATCTGCAAACACAGCGTTGTCGATAAAGTGAATCTAGAAAAATTTAACTCTAATATTAAAGAAGCGGCTGAACAATGTGAGAGAACAGACATTCCTGAAATGTATGAGCCAATAAAATTATCCAACTTTTTAAAAAATCTAAAAGAAAATCCGATTTTGATTTTATCTGATGAATCAGGAAGTGGAGATAGGGCCAGTGTGGTTTTGAGAAAAATAGAAGCTAAAGATAAAGAAGTTATCATTTTTGTTGGCCCAGAAGGAGGTTTTTCAAAACAAGAATTTGATCAATTTGATGAACAAAAAAACATTCATAAAGTCACTTTGGGACCAAGGATACTAAGGGCTGACACTGCGATAATATCTATTGCAACACTAGTTCAGGAATTTTTAGGGGATTTTGACTTAAAACCAAATTTTAGTTAGCTAAATCAAGTGCTTTAATTAAAGGACCAAATAGCTATCAGTAATTAGGTCAAAGAAAGTGTGGGCGCCTAAAGTCTTTGATAATTTTTTCGATTTTTATTGAACATAAAAATCCTATTTATTCATTACCAAAACAATACCCCGGAAAATGGCAAGCAAATCAATTTTACATCCAAACCAAATTTTAAGTTGATTTTTACATCCGTCATTTTATCTTGTGCGAATTCGCTTTGTGCCGAATTAGCTCAGCGGTAGAGCTACTGTCTTGTAAACAGTGGGTCGGGAGTTCGATTCTCTCATTCGGCACCACCAACCTATCTATAAAAATCCAAATCCACCAAATTAAATTGCCAAATAGAATTTCTCCAATCAAATCTTTTTTGTTTAAAGTTTTTATTTGTCTCTGGGGAATGCTTATTCCTATTTTTTATTGTAAAGCAATTCTTACTAAGAATAGAAAATTGGCTGATAGAGGCGCTAAAGTTTGGGCGAGATTTTCCCTTTTTATTTTGGAAAAATTATGTGGAATAAAATATGAAATTCGTGGTCTTGAGAATTTACCCAAAGAGAATGGATTTGTCGTTGCCTGCAAACATCAATCAATGTGGGAAACCATTGTTTTTCACATGATTTTTGATCAGCCGGTCTATTCTTGGAAAAAAGAACTTTTAAAAATCCCATTTTATGGTTGGTTTTTAAAGGTTATGAGCGGAATTACCATTGATAGAAAAGGCGGAGCTAGAGCTTTAAAAAATCTTCTTTTTCAGGCAAAAAAATATACTGACTATAAACAAAATATAATTATTTTCCCTCAGGGAACCAGAACTCCTAGTGGGTCTAAAGCAGAAAATTATCCATATCAAAGTGGCGTTGTGGCAATCTACAATCACCTAAAAGTTGATGTCATTCCTACCGCATTGAATTCTGGAGATTTTTGGGATAAAAAGAATATCAAAAGATCTGGAACAATCATTTTAGAATTTCTTCCGGCGATAAAATCAGGGTTAAATAAAAAAGAATTCATGAATCAATTAGAAAGCTCAATTGAGTTTAAAAGCCAGCAAATTAGCTTGACAAAGTAGATCTACCTGCATATTTTAACCCCTTAATTTTATTATCCCTTTTTTATATACTTCAAATGAAAATTTATAATTCACTTAAATCAGCAAGAAATAGAGACAAAAACTGTAAAATTGTCCGCAGAAAAGGACGTCTTTACGTTATCAATAAGGTAAACCCAAGATTCAAAGCTAGACAAGGCTAAATATTTAGTTATGAACCTGGATCGAAAGTAAAACTTTGACCCTGTTCATTATTCGCAAAACCCATCATGGAATTAGGTGTTAAAAAAATCTTAATTGGCAGCAGAGCCAGTAAATTGGCTCTGACTCAAGCTAAAGAAGTAAAAAATCTTATCCTCTCTTCACACCCAGAATATCAAAAAAATCCTGATTTAATATCAATACTTCCCTTCAAGACCACTGGAGACAAAATAACCAACAAAAGTTTGGTTGATATTGGAGGAAAGGGTTTGTTCATTAAGGAAATAGAAGAAGCTCTATCCGATGGTAGAATAGATATTGCTGTTCATTCAATGAAAGATATCCCTGCTTTTTTCAAAGAAAATTTGGAAATTTTTGCAATTCCAAAAAGAAATGATCATCGCGACGCTTTCATTTCTAATAAATATTCATCAATCAATGACTTACCAAAAAACTCCACTATCGGAACCTCTTCACCAAGAAGAGCGTCGCTAATTTTGAATGAGCGCCCTGATTTAAAAATAGTTAATTTCAGGGGGAATATTCATACTAGATTAAGAAAATTAGAAGAAAATAAAGTTGACGCCACTATTCTCGCAGTTGCCGGTCTAAATAGGCTTGGAATGAGTGACAAAATAACAAGTGTCATTTATGGAGAGGAAATGCTACCAGCAGTTGGTCAAGGAGCCTTGGCTTTGCAAGCTAGAAAAAGTGATCAATTCACCATTAAAATTTTAGAGCCACTTAACCATTTTGAAAGCAAAATATGTGTTTTGGCTGAAAGAGCCTTTCTAAAAACTATCAATGGCTCATGTAATACTCCTCTTTCTGCCCATTGCTACATTCAAGACAACCAGCTTCATTTGCGTGTTTTGCTAGCAAGTCTTGATGGGAAAGAAATCTGCAGAACCTCACGAACCGGAAGTCTTGAAGACGGTATAAATATTGGTAACGACGCCGGTGAAGAGATAAAAAAAGTAGGAAAACATATTTTAGATAATTTAGACTGGCATGATCCTTCTTACTAGGCCTCAAAAATCATCATCTCATATTGCTAAAAATTTAGCTAAAGAAAATATCACATACATCATTCAGCCCCTATTTTCAATAGTTGAAACTTCAGATATTCAGCCTTTAAAAATAGAATTGCAAGCGGTTTTGATTACCAGCTCGTCGGCGATTTTTGCTTTAAAAAAAATGGCAATAAAGCCTGATGTTTTGATTTTAGCGGTAGGGCAAAAAACAGCCTCAGAAATTAAAAGATTAGGTTATAAAAATGTAATCAAATCTAACAATTCAGCATCCTCGCTTTTTGATCTATCTTTAAAAATAACATCAAATAACAAAGGGCTTATCCTCTATTTGTCGGGTAAGAAAATAACCTTAGACTTGGCAAAAGAATTGAGAAATAAAAATTTTGAGGCAAAAAGAATTATCGTCTACGAAACAAAAGAAATTGATGAATTTGAAGATCGGACAATTTACAGAATCAAAAATAACAATATTTCAGAAGTTTGGATTTACTCTCAGAACACTTTGCGTATTTTTTTTAAATTACTAAAAAAACACAATTTGCTTGAATATTTAAGCATATTAGAAATATCATGTTTTTCAGACAAGATTGCTAAATTAGCTCAAAAAATCGGCTTTGAAAAAACCAAAATAATCAAAACAAAATGTTAAAAAAACTAAAACAGCACAGAATATCAATTATTTTTTGGGCACTTATAATCTTGACGATCTTTTTTTTAGTAAACCAAATTACAAATACGCTTGATAAAGAGAAAAAGATAATGGTCTTGAAAAAGGAGGATGTTTCGCAAAATATTTTTAATAAAAAGAAAGAAAAAAAGAAAAAAGAATTGATGAGTGAAAATCACCCGTCAAACAAAAAATTTGATCAAAATGAAGTTTTGCTAAGGCAGCAATTGCAAATATCTGATCTTCGTGATGATTTGAATGGTTTGAAGATGGAGATTTCAAGATTTAAAACCAGTGACAATTTACCGAGAATCGTTTTAACATTTGTTCAGTTGAAGAGTTTGGTTGAATCAAAACAAGATTACGATAATGCTTTAAGGGATTTAGAAATATTGTCCAAATCTGACTTTTCTCTTTCTGAAAAAATTTCTTTATTAAAAATTAATTTAGAAAAAAGACAAAAAAATCAAAAAGAATTAAGGAAAGAATTTGCAAATTTGTCTTCGCAAATCAACGCAGATAAAATTGAAGATAAGAATGATATTAGTTGGGATGTAAAGTTAATGTCCCTAATATCTAAATTTGTTACCATTAGAAAAGTAGATGGAAAGCCTCTAGAATCAAACATTGATATTTTAATTATAGAAATTAAAAATAATATTGAGAAAAAGCAATATGATGTAGCTTTAAAAAATATTGATTTGATTGACGGTGATTATCAGAATATTTTAGTTGATTTTAAAAATGACTTAAAACTAGCCTCCGATCTGCAGAAAAGTTTTGACGATTCTTACCTTTATTTAGAAACTCTTAGTAATTTCAGGTGAGTTATTTTTAACCAAAATTTCTCTTTGAGGAAGTGGAATTTTAATTCCATTCTCCTTAAACCCATCAAGTATATTGATCATAACATCACTCTTAGGCCCCCTTCTCCCCCCAGAAACATCACCTATCCAAAACAAAGTCACTAATTCTATTCCATTATCTGAAAATTCAGTAACATAAAATTCTGGAGCCGGGTATTTTAGGCATCTTGGATGTTCTGAGGCAGATTTTAAAATAATTTCTTTCGCTTTTTTAATATCAGAATCATATGAAATCTTAAGATCTATATCGATACGACCGCGATTATTATTATATGTCCAATTAGTTACCTTGTTGGTAATAAAGTCCTCATTTGGAACCATTATCTCCTTACCGTCAAAAGTTTCAATCAGTGTGTACCTGCCGCTGAATCTGGCAATAGTTCCATAAGTCGCTCCATCATCAAGATCAACCAGGTCTCCAACTTCAACTGACTTTTCTAAAAGAAGGATAATTCCACTAATGAAGTTAGAGGCTATTTTTTGAAGACCAAAACCAATACCAACACCAATCGCACCACCAAGAACTGCAAATGTGGTCATATCAACCCCAAAAACCTGAAGAATGATGACGAATATGGCAAAATAGAGTGTTATGTCGATGAATTTAGAAATAATACCCTTGGTACTTGCTTTAAGATCTTTGCTTTTAGAAAAATATGATTTGGTTTTCCGAGAAATTATTCCTGATAACCAAAAAACCACTGAGAGAATCATGAAAGACTGTATTGCACTGTAAATAGAAATACGAACTTTTCCAATATTGATAGCAAATTGATCAAGAAATATAATTGTTGGTTCTAAAATCCCCAAAATATTAAGAAATATTGCTGGGATTAGAAAAAAACCCACCAAATTTGCAATCAAACTACTATTAAATAATATTCTTAAAAACCTCAAAAAGGTAAACAAAGCCAATATTTGAATGAAGGGCAAGAACAGAAACACATCCTCAAAGAAAGCGAAAAAAATAACTGCGCCAATTGATAAAGCAAAAATTATCAAAATCGGCAAAAACAAAGGGATTAAATATCTGTAAAAAAAACCGCTGAATAAATTGTTTGATTTTTTTCTTTTAGTATCTTTCGGAGGTAATAATTTCTTAAAAAACTTGTAAGAAATAACTGCTATAATTAAGCAAGAAAATACAGATATTGATTGCCAGTAAAAGTTGGTGCTAGAAAAAGCCCTTTCTGCCGTCCCTAAAATATTATTAAATAAATGAATGTCGTTTTTCATAATTTTTAAAAAAGTCAAAATACTTACGTAAAATTAGTAATTTTTTAGGAAGGTAAAAATTCTACTCACCCTGACCTGAACTATATCCTGCCTTTCCATCAAATAAATAAAGTCCTTCATATTTGATGAAATCAATTTCATTTCCAATGCACATATTCAAAATACCAATCAAATCTTTATGATTAATTATTTTGTTTTTATCAATAATATGCGTGCTATTTTTCCCAGTGATTCCCTTGCCAATGAAACGTAAAATGGTCTGTCCTTTTGGATATTCCGGCTGACTATGCTTATCGATATGTGGCCACATTACCAGGCCCTTAGCAGTGATTGTTTTAATTTCAAATTTCTCACTTTCCATAGTTCCAATTAAGTCAATCAACGCATCAAAATCATTCTGCCAGTCGATAAATAGATCAAATCCGATTAAAGATTTTTTTGTTATTGTTTCATTTTTATCAAAAATCGAAACAGATTCATCATTTACCCTATCCTTAGATTCTTCATCTTGACTAATTAATGAATTTTTAAATTCAGATTTTGGAAGAATTTTTGGCTCAGATCCAAGATTGCGAATCACTTCTTCCGCGAATTCTTTGGTTCCAAGTTTTTCCTTACTAGTTTTTTTATTATAAATATCTGGGGTGTGATAACCGTCTTCAATGGTTTTAAATAGTGCGTTTTGGATTTTATTTGCAATATCTAATTGACCTAAATGAACCAGCATCATAATTGCAGCAGAGATTAGCCCAGTTGGGTTGGCAATGTTTTTCCCCGAAATATCAGGAGCAGATCCATGAATGGCTTCAAACATGGCAAATCCTTTACCAATATTAGAAGATCCTGCCAAACCAACGGATCCAGAAATTTCAGCAGCAACATCCGAAACAATATCTCCATAAAGATTCAAAGTTACAATCACATCAAAAATTTCTGGCTTGGCGGCAAGTCTGGCGGTTGCGATGTCAATGATGTAGTGATCGGTTTCGATATTTGGATATTCTTTAGATATTTCGTTAAAAATATCATGAAACATTCCATCGGTTAGTTTCATGATGTTGTCTTTAGAGAAACAACTCACTTTTTTCCGATTGTGTTTTTTGGCATATTCAAAAGCGTAGCGAACGATTTTTTCACAACCTTCGCGAGTGATTATTTTTAAACATTGGTAGGATTGAACTGTTTGACGATGCTCGATTCCGGTGTAAAGATCCTCTTCATTTTCACGAATGATGACCACATCCATTTTTGGGTGTTTGGTGTCAACAAAGGGGAAAAATGAAATCACAGGACGAACGTTGGCATAAAGACCTAATTTCTTTCTAATGGTAACGTTAAGGCTTTTGTATCCCCCACCTTGTGGCGTTGTTATTGGAGCCTTCAAAAGAACTTTGCTATTATCTAACTCTTTCCAAGCAGACGGCATTAATCCAGAATTAAATCCTTTCTCATAAATATTTTTTCCAACCTCAATAACATGAAAAGCTAACCTCGCTTTTGCTTCTTTTAGAATATGCAAAGTTGCATCCATGATCTCAGGGCCAATTCCATCACCAAAAGCAATTGTAACTGGATCTATTTTGTTTAGATTATTTTTTTGAGTCATGGTTTTTTATTTTTTATTTTATAAAAGGTAGTTAAATTAACGCTATGGCCGTTTTAAGTGTTTTTATAGGATATTTTTTGATAAATAATATTAAAACTCCACACCAAAAGCTGAAAAAATTTTTTATTCAAAACATCCAAAACTAATTTAAAAATTAGTATTGACATAATAGGCGTATGCTAGTTTGAGAGTCCCTGTTAATCAACATTGTATTTGTTAATTTATTTAAATTTTAACTTAAAAGTTCGACCTAAGAAGAGGATTATTTTAATAATTTTACTGTCTAACATATCTTTACTTGGGATAAAAAACTTCCTAAGATTAAACACTATAAAAACCAATAATTTTTTAATAATGTCAGGAACAATAAGATCACTAATCAAAAGCCAATATTTTATTGTTTTTCTATTAGGGTCAATTTCAGCTTCCGCCTTTGCTCCTTTCTATTTATTTCCATCGGCGTTTATTGGATTTAGTGGATTATTTTTAATCGCTAGCCAAGGAAAAACCAAAAAAGAGTCATTCTGGATTGGTTGGTATTTTGGGTTTGGTCAATTCACCTTTGGTCTTTATTGGATTTCAATTTCTCTTTTTGTTGATATTGCTCAATTTTTCTGGCTCTTACCTTTTGCATTATTTTTAATTCCTGCCGTTCTGGCAATCTATGTTGGACTAACTTTACTTCTGACAAATTTCATTTCAAATAAATTCTTAATAACGGGCTGGAGAAAAATTATATTACTCGCTGTAATGTGGGTATTTTTTGAATATTTGAGAGGGGTTCTATTTACCGGATTTCCTTGGAATTTAATTGGTTACAGCTTTTTATTCTCACTATCATTATCCCAAATTTCATCCATTTTTGGAGTTCTTGGACTTAGTCTGTTCGCTGTTATTGTTTATTGCTCGCCAGCTTTATTATTTGAGATTTGCAATAAAAAAATCAAATTTAACATTAATAATAATTCAAAAATATTTTTATCTCTAATTGCATCTTGCTTTGTTTTTATTGTTGTATTTGGGGTAAACAGGATAGGTAATTTTCAAAATGAAGATCTTCCAAATTCGACCTTTAGGCTGGTTCAACCCAATACCAAGCAAGAAAATAAGTGGGATGAAAAATATCGCAAAAAAGAATTCTTAAAAAACATTATTCTTTCAAGAAGTGCAGGATTCTCAGATGTTAACCATGTTGTTTGGTCAGAAAGTGCAGTTCCTTACGTCGTAGATTCTTCGGACAGTGACCTGCTTTTTAACATTGCCTCTGGAACACCAAAAAATGGTTTTGTGATTACCGGAGGAGTTAAAGCTGAATTTAAAGATGACACAAAGGAATTGAAGAAAATTTGGAATTCAATTTTCATAGTCAACCACCACGCACAAATAGTTCAAAGTTATGATAAAAACCACCTAGTTCCTTTTGGTGAGTATGTTCCTTTTGCCGATCAGTTAACATTCATTTCAAAAATAACAAATGGAGCAATAAATTTCAGTGAAGGAAATGGACTAAAAACCATAAAATTAAATGATCAAATTCCAAGTTTTAGCCCATTGATTTGTTATGAGGCAATTTTCTCAAATAATGTGATTGATAGAAATGATCGTCCAGGATTTTTACTTAACCTAACCAACGATGCCTGGTTTGGAAATAGCTCAGGACCTTACCAACATTTTGATATGGTAAAGGTTCGATCTATTGAATATGGTCTTCCGACAATTAGAGTGGCTAATAGTGGTATTTCTGGGTTGATAAACCCAGTCGGAGAAGTGGTGGGATTGATTCCTTTGAATGAAAAAGGAATTATTGATGTGAGGTTAATGAAAAATTTACCAGAAACAATTTATGGAAAATTTGGCAATAATATCGTTCTTCTCCTTAGTATCATTCTATTATTGGCCTCTTTAATAAAAAGAAGGTCATAAAAAAACACCTAAACAAATAAATGTTTAGGTGTTTTCTTAAGATGTTCTTTTAAAAATAAATTTAAACTCTAGTTATTTTCAGCTAGAAATTTTTGATATTCATCTTCACTCATCGCGTCATCTAATTCAGAAGAATTAGAAGTTCTGATTTTGATTAGCCAACCATTTCCATAAGTGTCGTTATTGACATGTTCTGGAGCTGAAGAAAGTGAATCATTGATTTCAACAACTTCTCCTGAAACTGGGGCATAAACGTCACTGGCAGATTTTGAAGACTCAACTACAACTGCAGCCTCTCCTTTGCTGTACGTGGTTCCAATTTCTGGCAATTCTACATAAACCAACTCACCAAGAGCCTCTGCGGCATGCTCAGTAATTCCAACAGTAGCGATATCGCCTTCGATTTTTATCCACTCGTGATCTTTTGTGTATTTTGTAGTCATATTTTGAAGTTTTTTATTATTAATAAATTATTTGTGAATTGTTATTTTTTCGCAGATTTAGTTTTTGCAGCAACAAAAACTGGTGAACAAATAACGGCAGAAATCTCACGATCCCTAACCAAAATTGAAACCAAATCATCTTTTTTAAAAGTGGCATCAACATAACCTTGTCCAATTGAGGCTTTCAAATTTGGAGAAAATCCACCGCTAGTCAAGATGCCGATTTTTTTTCCATCTTTTCTGATTTCACTATTTTCTCTAGCGATACCACGCTCAAGCAATTTGAATCCGAATCTTTTTTTCTCAAGACCAGAAACGCCATTAGCTCTTTGCTCTAAAATTGTTTTAGAACCATTAAATCCAGTATGTTCTTTAGTGATTACCCAAGAAAGAGCTGCTTCAACAGGAGTTGTCTGCTCATCCAAATCATGTCCATAAAGTGGATATCCCATTTCTAAACGCAGAGAATCTCTAGCACCAAGACCGATTGGTTTTACTGCTTCATTTTCACAAAGCTTCAACCAAAAAGCAGGAGCTTTGTCATTTTGGATGCTGATTTCAAAACCATCTTCCCCAGTATAACCAGCTCTGCTGATGAAAATTTCATCACCAGTTTTTAGTTTGATTTGAGCAATATTCATGTAAGGCAAAGTAGCAAGGTCCTTATCTTCAACCAAAGCTTGCAAAGATTCTTGAGCTTTTTCACCTTGAACGGCGATCAATGAGCGATCAGAAAGTTGAGTAAGAGTGATTTGCGCTGGTAAATGTTGCTTCATCCAAGCAATGTCTTTTTCTTTACATCCAGCGTTAATAACCACAAAAAATTTCTTCTCTTCAAGTCTAGTAATAATCAAATCATCAATGATTCCACCATTTTCATTAGTCATGACAGTGTATTTTGCCAAAAGATTTGGAACGTTAACAAAAGAAGTTGGAGTGATTGTTGACAAATACTCAGCGACGCCCTCACCTTCAAGAATAACTTGTCCCATGTGAGAAACATCGAACAAGCCAACGTTTCCGCCTCTAACCCACTCATGCTCTTTTAGCATGCCTTCAGGATATTGAACTGGCATGTCGTATCCAGCAAATTCGACCATTTTTGCACCTTGTGCACGATGGGTTTGGTTCAAAGATGTTGTTTGCATATTTATTTTTCTTTAGGGGTTGGAAAATCTGAGGCTGGAAGATCTTCTTGATTTTGCTGATTAATAATTTTGTCGATCTCAAGTTCACTAGAATTGTTCATTTTGGAAGAAATAAGAGCCAGAAATAAGCAATTAAGCATAAAAAGACCTGCCAAAACCATTGTTATTTTGGTCAAAATATTTGCTGATGATTTTGAAGACATCACTGAGTTTAATCCTCCAGATCCTCCGCCTCCACCGCCTATGCCGCCCAAAGAATCACCATCGGATTTTTGGATAAGAACCAGAATAATCATAACCAAAGCGATCACGACTTGTAATATTAGTAAAAAAAACTGTAAATTTTCCATCGACTGTTAGTTTAAATGTTCCTTAAAAAAATAGCCGCGAAGACTAATTTATTAAATCTAATCTCTCAAGTTATTTTTGGTAAATTTTGATGTGAAACATGATTGTAATTTGAGTTTTGTTCAAAAAAAACAGGACATAGTTTTATTGGTTTACTAAAGAAGTGGGGTTGTTAAATACGATTTTTGTGTGGTTGGGATTTGTTGTTAATTCGACAAAGGATCAAAATGAGGTTTGGCGGACCTAAGATTAACATTTTTTAGGCTCTTTTTCAAAATGAGTGGGTAAACCAATTATCTACTTAAAAAGTGGATTTGATCTTCCTGATGAAAATAACCTAATTTGAGTGGTGGAATTTTATTTATCGTCATCTTATTTTCCATTTTTACACCCCTTCACAATCTCTAGTGCTCACAATCGTTATCCTCACATGATTGCTCCACTCACATAATCGTCATCCTCGCGCAAGTGAGGATCTCGTGAGTCTGGAATCGAGGATTTTTTAAAAGAATAAAGAATAGATTGATTAAGAATTACGGGCGGATATTTTTCCTCATGAGGTACCGGATCCGAGAGTTTCTAAGGCAGCAAAGCTACCTAAGAAACTCTATGTCCGGCATGACGGTAATTCGTGATGGTGAATTATGGTAGTAATTCATGATTGTAACTTTTTTACAATTTATGCTTGGGTACCAAGGTGGTAATTGGTTTACCCACTCATTTTGAAAAAGAGCCTTTTTTTAACTAACTAAAAATAAAGATATTTTTAATAAGAATAATTTGGTGGCAATAATAAAATAAATTGCCACCAAATTATATATCATAGAAATAATTTTTATGATATGTTTAGTTCGTTTCTGGGTCAATCCAAGATATGTTTCCGTCTTTACGGTTATAGACGACATTTAATCTTTTATTGTCAGAATTAATGAACACAAGAGCAGGAAGGTCAGCTAAGTTCATTTTCATGATAGCTTCTTGAACCGAAAGCTCTTCAATATCAGTGTTTTTTTCAGTGACGATATTTAGCTTGTCATCAGGCTTCACTTCAAAAGATTCTTCCTCTTCAGATTCCTCAAAAGAAGGGTATGGGTCGGCAGAAATGATATATTTCAAGGCATCGTATCCTTTTTCTATCAATTCAACGCTTTTTAAACCACCTCTTTCTCTGCGATAATTTTTTATTTTTCTTTTATATCTACGAAGTTGTTTTGCGGCTCTTTCCATGGCTTCATTAAAACAGCCGTAAGGGTCTTCAGCATTTCCGTCACTTTTAATTACGATGCCTTTTTTCATACCTTCGTTGATAACGATATTCGCATAAAAACGGCTATTTTGTTTAGAAAAATGCACGTCAGCATTTATTGCTGTATCAAAATATTTATTAACGTGTTTTTCTAAATTTTCTTTGGCGTGCTTAGTTAGTGCTTCACCAATTTCCATGTTTGATCCTAGAACTCTTATATCCATATATTGTATAATATTAAGGTTGATAAACTGAATTATTTTTAACTTAAACAACAGTTTATAGCTAAAAATACGTCAAAAATATGAGGATATCGTCAATGTTCTAAGTATAAATCAGAACTTAGAGTTGATTCATTACAAATTGAAGAATTCCTCCTGATCTATAATATTCAATTTCATTACTAGTGTCAATACGGCATAGCAATGTAGTTTCGATTTTTGAACCGTCTTGAAAAGTGATAATGCATTTAAGATCTTGTTTAGGGCTTATATCGTCGTTTATTCCTAAAATTTCAACTGTTTCAAAACCAGTCAATCCTAAAGTTTTTCTATTCTCGCCATTTTTAAAAGTAAGGGGTAAAACTCCCATCCCAACTAGATTTGAGCGGTGAATTCTTTCAAAACTCTCGGCAATAACCGCTTTTACTCCCAATAGCAAGGTTCCTTTTGCAGCCCAGTCTCTTGATGATCCGGTCCCGTATTCTTTTCCAGCAAAAATTACCAATGAACGGTTTTGCTTTTTGTATTCCATTGCCGCGTCATAAATTGGAACCCCAGAGGAGTTCGGAGATAATTTAGTATAACCACCCTCGAAGCCATCCAACATTTCATTTTTGATGCGAATATTAGCAAAAGTTCCACGCATCATTATTTCATGGTTTCCACGTCTGGCTCCATAAGAGTTGAAGTCTTTTTTATCAATATTATGATTTTTTAGATAATCTGCTGCTGGAGATTCTTGGGCAATATTTCCCGCAGGAGAAATATGGTCTGTGGTAATTGAATCACCAAATAAAGCTAATATTCTGGCTTCTTTAATGTCAGATAATTTCTTTTCACTTCCATCAAAAAAACTAGGAAGCCTGATGTAGGTACTTTCGGAATCCCAATTGTAAGTATCTGATCGTGCTGTTTTTATATTCTTCCAAGATTCATCTCCAGCAAAAACATCAGCATATTTTTGAATAAATAGTTCTCTGGAAACAAAAGAGTTTACGGTTTTTCTAATTTCCTCATTGCTTGGCCAAATATCTTTTAAATAAACATCATTTCCATCAGTGTCTTTTCCAAGTGAATCTTTGCTTAAATTAACATTAAAATTTCCAGCTAATGCATAAGCAACAACTAGCGGAGGAGAGGCCAAATAGTTGGCTTTAGTCAGTGGATGAACCCTGCCTTCGAAGTTTCTGTTTCCAGATAAAATTGCCCCAACCAATATGTTGTTATCTTTAATACTTTCTTCAATTTGCGGATGAAGAGGTCCTGAGTTTCCGATGCAAGTTGTACAGCCGTAACCTACGACGTTAAATCCAAGCTGATCTAGGTATTCTTGCAAACCAGAATTTGCCATATATTCACTAGCGACTTGTGATCCTGGGGCAAAAGAGGTTTTGACAGTTGGTTTTATTTTCAGTCCTTTTAGTGAGGCTTTTTTAGCAACCAATCCTGCGGCTATTAGAACTGTTGGGTTCGAAGTGTTGGTGCAAGAAGTTATGGCGGCGATCACAATGTCACCGTTACTTAGAGTGGAATTGAGATCGGGAATTGGGAATTCCTCGCCCCTTGATTTGATGTTGCTATTGGCAGCCAAATCATCATACGAATTTGTTGCTTCACTTAATAAAACTTTGTCTTGTGGGCGTTTTGGTCCGGCAATTGAAGGCAAGACATCACTCAAATTTAACTCTAAGAATTCGCTGAATTCTGGCTCGGGGGATTTTTTATCAACAAAAATATTTTGAGATCTGGCATATTTTTCCACTAGAGCAATTTGCTCCTCATCTCTTCCAGTTAAATGTAAATATTTTATGGTCTCAGAGTCAATCGGGAAAAGTCCGCAAGTTGCACCATATTCAGGCGCCATATTGGCTATAGTTGCTCTGTCAGCAAGACTGAGATTGACTATACCCTCTCCAAAAAACTCAACAAATTTTCCAACCACATTTTGAGCGCGTAACGTGTTGGTGATTGTCAAAACTAAGTCAGTAGCAGTAACTCCCTCATTTAAAAATCCTGATAATTTAAAACCAATAACCTCAGGAATTAACATTGATATTGGCTGACCAAGCATTGCAGCTTCAGCTTCAATACCTCCAACTCCCCAACCAAGAACCGCAAGACCATTGATCATTGTAGTGTGAGAATCAGTTCCAACAACGGTGTCAGGATAGGCAATTGTTTGCCCGTCAACTTCTTTTGTCCAAACTACTTTAGCTAAATTTTCCAAATTCACTTGGTGGCAAATTCCTGTTCCTGGTGGAACTGCTCTAAAATTATCAAAAGATTGCTGCCCCCATTTTAAGAATTGGTAACGCTCGTTATTTCTTTGCATTTCCATATCAACATTTTTGGCAAATGCTTCGTTATTTCCAAAAAAGTCTACTTGAACAGAGTGGTCAATAACCAAATCAACAGGAACTAACGGGTTTATTTTCTTTGGATCTTTGCCCATTTTTTTCATTGCATCACGCATCGCCGCCAAATCAACAACGGCAGGAACCCCGGTAAAGTCTTGCATAAGAACTCTTGAGGGAGAGAAGGCTATTTCAACTCTCTTGGTTTCATCTTTTACTGAATCGATAACAGCTTTAATATCTTCAATTTTCACCACATTACCATCTTCGAAACGCAAAAGGTTTTCTAATAAAATTTTTAAGCTGTAAGGAAGTTTTGAGATGTCTTTATTAAGAATCTTTGCTGCTTCTTCGAGTGAGAAAAAATGGTAATCTTTACCATTAACGTTAAATGACTTTTTAACATTCATAGAATTTTTCATATTTTTAGATTTTAGGTTGTTTAGTTAGTTGCGCTAAGTAGCCAATTGAGGTTTTTAGAGTGGATATTTTTTTTGAAAGTCCAGACATCGTTTACTGTGCTAATTTCAGTCTCACTGCCAGCAATAACATTGCCATTTTTAATAACATTATTGATTTGCTTTGACGTAAAGGAGATGGTGACTTGAAAAAAATTATCAATGGTTTGAGCATCAGTAATTTTTGCTTCATCGATGGAGATGATTTTTATGTTCAGAACTTGTTCATTTTTAATGCGGTTATTTATTTCGCCTTCAAATTGCAAAAAGACCGTTTCAGATAAAAGCGGCTTTAAAGTTTTTACGTCAAGCGATGCAAATGAATTCAAAATGATTTCAAAGGCACTTTTGGCGCCATTTAAAAATTGACTAGCGGACAAGTTTGATTTTTCTAAATTTTTAATGAGATTGGTTTTTAAATCCCCTTCTAGGCTATCAATAATTTTTTGAGACTCTTGATCAATAGGGCTTTTTATTTCTTTCTTTGCAAGAAATTCTGATCCATCAATTGAAACGATTTTTGATTGGTTATTTTGGGAATTGGTATTGGTGTTTTTTGTGCGCTCTTTTATAAAATTCTTGATTGAATTTCTCTTTTTCCACTCTTCTTTTTGGTCATTATCAACTTTTCCTAGCTGTTCACGCAATTTGAAGAATATAAAAACCGCTATTGCGGCAAAAAAGAGGATATCCATTATGGTATTTTTGTGAATTTTTGGGGCAAGCGACGGGGCTTGAACCCGCGACCCTCAGAACCACAATCTGATGCTCTACCAACTGAGCTACGCCTGCCATGATTTTGTAATGCCAAAAATTGACTCACAAAGGAGGTGGTTATTATTTACAGACTTATCTTTAAGTCAATATATTTTAACCGGCACCCGTCGTTGGTTTTGGCGGAGGCCTATCTTCAGGGCCAGTTTTTTTAGAAGTTTTGCCAGTCAAGTTATTTTGAAGGGAGGAGGAATTGCTTCTGCCAACTTTCCCAATAATTTTTGGAACCCACTTTCTAGTACCTCTGGATCCTCTGGACTGAACGGCTCTCGAAGCTCCGTAAGATTTATAAAGCGCCCGCCCAGCTCCAACTGATGAACTTGATAGGGCCATTCCGCCAAGTAATCTTTGGGCGAAATCTGGTATTTGATCTAGAAATTTAGTCAAAATATACATCAAAAATGCCGCCTTTATTATCGTAAACATCTTTTCCTCAGTCATTCCGAATAAAGACCCAAGGTATATGCCTAGAAAATCAAGACCATCACCCTCAATATTTCTCATCAAATTAAAGCCAAAGATGCAATAAATACTATTATTAGCAGCATTTCCAACTGAGCATGAGATACTTTTTGGCGAATCCCTTCCAGAGCCAATAAATTGAGCGTCTCCAATAACAACTTTTTCAAAAATTACTATTACAAGCCCAAGATATACAAACAGAATAATTGGCTGAAACACGAAGCTAATCAAATTTTCTTTCCATCCATTAAATATATCTTTTGTTTTTTCAAATAAGCACGCACTGATGGTTAGTGGTGATATGTAAATTAATATACTGATGGCAATGGAAGACATTATGAATATATGAAGAGCTCTAACTGTTAGGGCTATTAGGTAAAAAGCAAATACAAAGGTTGCGATAAAAAATATTATCCCAAGACCTCCAGTGAGTATTCCTGCTAATATCATTATAACTAAGTTGGGAACGGATACTTCGGGGCCAAAACCAAGTGCTCTGGCTATTTTACAATCAAGCATGTCCCAAATTTTTAGATATTCTTTTCCTGGTGGATATGAAGGGTTGTCATATGTGGTGTCAGGATTTTTGTCGGCATAATTATATTTTGGAAATTGACAACCATCTAGATATTGATGATTGGCATCAGAAAGATAGGATTCGGAAAAAGAGAAAGGCGTCATGTTTGTAGTTCTCAACTCAGTAATAGCGCGATTTATATTTATGTTCAGTATTTTTGCATCTGTTTCACCTAGATTTATTTCATTCATATTAGGTGCTCCGTTGGAACCTTTTGTGATTAAAAAAGATCTTAAGTCGTTAAGGCAAAATGTTGATTGACTCCAGGTAAGAGAGCTTGATCTGCAACCATTAAAAACGGATTCAAAATTAGCTTCATCAGTAGTAAGATCCCTAGTAATATTTTCCTTTGTAATTGCAAAAAATAAATTCCTGACATCATCTCGAAATTCCTCTTTAAAATTAGTGGAGTCATATGTGACGACATTATAGTTTTCATCCACCTTCATAAATATGGTTGATAGATCTGCGGATATACTTGAGACACCTTTAAAGAAATAGTCTTGCCATGCGGTACCTAAAGCAAAATAAGAAACAAGACCAAGCTTGATTATGAACATCGATATGACTTTTCTTTCAAGCGCCTCTCCTGTTAATAGAATCTTTATTCCAAGCATCACAACCGCCAAAGTCATAACGACTTTTATTATTGATTGTAATTTAGTTTGAATAATTTGAAAAAATGATACTTGACCATCAATAAATTCACCCTCTTTGTAGATGTAGCCACCATCACAGTTTCCGTCTGCATCAGGGCTTTCATCTGGGTTTGTGCATTTTGTATTTCCAGCTTTATTAAGAAACATATTTTCCATGGTCTCCTTGAAGCATTGAGCCATTGGAGCAGAAAAATTTTTGGTTTTGTTGAGAGGTAGAAGATCGGCACTATAGGAATATTTATTCTGAGAATCGCCTTGCAAGTCAAAACAAGCTGAAGATATCCATCCTCCGTCTAGATTGTTGGTTCTGATATAGGGCTTATCGGGAATTACTGAGCAATGATTTAAATATTGGCAATGATTGAGACTGATGCCAAATTTGTTGTCATATTGAACCCCTAATGGATTTTCTACAGTTCCAGGATCTTCCGATCCTCCACCTAAATTGTGATTATAGGGACAGACAGAGTATGTTGACGCGCAGAGGCGATTTGAAACATTCTTTGATTCATATATATTATACACAATACCAGAAAGGCTACAATCTCTTCCTTTCTTGCAAAAACCATGCGTACCGGAAAAAAGTAATCCCCGAGAATCTTCAATACACATGGTCTCTTGACTTCTTGTTACGCAGCAATCATAAGCCTCCTCCCAGTCAGATTTTTCTCCAATCTCCTCCCGGTCAGATTCTTCTTCAATTAATAAAAATCTTCCGCAAGCATAATTAGAGGCTTTATTCGGACCTCGCATGTAATATTTTTGGTTTTCATCATTATAACCAAGGTTTCTTTCAGCTTTGGTGAGGGAACCTTCCCCATCCTCAGGATCTTGCAACCAACTAGAGGGGTTTTTACAGGATCCTGCACCACTATCAGGATATTCCATTCCACCATAGATGAATTCACGATATTCTTTTTTTCTTAAGGTAAAATCATCGTCGTTGGTTTGGTCATCATCATCATCAGCTTTCATTGAAACAAGTGGATATTGCGCTGTCTGGGCTGGGTATGTAGTTGGGTCACTTAAAGATTTTAATATTGATATTCTATCCCTATAATCCTCCATCTTTGATGATGAGACATAAAGCTCTTCTAAATATTTACTATATGATTTTGAATTTTTACCCTGTTTATAAAAAGTTTTATCTTTGACTTCCCCTAAGTGATCTTGCCAATATTTGGTCTCTCCTGTTTCTTTGTCAGTATATTCAAAACTGTCATTGGCACCAAATCTAGAAATCCTCTTAGCGTTTGATGTTGACTCTTGATCTACAGGATGTCCGGTAATAGCATTAAACTCTTCCCAAGTGTTCCATCTTGAGCCGCAAATTTTAGCGTTCTCTTGCGAACCAACCGCAGCTCTCCACACTCCATTCAGGGCTCCAATCGCCAAACCATAACTTATGCCAAGAGCAACAGTTCCTCCACAGCAGCCAAGCATGGCTGAGCAGCTAAAAGTATTAGATCCGACAGACAAAATACAAGAGGTACTGTGTGAGGCGCAAGATCCTGCGTTTGATGACATCTCTATTATGCTCCAGAAAAAATTAGGTTTGCTAATTTCTTTTCCCGCTTTTACGGCCGATTCTCTTACGGACTTGATTGCACTAGAAGCTCTATAACAAAGATTGCTAGCTGCCGTATGGGCTCTCATCAGCGAAAGTCCTGTTGTTGCCATGTATGCGATACATACTGGGTTATCAAGTTCCCACAGTAAATCGCTATCAGTAATTGCAACAGGATCAAACCTCAGTTCTTGAGTTTTACAAAAGCCATCATCGTCGACACCAGTATGTCGAACCACGTCATTAACAGCGAAAGAATTTTGAGCTATTGAGAAAAAGAAAGACACAGCAAAAAGCGCTGCGATGAGGTGTTTTTTGAAGATTTGTGAAAAGAGGTTTTTTTTCAATATTTAATTATTTCATTTAGATCAAACAATTTGATAAATTTTAACAATTGCTGGTTTTTGGTTTTTAAGCTGTGGCGATTGGCGATAAAATATGAGCTGATATCGAGAACTTTTTTTATTTCCACCAAGCCATTTTCTCTCAAAGTGTTGCCTGTGCTCACCAAATCAACGATGTAGTCGCATAGATTCAAATGTGGAGCCAATTCCATTGCTCCATTAAGCTTGATGCATTCCGCTTGAACGCCACGTGATGAAAAATATGTATTGGTTAAATTAAGATATTTTGTAGCAATTCTTAAATGGCTAATCTGAGAAAAATCATTAGCAGAAGAATTTTCTTTTTTGGCAGCGATTGAAAGTCGGCATTTTCCAAGCCCCAAATCGAAAAGAGGGTGAATATCCGATGATGAAAATTCCTCCAAAACATCCAACCCACAAACTCCAAAATCCGCTCCACCAAACTTTACTATTGTTGCCACATCAAAACTTCTGACTCTAATAATTTTTAAATTTTCAAAATTACTGTCAAAAATTAACTTTCGGGATTTGTCGTCATAAAAATCAGCTTCTGGCACAAAACCAATTTTGTTAAACAAAATATTAAGCTCGTTTAATATTCTTCCCTTGGGAATGGCGATGATTAAATTTTTATCCATTTTTTAAAATTCAATTTTATGTCTAACCAAAAAACCAAAAGATTTGTCGGTTACTGAAGATATTCTGCTGTCAATCTTATTTTCTTTGTAGCCAATTGACAACGATAAACCTTCAAGGAGTTGATTTAAATTATCAAAATCATATCCAAAGGATATCTCATTGATCGATCTGCCCAGACCACTATTATTAACCTCCAATTCTTTTTCTTTAGCTCTAGCTAAAGTCATAAAGAAATCTTTGTAAATTTGAGCAGTGAAATTGATGGTTAGAGTTTTGGAATCTTTTTCAACATTTCCACCAAGATTATCAATCGCAACATATTCAACGAAGCTCTTGAGTAGGAAATTTTTACCCAGAGGGTAATCATATTTCATATTAACCGCATATGCCTTTTGATCATTGATTTTGCTGGGAATATTGCTTTGATTTTGGCGTTCATTAATATCCAAATTCAAATAAGAAAAATGGTAAGATAATTTTTCATCATTGCCAAAATCATAGTGAATATCGGTTGATAAAACGTAAGATTTTAGGCTTCTAGTGTCACCAACTTCACCATCTTTTTTTGGCGTTCCATCTCTTTTTGTGATTGTTGAATTATCTAGATTTTTACGATCGTTAGTAAAGGCACTAAAGCCAAAAACATATTCACCAAATGTTTTTCTATTCCCTGCTCTACCGGCAAACCCTAAGCCTAGTTTTTCGTCTTGTCGGTATCTTTGAGCAATTTGATTAACCCAAATTGCGTTATCATAAATCCAAGCATCTCCAAAATTTGCAGTGAATTTTCCAGCCATAAAAGAAAGGTTTTTATGGTTGTAATTTAAAACCAACTCATCGACAAAAAGCCCTTCATTTTCAAAAGACTGATCTCCTCCTCCTGTAATTAACTGATTTCTTCTATTGTCTTCCGATTGTTGTTTTGATTGATCAAATTCAGCAATTGTGCTTAAAGAAAAATTTTTACTTATCTTCAAATTGACATTCAATCTTGAATTTAGGTGTGCATCTCTGTGCTGATTTTTCCTATTATCTGAATCAAAATTATCCTCATAATAAATTCTATTATCCAAAACACCGTTAATCAGATTATCATTTTTGACATTTTCAAAATATGAACTGTCCATGCGTTGCCAAATTCCATCAGGAGATCCTTGGGCGGAGGCGTGGTTTTGAAATAAAAAACAGCTAGTAAAGAGAGGAATTATTATTTTTTTCATTGAGTGCAATTTTGTTAAAAATATCAGCTTGGATTGAAAAATTTTGGGAGATCCTAATTAGCAAAACCAAAATGTAAAATATTTTGCCAAATAACATTACCCAATACAGACTTATTATTGACTTATATTGCTCAATTTATAAACTGCCCCGCCTGTATTAACCTAGTTGTCAAAACAACAATCTTTAATCTTCAACAAATCTTAAAAAATTATGAAAGTTTATTACGATCGCGATGCCGATTTGAGCATCATTCAAAATAAAAAAGTTGCCATCATTGGATATGGTTCACAAGCTCACGCTCACTCTCAAAATCTTCGTGATTCTGGCGTCAAAGAAGTTAAGATCGCTCTTAGAGCCGGATCTCTTTCTGCTGCAAAAGCGCAAAATGCTGGTTTTGAAGTTTTGTCAAACAAGGAAGCTGCCGCTTGGGCAGACGTTGTTATGGTTTTGGCTCCAGACGAATTTCAAGCTGATATCTACAAAGATGATTTGAAAGATAATTTAAAAAAAGGCGCAGCTCTTGTTTTTGCTCACGGCCTTAACATTCATTTTGACCTAATCGAAGCTAGAGAAGATCTTGACGTATTTATGATCGCACCAAAAGGACCAGGTCACACAGTTCGTGGTGAATATGTAAAAGGTGGTGGAGTTCCATGTTTGGTAGCTGTTGACCAAGACAAATCTGGTGATGCTTTGAAAATTGCTCTTTCATACGCTTCAGCTGTTGGCGGCGGAAGATCTGGAGTTATCGAAACCACTTTCAAAGAAGAATGTGAAACTGATTTATTCGGTGAGCAAGCTGTTCTTTGTGGTGGAGCTACTGCATTGATTCAAGCTGGTTTTGAAACTTTGACCGAAGCTGGATATGCTCCTGAAATGGCATATTTCGAATGTCTTCATGAATTGAAATTGATTGTCGATCTTCTTTATGAAGGCGGAATTTCCAACATGCGTTATTCAATCTCAAACACTGCAGAATATGGTGATTTGACTAGAGGACCTAGAGTTGTCAATTCAGAAACAAAAGCTGAAATGAAAAAAATCTTAAGTGAGATCCAATCAGGTCAGTTCGTTAAAGAATTTATGGCTGACATGAAATCTGGTGATAAATTCGCCGCTCTTCGCAAAAAAGGTGAAACCCACCCAATTGAAGAAACCGGTGAAAAACTTCGTGCCATGATGCCATGGATCGGTAAAAACAAATTGGTTAACAAAAGTGCCAATTAGAAAATGATGAATTGTGAGTTATGAGTGATGAGTAATATGCACCTCATAACTCATAATTCATAAATCACAATTTTTTAAAAAAATGTCCCTATCCATCATCATCCTTGCCGCCGGCAAAGGAACTCGAATGAAATCCTCCCTTCCGAAAGTTTTACACAAAATCTCTGGCAGAGAAATGCTTAATTTGGCAATTGACTGCGCAAAAAAACTCAAACCTACCAATATCTGCGTTGTGATTTCTCAGGAAATGGAGAAGTTCAAGGCTGAAATTTCTAAAAAACACCCCCAAACTGACATAATATTTTCCATCCAAAAGCAACAATTGGGAACAGCTAACGCCGTTGAATCTGGAGTTGAAACATTAAAAGAAATTGGTGATCAAGTTTTGGTTCTTTATGGTGACACTCCATTGATCAAATCTGAGACTTTGGAGCAAATGATTGAAAATATTTGTGAAGAAAAAAACTCCGTTTGTGTTTTGGGATTCAATTGCAAATCTGCAAATAAATATGGCAGATTGGTGGTTGAAAAAAATGAGCTTCTAAAAATCACTGAATTCAAAGACGCTTCCGAATCGGTCAAAAAAATAACTCTTTGCAATTCTGGAGTTGTGGCAATTGATGGAGCTAAGGCTAAAAATTTTCTAGGGCAAATCGACAATAAAAATGCTAGTGAAGAATATTACCTAACCGACATTGTTGCTGTTGCTAGAGAAAATGGTTCTTCTTGTGGATTCATCCAAACCAATGAAGAAGAAGTTATGGGAGTCAATTCTAGGATTGAGCTAGCTAAAGCTGAAAAAATCAAACAAAAAGAAATGCGCCAAAACTTGATGGAAAGTGGCGTCACCATGCACAATCCAAAATCAGTTTATTTGTCGTTTGATACACAAATTGGCAATGATGTCATCATTCATCCTGAAGTGGTCTTTGGAGTTGGGGTTAAAATTTCTTCTAATGTGGAAATAAAATCATTTTCTCACATTGAAGAGGCGACAATTTCATCTGGAGCAATCGTTGGTCCATTCGCCCGAATTCGCCCAGGAACAATTTTGGAAGAAGACGTTAGAATCGGAAATTTTGTGGAAGTTAAAAAATCCACCATCAGAAAAGGTGCCAAAATCAATCATTTGAGCTATGTTGGCGACTCTGAAATTGGAGAAGAAAGCAACATTGGAGCAGGAACAATAACCTGTAACTATGATGGCTACAAAAAGCAAAAAACCACCATCGGTAAAAAAGTTTTTGTCGGCTCGAATAGTTCATTAATTGCTCCGGTAAATATTGGAGATGGCGTTGTTATTGGCGCAGGAAGTGTGGTTAGTAAGGATGTTGAAAATGATGATTTGGCAGTTACTCGGGGCGACCAAAGAATCATTAAAAATGGTGGCAAAAATTATCACCAAAAAAGAAACAAATAAAATGAGGAAACTCCTTCCATCATTATCATTAGCTCTAATCTTTTTATTCATATCAGAATCAAAAGCATTCAACAAACCCATTGAAACCAACTATTTTGCATCTCTTCGTTCAAACAAAACCAATGTTAGGGCGGGACCAGGTCTTAAATACCCCATCAAATTCACAATAAAAATCAAAGGGTTCCCGGTTAAAGTTATTGGCGAATATGACAATTGGAGTGAAGTTGAAGATTTTGATGGTGATACAGGATGGGTTAGCCAGAGCTTGATTAGTAAAAAAAGGACAATTCTCGTTAGAACAGCAAAAAGTTTTGTGAATATCCACAAAAAACCGTCAGGTAAATCTAGGGTCGTCTTAAGATTAGAAAATAATGTCGTCGCAAACTTATTGAAATGCAGTAACAGATATTGTGGAGTAAAAGTTTCCGGAGAAAAAGGCTGGATTTTAAAAAAAGAAATTTGGGGAATAGAGGTGAAATAGTGTAAAAATTAACATTAAATAATCATGACCAACTGAACTTGAGTTGGTGAAATTTTTCAATTACCACCTTAGTACCAAGTATAAATTGCAAAAAGTTACCACCAAGATTTGTCGTCATGATTTAACGCCACTAGTTATCGTCATGCCGGACATAGAGTTTCTTAGGCAGATTTACTGCCTTAGAAACTCTTGATCCGGTACCTCACGAGGAAAGACATCTGTCTAAAATATTGACCTGATCTATTCTTTTAAAAAATTCTCGATCCTAACTCACAAGATCCTCACTTTCGTGAGGATGACGATTATGTGAAGAAAAATAAAGATCCCTCTTTAAGTTAATACAGACCCAAACAATAGTTCGAGAGTCATATTTTAAAAAGACTCAGAGAGGCAGATATTCCTCCCTAATTTTCATATTCCTCCCTAACTTTCATATTTTTCCCTAACTTTCATATTCCTCCCTAACTTTCATATTTTTCCCGAAATGTTTAAACATTACTTCAAAAATCACCCCTGGCAAGATTGGCAATAAAAAGTTGAGCGGCCATTTTGTTTGATCCTAATGATTTTTATTTCAGGATTCTGACAAGAGTCACAAACAGCCCCTTCTCTGCCATAGACTTTAAAATCAAATTGAAAGGCGCCAACGTCTCCATTGAGCTGAACGTAATCTCTTAATGTCGACCCACCTTTATTGATTGCGTCTTGCAGGATATTTTTTACATTCAAAATCAAA
>JBLHTM010000007.1:0-30094 GCA_047627215.1 Rickettsiales bacterium | reverse complement strand
TAGCTAAAATACTTGATAATTTCCCTAAACTTCTTCTCAGAAATTCGGGAACGATTGTAATATTTATTTTTTCCTTTATTCATAAGGTCAAAATAATAGTTAATATTTACTTAACTAGTCAAGACCCACATTTAATATCGAATTAGATAACTCAATATTACTTAACGGTTCTTTAAGCATATGCAAGGATGATTCTTTTTCAGAAAGGTTTGATCTGAATAATTATTCCCACTTCATGCTATATGATTATTTTAGTAAGAATTTTTATCGATTATCTCCATTTGTAGAAAAATTAGCAGAATCAAATGTAGTTTTGCATTCCAAGAATAGCTCAACAGATCATGATGAAAATCCATTTGATTTAGATTGCTGCTCTTTATTTGCAATCGCTTTATCTATTTTTTGTGATAACTACTTTTTAGTTGGGGGAGAGGTATTTTATAATTCCAAAACTGATTTGAATAATAAAAGTTTGTCGCCATATGCATCTTTTTTTAAAGGGGGAAATGAAAAAAATACAATTCATCAAGATGATAAAAGTAAACTCATTATTTATTATAATCTGGTAGAGATGTCTTTTAAACAATCTAAAAAGAAAGATATATATTTCCGACTAATGAGTTACTACCTAAAAGTTGTCACAGAGGTGCCTTATCAGACATTCAATGTTGTTAAGATGGGGATTCCACCCATGATATACCAAGAAGAATATTCCATTGTAAATGCAGCGATGCTTTTTGAGTATATTTTCACAAAAGAGGGGCGTGAATCAGAAGACGGGATCGATAAGTGGAACCAGAAATATCCTAATTTTCCATTTTCTCAAGCTGCATATTCTATACTTCATTCCTATCGTTCAACAAAAGTTCATTGCAATGCTACTGGCGCACAAAAGAAGGTGGATAAATGGAAAAATGAAAATGGTGATGTAGATTTCTTAAAAAAACTTAATGTCATTGCAATTACTTCTAGTCGAAAAATTATAAGGGGTATTGCAGAAAATATTGATACTTTTGAAGATTATCATCAAAATTTAAAATAAGAACCTAGGGAGTCAGCCGTCTTCGATCAACCATGGAATAAACCTCACAAAAAATTGACAAAATAAATCACCATTTTATATTTTTGCGCTACCGTTCTCACCAAAAAACAACAAACCCAAAACCCATGAAAAAACCATCTAAGACTAATCAAAAAACCTAGAAAAAGGGGTCAAAAATCTTCCATCAACCATAAAGAAAATTAGTGGCCTTCCCCAAATAAACCTGATCATTTTTCAAATTATGAATTTTGCTTAAGTTTCTCTGGATTGCCGCGCTGCGCTCGCAAGGACGGCGTGGGGAGTTTGGGGTTCAAATTTTAAACATCATCGCTTTGGGTTTAGTCAGTATTTTTTAGAAGAAGAAAGTGGGATCAGGACTCTTTCATCAACCATAAAAATTTTTATCTTTAATAAACTGCATCTTTTTGTCCTAACATTGAAGAGAAAAACCTTTTTTATGCACCGATAAAGGCGGTTTTTTCTTAGAGATAAGTCATAGATTTATGATCATAAAACCTAAAAACAGTTATTAACTGTTTTTTTAACGATTTTATTATCCTCCAAAATATTTTGCTTAAAAATGCAATTAAAGATGAGAATTGGTGTGATAATTCTGATGTTACTGGAGCTTTATTTTACCATTACGCCAGCAATATCAATCATTCGAAGTGAAAACGCCCACTCATTGTCATACCAAGCGCATACTTTGATGAAATTGTCGCCCATAACCTTGGTTTGGGTTGAATCGAAGCACGAGCTGTGAGATGTGTGATTGAAGTCGATTGAAACTAAAGGTTCTGTAACGAATTGTAGGGTTTTTGCTACTTTTGGATCGTTGGCGATTGCGTCTTGGATGATTTGGTGGATTTCCTCTTTGCTGGTTTTTCTGGTTGAGATGAAATTTAAATCAACCATTGAAACGTTGGCGGTTGGAACTCTGATAGCTCCTCCGTCCAATTTCCCTTTTAGTTCTGGTATGGCAAGACCGATTGCTTTTGCAGCTCCTGTGGAAGTTGGGATCATTGACATTGCTGCCGCTCTGGCTCTGCGCAAATCTTTGTGAGATCCGTCGACAATGTTTTGATCGTTAGTGTAGGAGTGGATTGTGGTCATGAAGCCTTTTTCGATTCCAATAGTGTCGTTGAGAATTTTTGAAAAAGGAGCTAGGCAGTTTGTTGTACAAGATCCGACTGAGACAACCAAATCTTCATTGGTCAATTTTTCGTCATTTACGCCGTAAATAATGGTTTTGATATTTTCAGATTTTGATGGGGCAGAAAGAACAACTTTTTTTGCTCCGGCATTGATGTGCTTGCTTGCATTTTCAAAATCCGTGAAAGCGCCAGTGCATTCCATGACGATGTCAATATTCAAACTTTTCCAATCTAATTTTGTTAAATCCCTTTGGCGGGTAAATTTTATTTCTTTACCGTCAATGATGATTTTATCTTCACCTTCGAAGCTAACCTCTTTGCTGAATCTTCCGTGGATTGAGTCATATTTTAAAAGATGGGTTTGGGTTTCTACTGGTGCGGGGCCATTGATTGCAACCAATTCTAAATCATGGTCGTTGGTCTCGAAGATTGCTCTTGCAACACATCTTCCGATTCGGCCAAAGCCATTAATTGCGATTCTTGTAGTCATGTTGTTTTTTAAGAAAGGTTGGAGTTATAATAATCAACGGCTTGGCGGAAATCTTTTAGATCAAGTTTCACCGTTATGTCTTTTTGGGAAGAGGTGATATTAAAACGAATAAATAAGAAATCACCTTTTTTCATTTGCGACAAAATGATAGATTTTTGGCTGGGATTTAGAATAACAAGTCCAAAATCGCTTTTCTTAATGGGACTTGAAAAAATAATATCCTGTTTGTCAATGCGGATTTTGACCATTTCTCTGGGTGTCAAATTTGGTATCACCATGATCATTTGATTGGTCATCTTAAAGGAAGGCTCCAAACTGATTGCTGCTTGATCTTCATAAAATTTACTAGCTATTTTGCAATATTTCACATCAATCATCACATCATTTTCACAAATTAAACGCCATTCCCCAAAAGATTTTTCATCTTTTTCCAAACCAATCAGTTCAGCGTGGGATTGATTGGAAAATAAAATTAGGATGGCTAGAATGGTGAAAATTTTTTTCATCTGAGAAATAAGTATTTATGGAATTATTACAAAATATCCTAATTTTTTTATTAGTTTTTAGTCTAGTCGGTGGATTATTTGGGCTTTTTTACGGCCTGAATAGTTTTAGAAAAATCATTTGCTTATCAATTTCTTATTTCAGCTTGGTGGTTATTTTGATTATTTTTGCAAAAAATACTCAACAATATGCAATATTATTTACTCTTATTACGACTATTTTTATTCTCTTTTCAATCACCCTTGTAGTTGGTTTAGGGATTATTTCCAATATCACCAAATTAAACAATCAAAAAAGTGCAAAAAGATAAAGAGCAAACTCTAGCTGAGCATTTGACTGAACTTAAAAATCGCCTGATTTACTGCCTAATTGCAGTTTTTTTGGCATTTTTTATTAGCTATTATTTTTCCCAAAATATATATAACTTTCTCCTTGATCCATTGGTTGAAATTTTTGGTGAAAATAGTGATAAAAGAATTATTTACACCAGCCTCACCGAGGCTTTTACGACTTATTTGAGGTTGTCATTTTTGTCGGCAATATTTTTTGCTTTCCCTTTCATCGCCATTCAGATCTATTTGTTTATTGCTCCCGCTCTTTATAAAAAAGAGAAAAAGTTTATTTTGGCGATAATGATTTCCTGTCCAGTACTCTTCTTTTGTGGCTCACTGATGGTTTATGAAATGGTTTTGCCCATGGCTTTTAAGTTTTTTATTAGTTTTCAAAATCTAAATCCAGTCGGCAGTTTGCCGATTGAACTTGAAGCAAAAATCGGTGAATATTTGAGTTTAATAGTTTGGATGGTGTTTGCTTTTGGTGTTGCATTTCAACTGCCAGTGCTTTTAATCTGTATGGTGAAATTTGGGGTTTTGTCGGCGGATAGTCTTAGGTCAAAACGCAAATATTGGATTGTAGCTATTTTTATAATTGCCGCAATTATCACTCCGCCGGATGTGATTAGCCAGATTTCCTTAGCAGTGCCAATGATTTTGCTTTATGAAATATCTATTTTAATTTCATCAAAAATAACTAAAAAAAATGACTAAAGAAAAAATAACAGAAACTACGAAAAAAACATTAGGAACGAGTAGTTACAAAAATTCCAAACAGAAGAAAAAAATTCAACAAAAAAAGTTGATCGAAGTTAAGAAAATTGTCGACAAAGATCGTCAACTAAAAGTGAAGATCAAACATTTGGAAAAAGAGCTAGAGAGAATTGGTAAAGCAATTGAATCTGGAAAAGTTGATAAAAAGAATAGTGATGAGAAAGCTACAATTGAAAGAAAAATAGCAAAGCTTGGAGTTGAGAAAAAGAAAATCGTCAAACATTAATTTGGTTAACGAGTTATCTTAACGGAAAAGTATAAATCTTTTTTAGTCAAAAATAATTAAAATTATCAGAAAATATGAAAACTAAATCAATATTAGAGAGCATTCGCAATAAAATGAAAAAAATTGAGAAAACTGATGAGTCAAAAACTCCAGAGAATGTTGCTGATGAGGCTCATGATGATTTTGAATATATTGACGATTCTAAGGAAGTTTTGTCTTCAAATAAAAAACCGATAATTGATCCAGTTTCTGATAATAAGGATGCCGTCAAATCTGCTGAAGGTGATTTCGACTTTTTAAGTGAGGAAATTTCTGAAGATAAAGATACTTCTGAGGAGGAGGATCTGGGACTTGGATTGATTGATGAGCATGAGAAAGATGTTGAGGAAAATTTAAGTTTGGGGATTGAGGATGATGTTCCGGGAATTGAAGATTTTAAGCTGGAGAACAGGAAAAAAGATTCTCAGCAGGATAATCTTGCGGTAGAAAAAGATAGTTTGGTTAGTCAAAATGAAGAATCTTTGCAAGATGATCTTGGGGGTGAATTCGATATTGAGGATGATGAAGATTTGGATCTAGCAAGCGAGATGGAAAGTTCAGAACTTGAAGAGGAAATGAAAAATTCTCAAGAGCAAGATCTAAGCGAGAATCTAGATGTTGAAAATTCTGTTCCAGAGTCTGTTTCTGACGAATCACTAGAAGATGAGGAAAATGTTATTTTTGAGGAAGAGAATTTCGAAAACATGGAGGAGGTCATCGAAGATGGTGATAAGAAAACTTTGGAACTTCCGCCAGAAAATGGAGGAGGTTCTGAGGAAATTTTTGATGAAAATGATTTGGACTTAAGTGTGGATTTGGATGATGAGATTCTTGACAGCTCCGAAAAAGTTGAAGATTTATCTGAGACAGGATCCAATGATGATCTTGATGAAGAGTTTTTGGATAATATTGAGGAAGATGAGAGTGAAGAAAGTTCAGAATTCTCAGCGCCAGAAGAAGTAGAGGATGATGTTGAGGATATTTTGATTGAGGATGAAAATGAAGAGGAAGTTCTAGATCTTGAAGAGGGTGGCGATGAAGAGGAAGATCTTGACCTTGATCTTGACCTTGATCTTGACGATGAATTTTTGGAGAATTCCCAGGAGGATGAGGTTTACGATAAATCTCTTTTGGATCAAGAAAATCATAATAATCAACATCCGAGAGATTCGATAATTTCTCAAGATGTAGCTCAAAAAGCAACTGATTCAATAAGAAGCTTGATGGGAGCGATTCCTAAAAAACAACAATTTTATCAAAACCACTCCCCGGCGTTCAAATCAGGGGAGACTGTAGAAGGAATGATTGCGTCGCTTTTGGAACCGAAATTGGAGCAATGGCTTAATGAAAACCTTCCAACGATTGTTGATAAAATTGTTCGTGAAGAAATTAAGAAATTAATTCCGCAAGATAATAATTAATCTCTTTTAAAACAAATTTGCTTAATTAATATCCATCAACGTTTTACCCAAATTTTAACCTAAAATAAATTACCTATGTCGATAAATAAAGTTATATTAGTTGGAAATGTCGGAAGCGATCCGGAGATCCGCAACACTAATGATGGTAGAGAAATCGCTAGTTTCTCAATTGCCACTTCCGAATCTTGGAAAGATAAAAATACTGGAGAGAAAAAAGAAAAAACCGAATGGCATCGTATTGTAATTTTCTCTTCTGGTCTTGCTGGGATTGTTAAAAGCTATGTCAAAAAAGGTTCAAAACTTTATATTGAAGGACAGCTTCAAACTAGAAAATGGACTGACAATAGCGGCGCCGATAAATATACTACTGAAGTGATTTTACAAAATTTCAACTCAACTTTGCAAATTTTGGATTCTAGAAATAACTCTTCTGGAAATGCTGGTGGAAACTACGATTCCAATCCACAATCAAGCAATAATTCAAACAATAACTCTGCTCCAAAAAATAATAGTGCTGAAAGTTTTAGCGAAGATTTGGATGACGATATTCCATTCTAAATATTAACGGAGCCTAAGTTTTTAAAAAAATAAATTTACCAAAAAAGCCGTGAATTAATAATTATCAAATTCACGGCTTTTTTTATAAAAATAGTTTCTCAAATTTAAATAAAGATCAAAATCATGACTAATAATATTTCACAAGAAATCGAATTCCTTATCGGCGATAATAGAGTTGTTTTGTTTATGAAGGGCTCAAGAGATTTTCCTCAATGTGGATTTTCAGCTGCTGTTTGTCATATTTTGAGCACCCTAGAAGTTGATTTCCTGGATGTTGATGTTTTGAAAAGTCCTGAACTTAGGCAAGGAGTCAAGGACTTTTCTGACTGGCCAACAGTTCCACAGCTTTATGTCGGCGGTGAATTTATCGGCGGTTGTGACATTATTAAAGAAATGCACGAAGCTGGAGAACTGGCGGAATTGTTTAAAGAAGATCAAACTTCTGCTATCTAAACTGGTTTTTAAACCAAGTTAATTGTCGCTTCGCATAATTTCTAGTTTTTTGCGAAGCGATTTTTTTTGCTGTATCAATATCTATTTTTCCGCTCAAGAAATCTTTTATTTCCAAAAAACCAATTGTTTTTAAAATCAAAGAATCATCCGACAAATCCTCTTTCAATAAATCTTCAACCTCCTCGATTGCTCCATTTTTAAGCATTGAATCAAACCTAGAATCGCAATTGAGATAAAGATCTTCCCTCGATAATTTAACATTGATGTGGCTAAAATTCTCTTTTGGATAAAATATTTTATTGGGCTGATCTTGCCAAAAACTTAAGCTTTTTCCAGTTTGCCTAAACACCTCCAATCTGCGCGACAATCTTTGTTTGTCGAGATCCATTAGGGCGTCAAATTTTTCCCCTAAATCTTGTAATTCTTTGATTAACTCTTTTTTACTTTCGATTTGACGAACTTTCTTGGTGATTGATTCGTTAATTTCTGGAACTTTATTGATCCCGTCGATCAGCTTGGATAAGTAAAGTCCTGTTCCGCCAGTCACAATTGGAAGCTGTTTTTTTTGTAGCGCTTCATCAATTTTTTTAATTGCCAAATCCAGCCAAATCGCCAATGAAGAATTTTGATTGTGTTTTAATGTAGAATACAAAAAATGGGGCGCTAATTTGAAATCTTCACAATTGGGCTGTGCAGATAAAATCGGCAACTCTTTGTAAAGTTGCATGGAATCGGCATTGATGATTATTCCATTTTTTTCTTGAGCAATTTTCAATGCCAGTGCTGATTTTCCACTGGCTGTTGCGCCAGAAATAATTAGTATTTTGGCATTGCCTAATTCGTGATTCATAATTTATTCGTAAAATTTAATTTGCTCTTAAGAAAAATTACCCCCAGATCAATATTTGGTAGATTTGTTTTGATGATCATCGTTCCGACAATCATCATTCAAATTGTTGCCATTTACGTTTTTTTCTACACATATGTTGATAATATCAGCAAACACATGGCACGAGGTGTTTTGGGTGAGATGGCTTTTATTAAAAACTCAATCGACATCAAAGGCAATAGACAATTAGTCAGAGAGTTTTCTGAAAATGTTGGTTTGGAATTTTATTTCATCCCTAAAAGAAAATTGAATAACAAAACTGTCACCATTGCTCAGAAAAGGAAAAGCAACAAAGTTCTTGATTTGCTTAACCCATTCCCAATCATCGATCCTTTGAATCGCTTTAAAATTGAGCTCGAATCCCAAGGGTTTTTCCCTTTTTACATCTCAAAACACCCAAGTGATGACAGTCTTTTTGTTTTGACGACTCAAGTTAAAAAAGGATTGCTTAAATTTTACGTCCCAGAAAAAAGAGTCACTAGTTCGGCAAAATATGTTTTTACCATGTGGTTAATTATAACCTCCATTCTTGCTTCTTTGATTTCCATTCTTTTTTTAAGAAACCAAATAAAGTCAATTAAAGGATTGAGTGACGCTGCTGAAAAATTTGGCAGAGGTCTTGAGGCTCCACATTTTAAACCTTCCGGAGCTAGAGAAATTAGGTTGGTTGGGATTGCTTTTATTAGGATGCGCGATCGAATAATGCGCCAAATATCTAGTCGAACCCAGATGCTTTCTGCCGTTTCTCACGATCTTCGCACTCCGTTGACGAGAATGAAATTGCAGCTTGAAATGATGACAGAAGATGAAGCGGTTTTGGAGTTAAAGTCAGACATTTTCGACATGGAAAAAATGATTAATGAATATTTGGATTTTTCCAAATCTGCCAATTCTCATAGAGAAAAAAATAAAGAAACTAATATCAAAGAATATTTGGAAAAGATTGTCATTTATTATCAAAAAATGAATAAAAATGTTATTCAGAACATTGATATTTCTGCTGATTTCTCGATTTTCATTAAAAGAAACTCCTTAAAAAGAGCCATTAGGAACTTAATCGATAATTCTTTTCATTATGGTGACGAGGTGGAAATTTCTGCCAAAATAACCCATAAAAATTTAAAAATTACGATTGATGACAATGGTTGTGGAGTTCCAGAATCGCAAAGGGAGGAAATGTTTAAGCCATTCTGGCGCATTGATAATTCAAGGAATCTCGATAAAACCAATGCTCACGCGGGAGCTGGTTTAGGGCTTTCTATCGTCATGGATGTTGTGAGGGCTCACGGCGGAAAAATAAAAGTATCGGACAATCCACAAAAAGGTCTGCGTATGACAATCCTATTACCAATTTAAAAAATTAAATAAATATGACAAAAATAGCAGTAATCGGAACCGGATATGTTGGGTTGGTTTCAGGTCTTTGTTTTGCAAAAATCGGCCATGATGTTATCTGTGTTGACAATAATTTGGATAAAATTGATCAATTGGAAAATGGAGAAATTCCAATTTTTGAACCAGGTCTAAAAGAAATTTTAGACGAGTCGGCGGCAAATAAAAAAATTACTTTCACTAGTGATTTGGCAAAAGCAGTTCAGGGTTGTGACGCGGTTTTTATTGCCGTTGGAACCCCGCAAGATGATAAAACTGGCAGCGCTGATTTGTCTTTTGTTTTTGAGGTAGCAAAACAAATTGCGTGCAACATTAACTCTTACAAGGTAATTGTCACTAAATCCACCGTTCCGGTTGGTACTAATTTGAGGGTCAAAAAAATCATTCAAGAAAATAATTCCAAGGCGGATTTCTCGGTTGTATCTAATCCAGAATTTTTGCGTGAAGGCTCTGCTATTGAAGATTTTTTGTACCCAGATCGAATTGTGGTTGGAATTGAAGATGAAAAAGCGCAAAAAATTATGGAAGAGATTTATGATTACTTTAGTCAAAAAGCGCCATTAATTTTCACCGACATCACCACTGCGGAAATGATCAAATATGCGGCCAATTCATTTTTGGCGACAAAAATTTGCTTTATTAATGAAATGGCAGATTTATGTGAGAAGGTTGGGGCGGATGTTCGAAAACTAAGTGAGGGAATTGGTCTTGATTCTAGAATTGGCAAAAAGTTCCTCAATCCCGGGCCTGGATTTGGGGGCTCTTGTTTTCCCAAAGATATTTTGGCGCTGGAAAATATTGCTGAAAAAAATGATGTGGATTTGTCTTTGGTTTCTTCAACTATTGAATCAAATTCTAAAAGAAAACTAAGAATGGCTCAGAAAATAATTGCAGCTAATGGTGGTGATGTTTCCGGAAAAACCATTGCAATTTTGGGTTTGGCATTCAAAGGAAATACCGACGATATTCGCTACAGCCCTGCTTTGGTGATTATTGAGGAGTTAATAAAAAATGGTGCCAAAATTCACGCCTACGATCCTGAGGCAATAGAAAATACTAAAAAAGAATTGGCGGATAATCCGGAAATTATTTATTTTCAAGATTCTTATCAGGCAATAAATAAAGCTGACTCAACCGTAATTGTTACTGAGTGGGAAGAGTTTAGGGTTTTGGATTTGGAGAAAATCAAGCAATATCAAAAAAGTAATGTTTTGATTGATTTGAGAAATATGTTGGATTCTAAGAAAGTTAAGGAGTTTGGTTTCGAATATTTTTCAATTGGCTAGGGTTTTGTTGGGTTAATTTTTTAAAACTAGTTAGTAAACAATATCATAACTAAACCTCGACTCACGAGGTGCAAGGCCAATGTTTTCTAAAGCTTAACAGCCACTTAAGGAAACATATGTCCGGAAATGAAGCTGGTCTCCTTTGTGTCTTGTGCAAAAAAATATGGGGTTTGGGATTTACTTTGGTTCAAGTATGGTTTTGGGGCGCTTATTTTAGATATTTAGCAGGTTTATCTGTTAGGATTTTCGTCGGATTGCTTTCTTCTTGATAGATTTTTTCTCAAAGCTGCTTGCAATTCTTTATTGGCAGGTTTTTTGTCGATTGGCTTTTTTTGGATTTTATTGTTTTTTTCACTCATCACTAATAATTGGTAGTTATTTTAAGGGTTCCTTAATCCACTTTTGCAGCGGATATTTTTTTTGTACTTTTTGGGTTATTCTTTTGCATCTTTTGTTCTTAAGTTATTTAATTGCCCGCCCAAATCTACTTTTTTGAAGAAAAATAAAATACAATCAATCAACCAAATGAGCAATTACAATTTTCCTGATGAATCAGGCAAGTTCGGAATCTACGGCGGAAAATTTGTCGCCGAAACTCTAATGCCGGCAGTTTTAGAATTGGCTGAAGCTTACAAAAAAATTAAAGAAGACAAATCATTCTGGGTTGAATTTGATGATTTGATGAAAAATTACGTCGGACGTCCCAACCCTTTATATTTTGCTAAAAAGACCACTCAATACGCTGGTGGAGCAAAAATATACTTCAAGCGTGACGAACTAAATCACACCGGATCACATAAAATAAACAATTGCATCGGGCAAATTTTACTTGCCAAAAGAATGGGCAAAAAACGCATCATTGCTGAAACTGGAGCTGGCCAGCATGGTGTTGCGACTGCCACAGTTTGCGCTTTATTTGACATGCCTTGCGTGATTTACATGGGAGCCAAAGACATTGAGAGGCAAAAGCCTAATGTTTTTCGCATGAAATTACTTGGAGCTGAAGTTGTTTCGGTCACTAGCGGATCGGCGAGTTTGAAAAACGCCATTAATGAGGCGATGAGAGATTGGATTTCTGATGCTAATAACACGTATTATTTACTTGGAACTGTTGCAGGTCCTGATCCTTATCCGCAGATGATTCGTGATTTTCATTCAATCATTGGCAGAGAGGCGAGGGCGCAAATTCTGGAAGCCGAAGGAAGGTTGCCTGACGCTTTGGTGGCTTGCATCGGTGGCGGATCAAATTCAATCGGGTTGTTTTACCCGTTCTTAAATGACGCAAATGTTGAAATGTTTGGTGTTGAAGCTGCGGGAAAAGGTTTGGAAAGTGGCGAGCATTCAGCCTCTATTGCAAAAGGAAGTAAAGCGGTTTTACATGGCAATATGACTTATTTTCTACAAGATGATGACGGGCAAATCAAAGATGCCCACTCAATTTCAGCGGGGTTGGATTATCCTGGTATTGGCCCCGAACACGCTCATTTACATGATCTAAAAAGAGTCAATTACGTATCAGCAACTGATGATGAGGCTTTGGAGGCTTTTAAGCTCTTTACTAAATTAGAAGGAATTATTCCGGCTTTAGAGCCCTCTCACGCCATTTCTTTTGCGGTTAAGCAGGCTGCAAAAATGAGAAAAGATCAAATCATGATTGTAAATATGTGCGGACGTGGAGATAAAGATATTTTTACCGTTGCTGATAAGCTTGGGGTAAAATTATAAATCCGTATTTACGATTTCCTACTGAAATGGCTTTGTGAGCCAGATTTTTTGTTAACAACTTGACTTGAACTATTGATCACAGTTTTAAACCACGATCAGCAGCGACATCTGTGGATTGGGTGTGGTGCAGATATTTAACCTGAATGACCATGATCACAATATTCAAAATAACTTTTCTAAAATGACCAGACTCAAAACAACTTTCGAAAATCTCAAAAAGCAAAGCAAAACCGCCTTCATTAGCTTTTTAAGCGCCGGAGATCCTGATTACCAAACCTCTCTTGCCACCATCAAAGAATTGCCAAAAAATGGCGTAGATATCATCGAGCTTGGAGTTCCTTTTCTTGACCCAGCAGGAGATGGTCCGACGATTGAGGATGCTGGAAAAAGAGCGATCAAAAATGGCATGAACTTGCAAAAAGTTCTTCAGATGGTGGTTGAGTTCCGCCAAACCAATCAAATCACTCCAATTGTTTTGATGGGTTATTACAATCCGATTTTACATTACGGTTTGGAGAAATTTTGCTATGATGCTAAAAAATCTGGAGTTGATGGCATGCTGGTAGTTGATTTGCCGCCGGAAGAAGATTTGGAACTACGAACTTTTGCTGAGAAAAATGAACTCGACTTTATCAAGCTAATCACGTTGACCGCTGATGAAGATCGCATAAAAATCATTAATCAAAGCGCTAGTGGGTTTTTGTACTTAGTTTCAATTTTAGGAATAACCGGAACCAAATCCGCCAATTTGGATGATCTGAAAAATCATCTTGCCAAAATAAAAAAAGTCAGTGACTTACCAATTGCTGTTGGTTTTGGAATCAAAAGCAAAAAGCAGGTGAAGGAAATTTCGGATATTGGAGCTCATGGAGTTGTTGTGGGTTCTTGCTTGGTTAAAGTGATTGAAGATGCTTTGAGTGATGAAGTTA
Organism: Rickettsiales bacterium; assembly: GCA_047627215.1. GTDB lineage: Bacteria > Pseudomonadota > Alphaproteobacteria > Rickettsiales > UBA1997 > JAJTCH01. The sequence continues at coordinate 16,880 of JBLHTM010000007.1, read as the reverse complement.
ACGTGAATTTAATTCCTGATTTAGTGACGAGTAAAGTTCAAGAATTGCTTGGTTAATAATAGAAAATTTCATATATGCCCTTCGTCTATTTCATCACTCAAATTTGGCACAGAGTATTTCTCATGGTTTAACGGCCATTGTTTGTCTCTCTGAAAACTAGGGTGCAGTTTAAGCCTGCGCCCTAAAATAATTTATTTTATCAACAAAAATAAAATAAATTATGAGCATCGAACAATTATTTTCTTCAGTAATATGAATAGATTATCCTTGGTACATCAAACCAGTTAATTTCAACTAAGAGAAAATACCAATTTCTTATTTTATATAAACTTTTTCATATTTTTGTTTATTTTAAGTTTGTTACTTTCCTTGAGGGGTTTTTCAAAGTTATAATATGAGTGTATTTTACCTTTGAAGCAGACATCTTTTTACAGCAAGTGCTTAATAACAAACTCCTCAAAAGAATTAATTGCTGGATTCTGGTCAGTGTTTTTCAAAAGTGAAATATGGCTATTTTCTAGTTTTGGCAGGAAGTTTGATCTTATTATTTCTAAATCTTTGGGAACCATTTTTGTCGGAAGAGTGGCAATTCCAAGTCCAGCTTTGACTGCAGCAACAATTCCCGAATGGCTGTGGCTCGATAGTGCGGTTCTCCATTTAATATGTTTTTTTTCCAAAGCTTCAATTGTCGATTTCCGATAAACGCAAGGTTTTGGCGACAAAACTAGGGGTAGGATTTTTTGATTTTTAATCAATTTTTCATTCCCAACCCAACATAATTCTCCAAAAGAAAGATCAGCTCCAAACTCAGAATCTTTGGGTCTTTTCATTTTTAGCAGAACCAAATCGAGTTTATTTTTTTTAAAATCCTCGTAAAGATTCAAAGTCAAATCGCACTCAATATGCAGCGACACATTTGGGTGAATTGAAATAAAATCCGTTAAAACTTCATAAAGAAAAGTGCCAGCAAAAGAATCTGGCATTCCAAAACGAACTTCTCCTTTTAAATCTGACTCTTTGAAATGGTCGATGGTTTCGCGATGTAGGCTGAATATTTGCTTGGCGTAATTTAGAAAAACCTCACCTTCATTGGTTAGTTCAAGATTTTTTCCGCGATTAAAAAGAATCTTCCCAAACATATTTTCGAGCTTAGCAATTTGCTGACTAACTGCAGATTGAGTTCGGCCCACTCTTTGTGCTGTCTTGGTGAAACTTCCAGTTTCTGCCGCTACGATAAAACATTGAATGGAAATAGTGTCGATTGTCATAAGAATTTCTAATGATGGTTAGAATAATTATTAGTTTTACTATTCTAGAAGAGAAGAATATGTTTCGTCAAATAAAATTAACATTCTCCAATAAAAAACAAAATAATGATTTCAAATCTTTTCAATTTTGACCAGCTAGCGGCAATATCCACCAGCCTGATTCTGTTTATCAGCATCATCGTTGCGATGTATTCCAAGAGATATTTTCGGGGAGATTCCAAGCGCAAAAATTTCTTTTTGATGATTTTCTTGATCACAATTTCACTAATAAGCACATTTTGCGCTGACAATATCATCCTGATTTGTGTTTCTTGGATGATCAGTAACGCGCTTTTGGTGCTCATGATGATTCATAAAAAAAACTGGGATCAGGCATTTCAGTCGGGCATGTTGGCTCTTAGAAATTTCACTATTGGTGCAATTTGTCTGATGTTTGCCATGCTCATTCTTTATTTTGAAACTGGAAGCTATTCAATTAGAGAAATTTTGGAAGATGATTTTATAAGCCAAAAATCAATCATCGCATCTTCAATTTTGATTGTCATTGCCGCGCTCACGCAATGCGCTTTGTATCCTTTTCATTCCTGGCTCACCAGTTCTTTGAACTCACCAACTCCAGCTTCGGCAATAATGCATGCCGGACTTGTCAATGGCGGAGGAATTCTTCTCGCCCGCTTCGCACCAATAATTTTGGAGCTTCCTAATCTGATGGTTGTGATTTTTGTGATCGGTATTTTTTCGGCAATTTTTGGAACCTTGTTGAAACTAGTTCAAGGCAATGTCAAAGGCATGCTTGCTTGTTCAACAATGAGTCAAATGGGATTTATGATCGCTCAATGTGGAATGGGGTTGTTCCCAGCTGCCATCGCCCATCTGTTTTGGCATGGCATGTTCAAATCCTATCTTTTCCTCTCCTCCCCCGGATCTTGGCAAGAAAAAAGGTTCGATCTGCAATATCCGCCAAAATTCCCTTCTTTCTTTCTTTCTTTGCTTTGCGGATTTTCTGGAGCATTTATTTTTGCCAAAACAAATGGCGTGGAATTTCACAAATTCGACACAACATTGATTCTGGTTTCTGTGGCATTCATTGCTGCAAGTCAAGTTTCACTGACAATAATAGACAAATTTCCACTCAAAAATATTGTCCCCGCAATAGTAATATCCTCACTTTTGTCCTTTGTTTATGGTCTCTCAGTTACTTTCGTTGAAAACATTATGTCTCCTGAAATTTTTCAGCCCCAGAAAATAAATATTGGGCATATTTCCGCCACTCTGGCAATGCTCTTTTTCTGGGTGGCAAGATTGTTCATGCAAAAATCAACGAAGGAGATAAATCCGATTTTTCTCAAAGGATATGTGAAAATTCTAAATGCCGGACAGCCAGATTCCAAAACAATCACAAATAATCGTAATCAATACACTTACCGCTAAAATTATGACAAATTTATCAACAAGCAAAGCTTGGAGCAGAATTTCTCCTAGCTGGCCCTTAAAAAACATCATCGCTTGCAATCCACTTAAAGGGTTCGAGGATTTGAATTTTAAAGATGCTTTGAGGGAAGGGTCAAAATTTTTTGAGAAAAAAAATTTTCCAGAGAAGTTGGAAACCATTAATGAAATCACCATCAAGTGGTGTCAGGTTTTTTTTGACCAAGGCCAATCAACCATAAAAATGCCAAATCGAAGCAAAGGATTGTTCACCTCTTGGCGGGAGCTAGCTATATTTGATGACAAACTTCATCAAGGAAGACAGACCAATATTGCGGAGATTAAAAATCTTCCAAAAGAATCTGATCATGCAATTGGTGAAATTTTGAGTGTCTTTGCACTTGACAAATCGGCTGAAGAAGAATTCCTGATTTTACTACTTACCACACTTTCCGGATGGTCGTCATATGTAAAATATCTTGGTGAATGGAGCTATGAAAAAGACGCAAAAATACAATCAGACTATTTGGCGGTTCGCTTGATTATTGCTTCAATAATTTGGCCAGAGGCTGCAAAAGAACTTGGTGAATGGAGCCGTAAAAACGCTGATGAAGAAGCCTGCGTCAGAAGAATTGATGAGATTGTTGGTAACGAGAATGAGCACCGAAATGCGCTAATTAAAGAGCTTTTGAAAAACCAATATTTTTCACAAAAAACTAAAGAACGATCCGCTGCGCAATTGGTTTTTTGTATCGATGTTCGTTCTGAACCTTTCCGTAAAAGCCTGGAATCTTGTGGAAAATATGAAACTTATGGGTTCGCTGGATTTTTTGGAATTCCAACTGCAATTACCGATAATGTTACTAAAGAATCGCACGCCTCTTGCCCAGTTTTGCTTTCTCCACAGCATAATACTATTAATAAATCGACATGCGACGCAAAAGATGAATCCAGGCAAATTAAGGGTTATGGGGCAATATCGGAAATAAAAAAATTCTACCAAGCTCTAAAATATAATTTTACAACTCCGCTTCCACTTGCAGAAGCGATGGGAATGTGGAGTGGTGGATGGATGCTGACCAAAACATTGTCACCAAAAGGAAAAAATTTCTTACACCAAAAGTTCCAAAACATTCTCGGGCAAAATCGCGATTATTCTCCAGAAATTGATTCAATCAATTTTGAAGATCAATGTTCTTATGCTTCAGGAGCTTTGAGAGCAATTGGTCTTGTGGATAATTTTGCTAAAATTGTGGTTTTCTGTGGTCATGGCAGTCAAACCGAAAATAACACTTTTGCCACTTCTCTTGATTGTGGGGCTTGCGGAGGAAGGCATGGTGATACTAATGCGAAAATTCTGGCGAAAATTCTGAATCAGAAAAAAGTCAGAGAAAATTTGCAAGAAAACGGAATTAAAATTCCTGATTCAACAAGATTTATAGCTGCCAAGCATAATACTACCAATGATGAGGTGGAAATTTATTTGCAAGGAGATGAAGAAACGCAAAATATCAAGCAATTAAAAGAAGATTTTTTAAAGGCCCAGAAGATCAATAATATCACTCGATCTAAACAAATGGGTTTTGTGGGTGATTCGGGTAAATTGGAAGAGTTTTTCTTTAATCGTGGTAATGCTTGGTCAGAAACTCAGCCAGAATGGGGTCTTGCAAAAAATGCTTCTTTCATAGTTGGCCCCAGAGATTTGACCAAAAATATTGATTTGCAGGGCAGATCTTTTCTACATTCCTACGATTGGAAGGTTGATGAGGATGGTGGTATATTGAATATGGTTCTGAATGCCCCAATGGTTGTGGCGCAATGGATTAACAGCCAATATCTTTTCTCAACAATAAATAATGTCGCCTTTGGTTCGGGAAGTAAAATCACTCAAAATGTCGTGGGAAAAATTGGTGTCATGCAAGGAAATGGTAGTGATTTGATGCATGGACTTCCTTTGCAATCTGTCTATTCAAGTGATGAGAAGGAATATCATAAACCAGCACGATTGATGAGTTTAGTTTATGCGCCGGTGGAGAAAATTGATCAAGTGGTTGAGAGTAGTCCAAATCTGCAACAGCTATTTTCAAACGAGTGGGTTACTTTGTGTTGCATGGATCCGATGAGTGGAAAAACTTATATGTTGAATAAGAAATTGAATTGGGACTTATTGTAATTTGCGTAATTTTTTTATAAATTGTCAAAATAATCATCGCTTCTGGATAAAAAAATCTTATACCAAGTCTTATCTTTAATTGCGTTTTTAAGCAAAATATTTTAGACCAAAAAGATGCAGTTTAAAAAAGTGATTAAAGGTGAGGTTTGGCATAAGAACCTCTCCCTAACAAGCCATAATAACATTTAGGCTCTTTTTAAAAATGAGTTGGTAAATGAATTGTCCACCTAAAAAGCGATCTTGATCTTCCTGATGAAAATAGCCTAATTTGAGTGGAAAAATCTTATTTATCGTCATCTTATTTTCCATTTTCACATCCTTTATATAATCGTCATCCTTGTAAAAGTGAGGATCTTGTGAATCAGGATCGAGGATTTTTTAAAAGAATAGATAAGTAAAGAATTGTAGATAGATATTTTTCCTCATGAGGTACCGGATCAATAGTTTCTAAGGCAGCAAAGCCACCTAAGAAACTCTATGTCCGGCATGACGGTAACTCTTGACGGTGAATTTTATAATTTATTCTTGATCACTAAGGTGGCAATTAATTTGTCACTTATTTTGAAAAAGAGCCAACATTTATCCATTTATTTTTCTTGGGATTGTTTCTTAATAAAGCTCAACATTCCTTTTGACGCACAAACCGCAGTGCTAAAGCAACCTTGCAAAAGGTATCCTCCCGTAGGAGCTTCCCAATCTAGCATTTCACCAGCTGCAAAAACTCCTTCTTTGGATTTTAACATGAAGTTTTTATCTAAAGATTGTTGGGTAATTCCTCCTGCTGTTGAAATGGCTCGGGCAATATCTGTTGTTGAAGTTAGTTTGATTGGTAAAGATTTAAGGTATCCGGCCAAAATTTCTGGCGTTGCTTTTACTAGAATGTCCGAAGGAATAAATTCATGCAGCAATGCGCTGGATAGAGGGGGAAATCCTGCTTTTCGCAAATAAGTGCTGAGGGATTTCTTGCCGCGAACTTGCAATTTTTTCGACAATGTTTCAATTGTCATTTCTGGACGTAAATCTAAATTTAAAACCGCCTCACCATCACTTTTGATAGATTCACGTAAAACAGCAGATAGGGCATAAACCGCTCCTCCTTCAATTCCCTGTTTTGTAATCATTATTTCACCTTTATGAGAAAAATCTTTATGGCTGATTGAGATTGATTTTAGTGGGGTTCCAGCAAATTTACTGACCAAATGCTCGGACCATTTTGCAATAAATCCACAATTAGATGGTCTAAGTTCTGAGATTTTTACGCCACATTTCTCAAGAATGTCAACCCAACCACCATTTGACCCCAAATGCGGCCAAGAAGCTCCGCCAAGTGCGAGTAATGTTGCATCTGGCCTGACTTTGACGATTTTCTTGTCGGCGTCGATAAATATTAGTTTCTTGCCGTCAAACCCTTGCCAAGAGTGCCGAGTTTTGTATTTGACTCCAAGTCCTTCCAATCTTTTAAGCCAAGCTCGAAGCAATGGAGAGGCCTTCATGGCTTTTGGAAAAATTCTTCCACTGCTGCCAACAAAAGTTTCTTGCCCCAAATCCTCGCACCATTTACGCAATTTTTCCGGAGGGTAGGCTTTTACCCTGGGATTTAGCCACTTTGATGCTTCGGAATATTTTGTTATGAATTTATCCAGAGGCTCATTGTGAGTCAGGTTTAAACCACCTCTTCCTGCAAGCATGAATTTACGTCCGACAGTGGGCATAGCGTCATATAATGTTACTCGATGACCGGCTGTTGTAACTATTTCTGCTGCCATTAAGCCGCTGGGTCCACCACCAATAATTGCAATATTTTTACTCTCTTTCATTGGTTTTATTTTTTTGGAAGCTAGATTGCCTTATCTTAAAATTAGTCATTAGAAACTAAATCATAATTATGGCAAAGTTATTTATTAAAAAAATAAAATGAGGCATATTTAATATTGTTGCCGATGCCATTTTTTACTCAAATAATATTGATCAAAATTTACTTATGAATATCAAAAAACCACCATTGCCAGATTCTTGGATGAGCTATTTAGGGGAAGAATTTGAAAAAGATTACATGATGAATTTGCAGTCTTTTTTGCAAAAGGAGAAAGGCGAAAATAAATCTATCTACCCCGATGAATCGCAAATATTTTCAGCTTTTAATTTAACCCCTCTGGATAAAGTTAAGATTGTGATAATCGGTCAAGATCCTTATCATGGTGAAGATCAAGCCCACGGACTTTGTTTTTCGGTAAATCCTGGCGTTAAAACACCCCCTTCGTTAAGAAATATTTACAAAGAATTAAAATCTGATTTAGGATCCGAAACGCCAAATCATGGATTTTTAGAATCTTGGGCAAAAAATGGGGTTTTAATGTTAAATAATGTTTTGACTGTTGAACAAGGAAAGCCAGCTTCTCACCAAGGAAAAGGTTGGGAAATTTTCACCGATAGAACCGTTGATGTGCTTAATAAGAAATGTAAAAACCTGGTTTTTTTATTGTGGGGAAGTCATGCTCAAAAAAAAGCCGTGAATGTTGATAATAAAAAACATTTGGTTTTGAAATGTTCTCATCCAAGCCCTTTCTCTGCTCATAAAAGTTTTCTGGGTAGTGGACATTTTTCCAAAAGCAATAAATATCTGCAAAATTGCGGAATCACTCCGGTTGATTGGTTTTTGCCGCAAATCTCATTAAGTAGCAAATAATACCATTTCCACAAATTAACTTCTCTCTTAACTTCATCTTTATGATTTTTAATTTTTAATTCTAAAGTTTGCGGTATCTAGATACAGCTTCACTTTAGAATTAAATTTAAAAATCAAAATATTTTGTTAAGAGAGAAGTTAATTTATGGAAATGGTATAATACCAAATCTCATATAAATAAATTATCAATTTAAACTAAAAATCTATTCATATCTCAAAATATCAGCAGGATTGGCTTTGGATGCCTTAAGGGCAGGATAAATAGTTGCTAAAAATGACAAAATCAGCGCCATAATAGTGATTATGACAACGTCAGAGACGAAAATTTTTGATGGTAGTTGAGATAGGAAATAAATTGCTGGATTGAAAAGTTGGGCGCCGGTTAATGATTCTAGGAATTCTTTGATATTTTGGATATTCATGGAAAATGTTACACCGATCAAAGTTCCAAATAACGTTCCCAAAACTCCAATCAAGCTTCCACAAATTAGAAAAATTCTCATCACGGAAGATTTTGCCATTCCCATGGTTCTCATGCAGGCGATGTTTCTTTTTTTGTCTCCAACAAGCATTATCAAGCTCGAGATGATGTTGAAGGCGGCAACTAGGATTATTAAAGTTAGGATCATAAACATTACTGTTCTTTCGACCTTTAGAGCATCAATAAAACTAGCGTTGGCTTGTTGCCAATCTCTGACATAAAGATCAGGGAAATCGCTATTGATCAGATCGTAAATTCCTGATTTGAGTTGATGGATTTGAGTGGGGTCGGCTCCAAAAACTTCAATTGCTGATGCTGAATTTCGATATCTGAAATGAATTCCTGCTGATTTGAAATTCATGAAAGTTGTGCTGGCGTCATATTCATACATGCCACTTTCAAAAATACCTCCAACTTTGTAGGTCTTGATTCTCGGAATTGACCCGAGAATTGAATTGTTGATTTCGGAGGAAATTATTTTGAAATTATCACCAACATCGAGGCGCAAACTGTTGGCTAGACCAACTCCAATAATGACCTGACTTTTGTTTTTTAAAGCTTCGATTTCTCCACTAATGATGTTATCTGCAATTAGTCTTTTATGCTTTAAATCATCAATTTTAACTGCTTTGACCAAACCACCCGACGCTTTTCCGTTGGATGTCATCATGGTTTGTGTTTCGATGATTGGGTTAACATATTCAAGACCCGGCAAGGTTTTTAATTTTCCGATAATTTCTTGGTAATTAGGAATTTTCCCTTCTCTTGAATAGATCGTTAGATGAGAATTGATTCCCAAAATTCTATTAACCAACTCGTAGCGAAATCCGTTCATCACCGACATGACGATGATCAGAGTTGCAACTCCAATCATGATTCCTACAAAAGAAAAAATCGCGATTACAGAAATGAATCCTTCCGAGCGTTTAGCTTTTAAATATCGAAGGGCAATGAGAAATTCGAGTTTTGAGAACATGAGTCAATTAGTTATGAAATATGAGTTATGAATGAGTTTTTTAAATATTATCGTCCTCATAACTCATAATTATTTAAACCCCCTTTGAGGTTGAATATTCGAAATGAAGAATTTCGTCAGGTTTAACAATTGGAAAAATTGCGTGGCAGGCGGTGGCGGCTTCGGCAAAGCCGCTTAAGATGAGTTTTAGTTTATTTTTGTAGGTCGCCATGTCGCCAATAGCAAAGATTCCCTCTTGGGAGGTTTGCATGGTTGCAAAATCAACTTCAATAAGATTTTTGTTAAGATTTAGACCCCAATTGGCGATTGGCCCAAGTTCCATGGCTAGTCCAAAAAATGGCAGAAGAATATCAGTTTCAAGATCTCGGATGTTTCCAGAAAAATCTTTGACCACAACATGCTCTAATTTTCCATTTTCTCCTTTTAAACCTTCTAGTTGATATGGGGTGACCATTTCAACTTTTCCTGTTGCTGCCAATTCTTTTAGTCTTGTTGAGCTTTCGGGGGCGCAGCGGAATTTATCTCTCCTGTGAATAACATAAATTTTCTTTGCAACTTCAGACAGAGAAATTGCCCAATCAACCGCAGAATCTCCTCCGCCAGCAATAGCGATATTTTTTCCAGAAAATTCTTTGCGGCTTTTTACCATGTAAAAAACTGACTTTTCTTCAAATTTTTCAATGTTTTTAAGCGGTGGGCGATTATGTCCGAAAGCTCCGCAACCGGCGGCGATGATGATGGCTTTGGCTTCAATAACCACATTTTTGGAAGTTGTGATTCGTAGTGTTTTATCTTCCAGTCTTTCAACTTTTTCAACTCTTTGGCCTAAATGAAAAATTGGATCAAAAGGTTTTGCTTGCTCTTCAAGTTTAGCAATCAAATCTCCCGCTAAAATGCTTGGGTGAGCTGGGATGTCGTAGATTGGTTTTTCTGGATATAGTGCAGAACATTGCCCGCCAATGAAATCAAGAGTGTCAACCACATGACATTTCATTTTTAACATTCCTGCTTCAAAAACAGAGAATAATCCAGCTGGGCCAGCGCCAATGATGATGATGTCGGTTTTTAGAATAGTCATTTTAATGATTTTTTGTGAATGAAGGGCTGCAAATTTAATGATACTCGAGTTAATTCACAATCTTAAATTGATAATTAACAATTAATCACCAATAATTAACCATTAATCAATTAATAATTAACCATTAATAAAGTGCGTTTTAGGGCAGTTAAACCAGAAAAAGAAAAAGTTGCTAAAGGTGAAGTTTCCACTGCGCATTTTGTTCCCTACAGATGCCATTACAATTCTGACACTATTCTTTGTAAAGATGAAAGCTTGATTCGTGTCATAAAAATCAAAGGTTTTTCTTTTGAAACTGCCGACGATATTGAAATTGATCTTAAAAAAGGCGCTAGAAATAATATCCTCAAAGGGATGGCGTCGGGTAATTTTTCAGTTTATTTTCACACTATTCGCAGAAAAGAAAAAGCCTTTCCTGACGGCGAAATGCCTAATGTTTTTTCCCAGAGACTAAATCAAGAATGGAAGGATACGCATAGCGACGATAAAAGTTTTATCAATGAACATTATTTGACCGTTATTCGCGGTCACGATGCATCGACGATTGCTAAGTTTCAGCAAATGATCCAAAAAGTTCAACATGTTGCCGATCGTTTTTCTTGGGAAAGTCATATGCGAGAATCATTTGAAGAGCTTGAGGAGTTGACTACTCGGGTTTTGAATGGATTTTCTGCTTATCGTGCTGAAATTTTGGGGATAGTCGAAAATGAGGATGGGGTTTTTAGTGAGCTGTTGGAGTTTCTTGGGCGAATTGTTAATTGTGGGTTTAGCCAGAAAATGACCTTGCCGACCATGGGCGTCGATCATTATTTGCCCATTAGCCGTTTGTTTTTTGGTCCAAAATCTATTGAAGCTAGGCATCCAACAGTTAGTAAGTATGCTGGCATCATCTCTTTGAAAGAATATCGACCTTCAACTCACGCAGGAATATTTGATGGTTTTATGCAATTGCCATTTGAGCTGATTGTTAGTCAATCATTTGCATTTGTTGATCGGATGATTGCTATTGGGTCAATGCAACTTCAGCAAAGAAGGCTTGCTCAATCAGAAGATGTGGCGGTTTCTCAAATTGGTGAAATTGATCAAGCCTTGGATTCGGCAATGAGTGGAGAATTTGCTTTTGGTTCCCATCATTGCACCGTTTTATGTATTGAGGACAATCTTAAATCTTTAGAAAGCGCACTCTCCATGGCGGTTGTTGAGATGGCAAATGTTGGTATTACAGCTGTGCGTGAGAAAATAAATCTAGAACCGGCCTATTGGGCCCAGATTCCTGGTAACAGCTCTTTTGCGGCTCGAAAATCAACGGTCAACTCACTTAATGTTGCTGGGTTTGCCTCCTTTCACAATTACCCATCTGGAAAAAGAAAAGGTAATCATTGGGGTGATGCGGTTACGGTTTTTAACACTGTATCAGGGACGCCATTCTTTTTTAGTTTTCACGTTCGTGACGTTGGTCACACCATGGTCATTGGTCCAACGGGATCTGGTAAAACCGTTTTGCTGAATTTTTTGTGCGCACAAGCTCAGAAATTTTACGGTCGATTATTTTTCTTTGATAAAGATCGTGGCGCAGAAATATTTTTGCGAGCAATTGGTGGAACTTACATGACTCCTCACGTTTCAAAATCTTCTGGATTTAACCCTTTTCAATTGGAAGATAATCCTGCTAATCGTTCATTTTTGGTGGAGTTTTTACGATCTTTAGTGACTTATGACGAAGATAAAATCACTCCTGAAGAACTTGATAAACTCAATGAAGCGGTAAGAGGCAACTACAAACTTCCACAAAAAGAAAGACGATTATCTAATATTTCTGCTTTTATGGGAATTGGTGGACCAGGATCTTTATCGGGAAAATTATCAATGTGGCATGGCAATGGATCTCATGCGAGATTGTTTGATAATGACGAAGATTTGATTGATTTTGATTCAAATCGTACTTTTGGTTTTGAGATGGGTGAGGCTTTGAAAGATAAATATGCCATCGCTCCTGTTTTGCTTTATTTATTTCATCGCATTCAAAGATCATTGGATGGCAGACCAACAATGATTGTTTTGGATGAGGCATGGGCTTTGATTGATAATCCGGTTTTTGCTCCAAAAATTAAAGATTGGCTCAAGACTTTAAGAAAGCTCAATACTTGCGTAATATTTGCCACCCAATCAGTTGAGGATGCTGCCAAAAGTACAATTTCTGATACTTTGGTTCAGCAAACTGCAACACAAGTTTTTTTGCCAAATTTGAAGGCGACGGAAATTTATAGATCTGTTTTTATGCTTTCGGAGCGAGAATTTTCTTTAGTTAGGACTACTGATCCAGGTAGTCGTTTTTTCCTCCTCAAACAAGATAATGACGGTGTGATTGCTAGAATTGACTTGAGTGGAATGGATGAAATGATTAAGGTTTTGTCTGGAAACATTGAAACCATAAATATCTTCGATGAAATTGTTGGTGAGGTTGGTGAAGATCCGGCGGATTGGCTGGAAATATTTTACGAAAGAGCGGTGTAATGAAAAAAATTGATCAAGAAAATCACATATCAAACAAATATGTTCACGCTACAAAGTTAGCTCCTGATCACAAAGGTTCTTTTGCACCTTCTTTTAAAATAATAAGTAGATTATTCTTTGTCTTTTTTTTGTTTTTGACCCTTTCTTATTCCACCCCATCGTATGCCGATCTGAAAGATATCGTTCGCGAATGCACCCCTGTGGCAGGGGAGGAGAGCAATATCAATCCTTATCCTTCCGCCTTGCATTATGACATTACTGACGGTGGGGACGATTTCTTATTTGATCCGTACAACCCTGTTTGCCTGGCGGTAGTTCTTCCGCCATACGTTGGGGTTAAGGCTGCTATTTTCTCGATGAACAAAATTTGCACAATATACACAAGCTTTCGAGGAGGAAGAATTTATCCCACTCCAACTCATGATGCTTTGGATCTCGCAAGAGGAACTTTCAGATGCACAGTTAGTAAAAATTTCGCATGTTGCGCAGCCGTATCTGCGGGATACATTGCTTTAGCCAGCTTCCTCACCAATGTTAAAATTCAACACACAGTAGCTCAAGATGCTTATGACAATAGCTATCTTTGTGGCAATGGCGGAAAAGATGGTGATGGGTCTTGGACCAAGTGGAACAGTGAGGCGATGACAAGAAACATTTCTGGGCACAAACGTGTTGTGGAGGATGTGAAAAATAGAGATGGTCTTGATCAATATAATAATGATTCTCCTCTGCCAGAAGGAGATGAGCTTAGAAAAGAAAATAGACAATATTACGAATGGTTTTATGGTGGAGTTGAAAAAGAAGATAATAGTGATTCTCCTTGCGCAGACGTAACTTCTTCTTGGGATGAATCAAAGCATGGGTCTTTGCAAGAAAACCGAATTAAAGTTACTTCTGGAGACAATGATTATACCGCCCAAAGATACTACATGCGAGGATCTGAGCCAGCAAATTATGCTTGCGACAGATACAACCACCGAGTTAATGATGTTCCCTCAGATCTTGTTGATGATTATAAAGAAGCTCACCGATGCTGCGTTGATAAAAGCAAAACTAGCGTATGTATCGAAAGAAAATATTGTCTTGCCGCTGGTTCTTGGGTAGGAAGTGACGCTTCACCCGGAACATGCATTTCTAGTCTTATTCAAACCAGTCACAAATTCTGTAAAGCCGGAACATCCTGCAATGTTGGTGGGATAGCTAGTGGAAATTCCGCTTCCCCCGTCACATATGCTGCAAAATATGCGCAAAATGATCGAATGATTTGCGTCTCAACTGCTAACCTTTGCCCTTACGACTTTAATATTGGAGGTGGGAGCCTGGAGTGTGATTATTTTAAAGATGGAGTTTTCACAGCTGGAGAACCTAGGGATGAATTTAATTTTACGAGATTTGATTTTTCCGAACTTTCAAAAGACCCACTTTCGGCAGATCCACCAAATTGTGCCGGACTTAGTGAAATTAGAGGAACTAGCCTCGATGATGCTGCTTTGGCAACCACTTGCCTCCCTAATAAAAAAGCAGGAAGATGTAGAAACTATTGCCAATTAATGAATCATTGCGTGATTGTCGGCGCCAGTGACTACATTTACGACACCAGTATCACTTCCCCTTATTTTTCAACTGCCTGCTTAAATTTCGTCGGAGATTCCAAAAATGAATATGCTTACGGACAATACGATCCTGGACAAATCAGCCTCACCGGAACTCAAAAACATTTCTCCGCTCCAATTGCTCAATGTTTTAAAGAAACCATAGAAAATATTTTTAATGGCAAAGCGGGTCACACAAAATGTGGGGCAGTTAATGAATATCCCAATGAAGACGGAATATGTCCAACCGATTTTTATCGATACCAAAAAGGAGAATATGTTGATGAAAAATCATTCTTTTCTCGAATACAAGATAATCTTAAAGATATTATTAAGCTGGTTTTAACCATCTCAATCATGCTTCAAGGTTTCAAAATATTGCTCACAGGTGAGGTGATAAAGCGTAAGGATTTGACGATTTATATTGCCAAAATTGGCTTGGTGTTATTTTTTGCTACAGGAAATGCGTGGCAAGGATATTTCTTTGACGGAGTCTATGGTGCCTCAGCTTCTTTGTCGAACGTGGTTTACAAATCCTCAGCCTCGCTTACGCATTTAACAGGAGGTGCTTTTTCTGACGCAACAAAAGATGGTTGTCAGTTCGGAGAGATTTATTCCACCGATGGCACATCTGGAGTTGTTGATCTTTATCCTCCAGGAAAAGAATATTTGGCGGTTTTTGATAGTCTTGATTGTAAAATTGCTAGATATCTTGGATTTGGCCCTGAAGCCTCTGTTGCAAGTATTGCTCTGTTAATTATCCCAGCAATGCTTAGCCCTGTTGCTGGAGCTATTGGGGTTTTCTTTGCAATTTTGACTCTGGTTTTTGGCATATTCATGATCATTGTGGCCATTAGAACCCTGCATATTTTTCTATTTTGTTCCTTTATTGTGATCTTGCTGGTCTACATTTCCCCTCTTGCAATCACCGCTGTTTTGTTTGAAAAGACCAAGGACATTTTTAATAAATGGCTAAATTTACTAATTGCTTACAGCCTGCAGCCAATGATGCTTTTTGCATATATTGGTTTCTTCATTGCAATTTTTGAGACTCTCATAACAGGAAGTGCAACCTTTAGGGGAGATCCTCCGCAAAAAGAAATGGTTTGTGATAAATTTTGTGTCGATAGAAACGGTGAGATAATTCTTGATGATGGCGGCAATGTCGATTTTTCTGGAACTGCAGGAGAAGTTGGTGGAAACACGGCCACAACTTCAGGCAAGGAATGTGATTTTGAAGCCGGAGAAAAAGAGCGTGATCCAATGTCGGACAGTGTTGTTTGTATGATGAATATGAATAACGGCAATATTAAGTCGAATCCTGCCCTCGCTCCTTTTGGAATTGGTCTTGCAATGCTTAACGATTTGGTTTTTTCAGGTGACGCTGGCCGACAAAAAATACTAACCATGATAAAATCGGTTATTATTGTCTATATCTTAGCGGGATTTCTAGAAGAAATTCCTGCTCTTGCAGCTCAAATAATCGGGGGAAATGCCATTTCGAAAACTGGATTTTTAGGTAATCAAGGAGCCACTAGAAAAGGTTATGGGGCTGTTAGGGGGGCTCAAAAACGAGCCGCCAGAGGAGCGAATAAGCTTGGCGGGGCAGTCAGCAGGACTGGTAAAAGCGCAAACAATTCTCCAAGAGGTGAATTGAAGAATCCTCCTCCAAAGGGAGGGTCTGATCCAAGTAGTGATGGAGGGTCTTCTGGGGCTGGATAATGTTGTTATTTTAAAACCAAAATTCCAGGAAGGCTTTTGCCTTCTAACCACTCCAAGAAAGCACCGCCGGCAGTTGAGATGTAGCTAAAATCATCAATAAATCCCGAAGAATTTAAGGCGGAAACAACATCTCCACCACCAGCAACCGAAATCAAATCTCCGGATTTAGTTTTGGTTGCAACAATTTCTGCTAATGCAGTCGTTGCACTGTCAAAAGGTTTGATTTCAAAAGCGCCAAGAGGGCCATTCCAAACCACAGTCTTTAAATCAACGATTTTATTTTTCAAATCAGCAATAGTTCCTTCTCCAGCATCAGCGATGATGTCGTCATCTTTGACATCACAAACATCAATATTTCTCGCTTCAGTTGCATTTTCTAATTTCTTACAAACCAAAGCATCTTTTGGCAGAATAATTTCACAGCCATTTTTCTGGGCCTTTTCCAAAATTTCCAACGCTAGATTTTTCAAATCTTTCTCACAAAGTGATTTTCCAACATTATTTCCCATTGCATAAAGAAAGGTATTTGCCATTCCTCCGGCAATAAAAATTGCCTCAGATTTTTCAATCAAAGCATTGATCAAATCAATTTTGGTCGAAACCTTTGAACCGCCAACAATAGCAAGCATTGGTTTTTTGGGCTTTGCTACCAAATTTGTTAAATTTTCAATTTCATTTTGTAAAAGCAATCCAGCACAGCTTTTCAGAATTTCTGCCACACCAACAATTGAAGCATGGGCGCGATGAGAACAAGAAAATGCGTCATTAACATAAAGATTTCCAAGGCTGGACAGTGACCTAGAAAATTCTGGATCATTATTGGTCTCGCCATCATAAAATCTCAAATTTTCTAACAAAATAACTTCCCCATATCCAGTTTTTGAAACTTCTTCTTCAGTTTTATTGCCAACACAATCATCGACGAATCTAATTTTCTGACCCAACAATTCTTCAATTTTAGG